>JAQURK010000012.1 GCA_028715645.1 Candidatus Omnitrophota bacterium | reverse complement strand
AAAGAAGCGATCGAAAGATACCTCTTCCAGAAGGGCGTGGACGAAAATAAGACAATCGTCCTTATAATAGATGAAGGCCAGAAGCTTACCCCTACTTTTTTAGAGATACTTCGCACCCTCCTTAATTATGAGACAAACGAGTATAAACTCCTTCAGCTGGTAATCCTGGCGCAGATGGAGATCCTGCCCAGGGTAAGGCGCATAAAAAATTTTTATGACAGGATAATACTCAAATACATCATAAACCCCCTTGATGAAAACGAGACAAGGGAGATGATAGATTTTCGCCTTAAGCAGGCGGGCATGCCGTCAGGCTGCGCCCTGTTTACGGAAGGCGCGGTGAGGATGGTTTATGAGAGGTCTTCCGGGTATCCAAGAAAGATATCTATTTTATGCCACAACGCGCTGGAGGCCCTGGTCATGCATGATAAAAGGACGGTGGATGAAGGCTTGATAAATAAGATACTAGAACAAGAGGCAATTTAAATGGCAAGGGACTTTTCTCCGGAAGAAAAACTTTTAAAGCTTATACGGTCGAACCCCGCAAGGCGCCAGCCGGCGCAGCCGGCCCCCGCGGCTTCCGATAAACCAAAGGAACCGGTGAGGCAGGAAAAACGGGCCCCATTTGAATTTAAGAGGTTTTTAAAATGGGAAAATCTGAACGTGCTCCTTATGGTAGTGCTGGCAGGCCTGCTGTTTTATTTTGTGCCCTCCTTTATTAAAGGTTCACAAAATGCCACCAGCGACCTCGAGACAAAAATAAAGACCCTGGAGAAGCCTGCCCCTCAAAAAATAGAAGAGCCTGCGAGACCGCCTTTTAATTATTATTCAGAGTCGGTGGGTGCAAGGAATATCTTTTCGCCGGCCATTAAGGATGATTCCCAGGGACAGGCACCGCAGGAAGAAGGCCCTAAATTGGAGGATATAAAGTCTCAGTTGAGCCTGCTCGGCGTCGTAAGCGGCGCTGAGCCGCAGGCGATAATAGAGGATAAACGCACGCAAAAGACTTATTTTTTGAATAAGGGTTCCACATTTGACGATATAAGGGTTGGCGATATTTTAGAGAATAAGGTAATTTTATTTTATAAAGATAAGGAATTTGAGCTGGTATTATAAGGAGGGGGCGCCGAAATGAAAAAAATTAATATAAAAAATAAACTATTTGTAGCCTTGGGTCTATGGTCTATAGTCTATGGTCTATGGTCCGGCGGGGCGTTTACCCAGGAGTTCTCTCAGCAAAATATTGTGCAGGATCAGGTAGCCGGAAACAGGATCTCCCTTGATATAAAGGGAATGGAGATAACGGATGTCCTTAAGATGCTTTCCTTACGCAGCGGAAAAAATATAGTAGCCGGAAAGAACGTCCGGGGCAAGGTGACGGTGTTTTTAAAAGACGTCGATGTTATGGACGCCCTTGAGATAATACTTATTTCCAATGAACTTGCCTACGACATGAAGGGTAATATAATCAATGTGATGACCGACAGGGAATATGAGGCGATCTACGGGGAGAGGTTCCAGGATACAAAGAAATTAAAGGTAATAAAATTAAAATACGCAAAGGCGGCGGATGTAAGCAAGGCCCTTAACCAAATCAAATCAAGGGTGGGGAAGACCGTGGTAGATGAGATTTCTAACGCGCTGGTTGTTATAGACTCACCGCAGATCGTCGCTCAAATGGAGGAACTGGCGAAGGCGATAGACGTCCCGGTAAAAACAAGGATATTCCCGCTTAATTATTCAAAGGCCGAGACGATGAAGGCTAAATTGGAACCGCTTTTGACAAGAAGCATAGGAACCATACAGATCGATGAGAGGACAAACAAGATAATCATAACGGACCTTGAAAACAATATGAAGGTCATCGAAAGCGCGGTAGCTGAATTTGACGAAAAGACAAAAGAGGTCCTCATCGACGCGAAGATTCTTCAGATCACGCTGACCAGTGAATATCAGGCCGGAATAAACTGGGACGCCGTATTCGCGGGCCTGAAGGCCCAGATGGGAATGAATTTCAATGTCATCACCGAGAGCCTCATTCCTTCCACGAGTTCCGCCTCAGGCGGCGCCGTACATATAGGCGGCCTTGACACCAAATATAATGTAGAGGCGATGATAAAATTCCTTCAAAAATACGGCAAGACAAACCTGCTGGCAAGCCCAAGGATAGTCGCGATAAACAATGAAGAGGCAAAGATCCTTGTAGGGAAAAATCAGCCCTACGCCACAAGCCAGACGACAACCCCCGCTACAGGGGCCTCAACCACTTCCTTTCAGGTTACCTTTTTGGACCTGGGCACAAAGCTTTATGTCACTCCTACCATAAACAGGGATGGTTTTATCACTATGAAGGTCAAGCCTGAAGTCAGTTCCACTACCTCAAACTACAGCTACGGCTCAAGCGGCTCCGAGACTACGGTTCCCATCGTCAATACCTCCCAGGCCGAGACAACGGTAATGGTCAAGGACGGCAACACCATCGTCATAGCAGGCCTTATCGAAAGCAGGGATCAGGAAGAGGTCAAAAAGGTTCCGGGCTTAGGCGACTTGCCGCTTATAGGCGGTATCTTCAGGAGCCGGACAAAGGGTTCAGTAGGTACTTCAAATGAGCCGGAAAAAAATGAGCTTGTAATATTTCTAACTCCTCATATAATATCAGGAGAAGTGCCATCGGCCGAAGTTTCCAAATACTCGGACATCACTGAACAGCTTGAAACACAGCTTAGCCAGGAGGAAATGCGAAAAGGCCTCGTAGAAAGGGCAAAGAGGCAAGAGGCGCTAGAAGCGGCCACGCAGCCGCCTGCACCCGAGGTTACGGCGTCGGAGCCGGAGGCTGTAAACGTTCCTCAAAAAGAGCTTACGATAGATGAATATTACAGCATAGTCCGCAAACTGATATTTGAAAAGGTAAAGGAGAATTATCCGGCGCAATCCGCTATGGGCGAGGCCAATCTTTCATTCCGTATCGGCCAGGACGGGCGCCTGATCGGCGTCCCGCTTTTGTTAAAACCGGCCGATAAGGTTTTAAAGGACGCGGCGATAAAAAGCGTCCAGGATGCGTCGCCTTTCCCGGCATTTCCCGCCAATTTTAAAAAGAAAGAAGCGACATTTAAGATAGTGATAATCTATGAGTAAAAAGGTTACTAAAGGAGGAACAGAATAATGGACTATTTGTTGAATGAACAACAGGTTATGATCAGGGATCTCGCCCGTCAGATAGCGAAGGAAAAGATCGCGCCTGTCGCAGCCGAATATGACGAAAAGGAGGAATTCCCATGGCCGATTGTCAAACTGCTTGCCGATTCCGATCTCTTTGGCGTTTATATTGAGGAAAAATACGGAGGGATAGGCGGCGGCGTGCTGGAGCTCGCGATATGCACAGAGGAGCTTTCAAAGGCCTGCGGCGGGATATCGCTTTCCCTTGCCGCTACCGCCCTCGGCACATACCCGATAATACTCTTCGGAAATGACGAGCAAAAACAAAAATACCTTCCTGATATTGCAAAGGGACGTAAACTGGCCGCCTTCGCGATCACAGAACCGGAGGCAGGCAGCGATGCCGGCTCTATCAAGACCACCGCGAAAAAAGAAGGCGATCATTATATATTGAACGGTACCAAGCAGTGGATCACTAACGGCGGTGAAGCGGAGGTCTATACGGTTGTCGCCATGACCGATAAATCGAAAGGCGCAAGGGGCGCGAGCGTATTCATACTTGAGAAGGGCATGAAAGGTTTTACCTTCGGCAAAAAAGAAAAGAAACTGGGGATCAGGGCGTCCGCCACGAGAGAACTTATATTTACGGATTGCAAGGTTCCCAAGGCGAATCTGTTGGGCAAGGAAGGCCTGGGTTTCATCGTCGCCATGAAGACGTTTGATAAATCGAGGCCGGGTGTCGCCGCGCAGGCGGTGGGCATCGCGCAGGGCGCGCTGGATTTCGCGGTCGATTACGCGAAGAACAGACGCCAATTCGGCCAGGCGATCTCGAGTTTCCAGGGGATACAATTCATGCTCGCTGACATGGCGACCCAGATAGAGGCGGCCAGGGCGCTGATATATTCCGCCTGCAGAATGATAGATTCCGGCGCAAAGGATATCTCCAAGATATCCGCGATGGCCAAGATGTTCGCCAGCGACGTCGCCGTAAAGGTCACTATCGACGCCGTCCAGATATTCGGCGGTTATGGCTATATGAGGGATTATCCGGTTGAGAAATTCATGCGCGACGCCAAAATCACGCAGATATACGAAGGAACAAACCAGATCCAGCGCAACGTGATCGCGCAGGCCCTCATAAAAGAATCATTGAAATGAAGATAATCGTTTGCATCAAGCAGGTGCCGAATTCGGCGGACGTTAAGATAGACCCAAAGACCAATACGCTTATCAGGGAGGGCGTCGAAAGCGTTATAAACCCGTTCGATACGTACGCGATCGAAGAGGCGGTCAGGCTAAAAGAACGCTTCGCCGGAACGATCACCATAATCACAATGGGCCCTCCCCAGGCAGAGGCGGCCCTTAGGGAGGCGTTATCCCTCGGTTGTGACGAAGCAATACTGATATCGGACAGGGCATTCGCGGGAAGCGATACCTGGGCGACAAGTTATACATTGTCGAGCGCCATAAAAAAGATCGGTTCCTATGACCTCATATTATGCGGCAAGCAGGCCTCTGACGGCGATACCGCTCAGGTAGGGCCCGGTGTTGCCACCCATCTGGATATTCCTCAGGTAACCTACGTTAAAAAAATAGAAGAGATAAACGGCGAAAAAGCGAGAGTAGAAAGACTTGTCGAGGATGGCTATGAAATCGTGGAGGTCTCGCTCCCATGCCTTTTTACCGTAGTAAAGGAGATAAACGTGCCCAGGCTGCCTTCCCTTAAAGGCAAGATAAAGGCCAAGGCTGCCAAGGTCGCCGTATGGAACGCCGCGTCCCTGGAATGCGATCCGAAGCGGCTCGGGCTCGAAGGTTCGCCCACAAAGGTAATGAAGATCTTTAATCCGCCTCCCAGAAAGGGCGCGGTAAAAATAACAGGGGAGCCCGAAGAGGCGGTAGATAAGCTCATTGAGCTGCTGGGAAAGGATCTGCCCCGCTAGAGGATAATAGTGGATAAACCATGGAAAGAATAAGGATATTAAAGGATAAGTGCACCGGCTGTAAATTATGCGTAAGGGCCTGCCCCTTCGCCGCGATAACCATACAGGACAGGAAGGCGGTCATAGACCTGACGAAATGCAACCTTTGCGGGGCATGCGTTGAGGCCTGTAAATTTTCGGCGATAGAGTTAAAAAAGGAGACCGCCGCCAAGGGAACTGACCTGGGCCTGTATAAGAATGTATGGGTCTTCTGCGAGCAAAAGAAAGGGAAGATCCAAAGCATTTCTTGGGAACTCCTGGGCGAGGGAAGGAAGCTCGCCGATAAATTAAAAGTAAAATTGTGCGGTATCCTGCTCGGAAGCAATATCTCGGGGGCCGCGGCAGGGATTATAGAAAGAGGCGCAGATGAGGTTTATGTAGTCGATGAGAAAGAGCTTGAAAATTATCTTGATGAGCCTTATACGAATATCCTTGTTGAACTCGTCAGGGAATACCGTCCTGAGATATTCCTATGCGGCGCCACTACGCTGGGGCGGAGCCTTGTATCCAGGGTCGCGGTTAAGATCTACACGGGCCTTACCGCCGACTGCACAGGCCTTGATATCGATAAGGAGACCGGGAACCTCCTGCAGACCAGGCCTGCTTTTGGCGGCAATATCATGGCAACCATCATTACGCCGAATTACAGGCCGCAGATGGCTACCGTAAGGCATAAGGTCATGAAAGAGGCGGCCGTTCAAAAGGGAAGAAAAGGCGCGGTCATCGCCAAAAGGTTTGATAAGAAGATCTACGCGTCCCGGACGAGACTTATCAACATGGTGGATGAGCTTGAGCAGACGGTCAACCTCTGCGAGGCAGACATCATTGTTTCCGGCGGAAGAGGCCTTGGCTGCGCGGATAATTTCAAGCTTATCAGGGAACTTGCGATAAGCATTGGGGGCGCCGTAGGCGCCTCAAGGGCGGCGGTAGATTCGGATTGGATCCCTTATTCACATCAGGTAGGGCAGACCGGAAAGACCGTGTGCCCCAAAATTTATATCGCCTGCGGCATAAGCGGCCAGATCCAGCACCTTATCGGGATGCAGTCATCCGACGTAATAATCGCCATAAACAGGGACCCCGACGCCCCCATATTCAATGTCGCTACCTACGGCATAGTCGGCGACCTGTTCCAGGTAGTCCCGCTCCTTACAAAGAGGTTCAAAGAGGTCTGTAAAAAGTGACCTCATAACGGAGGATAAATGTATTTTAAATCTTTGGAGCTTTTTGGTTTTAAATCCTTTGCGGGCAGGACCAGGATAGAGTTTGAGCCGGGAATCACGGCTGTAGTCGGCCCCAATGGCTGCGGCAAGTCAAATGTAGTTGATGCCCTTAAATGGGTCCTCGGAGAGCAATCCGCGAAGGACCTTCGCGGCGTCAACATGGAGGACGTGATATTCAACGGTACCGATACGAAGGACCCGGTAGGTTTCGCGGAGGTTTCTCTGGTCATGTCCAACGAGTCAAAATTCCTGCCCATAGAATACGATGAGGTCATTATCACCCGCAGACTTTTCCGTTCAGGAGACAGCGAATATCTTTTAAATAAAAACCAGGTGCGCCTTAAAGATATAATCGAACTTTTCATGGGGACCGGCGTGGGGACAAGCGCCTATTCCATTATAGAACAGGGCCGGATAGATATGATCATTTCCTCCAAACCGGAAGACAGGAGATACATATTCGAGGAAGCGAGTGGAATCATAAAATATAAATCAAAAAAGCGGGAGGCCGCAAGAAAATTAGAGTATACGGAAAATAACCTTTTGAGGATAAATGATATCGTAGAAGAAGTGAAACGTCAGATCGGCTCGATAGAACGACAGGCAAGAAAGGCGGAGCGTTACAAGGAAGAATTTGAAAGGCTAAAACAACTGGATACGAAGGCCGGGTATTACGAATTTAAAGTGTTAAATAAAGCCAAGGAGGATATAGACAGGGATGTCTCCGGCCTAAAAACCGAGGAGACCGCCATTTCAGACGAGATCTCGGCCTTAAGCGCGAAGCTTGCGGACCTTAAGGCGCAGGAAACGGCGATTAACGCAAAATTATCAGAGATACAGTTTAAAGACTTGGACATGACTTCGGCTATCGAAAGGTCAAGTGACAAGATCGCCATGAATGAGGAACGCCATAAAGAGCTGGAGGAATACAAGCAGTCCCTCCTGAACGAACAGGCCCAGGCCGGAAAGGCGATCGCGGAACTGGTACAAAAGATCGCCGCCTTGGACAATGAGCTCGGCGGCGTCTCGGAAAATCGCGCGCGCCGCCAGGCGCTGCTTAACAAGAGTGAGACGCGCTTTAAGGAATTAGACAGCGGCCTTAAGGGCAGCGAACAATCGATAAGGCAGGGAAGACTCAAGATCGTCGATATACTCTCCAGGACCTCAAAGATAAGGAATGATATTGCCAAGTTTTCAAGCGATCTTTCAAACCTTCAGGCAAGGGAGCGCAGGTTAAAAACGGAGGAAGAGTCGGTAAAGGGAGAGCTTGTAACCGTAAAAGGGCAGTTTGAAAGGATAAAGGGCGAAACGGACAGCCTCGGGAAAAGGGTAGAAGACTCTAAAAAAGAAAACAGCGCCGCGGAAGAGGAATTAAACCGCAAAGAAGCGGCGCTTTCCGATATTGAAAAAAAGATTGAGACGCTCAATTCAAGAAGGCTTTCTATAGAATCAAGGCTGGCGCTGCTGAAGGATATGGTGAAACGCTATGAAGGTTTTGGCAGCGGCGCCAGGTCGATATTGCTCGAAAAGACAGAGAACCGGCTCGGGATAGGAGGCGTGCACGGCGCCCTCGCTGAACTGATAGATGTCAGAAAGCGTTATGAAACCGCGGTCGAATCATGTCTCGGCAGCCTTCTTGAATGTATCGTTGTGGAAAATAAAAAAGCGGCGATAGACCTTATAAATTACCTGAAGGCCAAAAATATGGGTAAGGCCACTATCGTCGCGCTTGATTCGATTTATCGCCAAAGAAAAGAAGCCAATCCATCGGCGGCAGGTATCACAGGAAGGCTTTCTGAGTTTGTCAGCGCGGAAGGCAGATTTAAAGACCTCATTTCGCTGCTTTTTGATGATATATATGTAGTCAAGGATGAAGAGGCCCTGTTTGCCGCCGCGAGCGCCGGACAAGAGGGCATAAAGTTCGTTACCCTTTCGGGTTATGTGCTTGAAAACGGGTTTTTAACCGGCGGCGCTGAAGTCGGCGACACAAACGCGGGCATTTTGAACCGGAAGCATCATATCAAAGAACTTGAAGATGAGCTCGCCCGGATTATCGGGGACAACCAGGGGCTTCAATCTCAAAGAGAAACGCTTCTTAAGGAAGGAAACGGTCTTATCGAAAAAATAAATTCAATCACAGCGATAATAAGACAGGATGAGCTTGCCCTTGCCAATAAGAAAAGCCACCGCGAAGCTATAGAGGCCTCTTTTAAAAAGATCAATGATGAGTCGTCGCTGCTTGCGCTCGAGCTTGATGAGACGGGCGAGGAAATAACCTCGTTAAGATCAAAACTGGGAACAAGCGAGATCGAGCTAAAACGCCTTGAGGAGGAAAACGCCGCCATACACGGCTCGATCGCTTCGGCGCAGGCTTTTATAGACGCCGCGGTTAAGGAAAGGGAAGTGGTCCTCGTAGAGATAACAAAGGTGCGCACGGAACTATCAGGGATATCGGAACAGGAGAACAATTTTTCAGCGCATTTGAATCTCCAGAACGAGCTCCTGTCCAACCAGAGGGCGCTCTTGGATGAAAAAGAGAAAAGTTTTACGGATGCCGCGGAAAGACAGACAGAGCTTAAAAGAGAGATAGATTCCCTTCGCATCTCAATAGACGAGGCCTCGAAGGAAAAGACGCAAACCGCCGTTCTATTTCAGGATATAAAGGACAGGAAGCAGGCGCTTGAAGGCCTGACCGGCGCCGCCGGCGCCGAATTAAATCAAAAACAAGGCTCCTTAAACGGCCTGAAGGAAAAAATCCATTACTTCCAGATGGCGCTTCAGGAAAACTCATTCAGGCTGGAGACCTTAAAGACAAGGATAAGCCAGGCATACAAGATCGAACTGACGCAGTTCGCCGCGGAGATAGAAGAGGGCTTTGACCCGGTTTCGGCGGGAAATGAGATTTCCGAATTAAAGCAAAGGCTTGAGAAGATGGGGCCGGTGAACCTTGTTGCCATTGAAGAACATCAGGAATTAAAGGAGAGGTTCGATTTCCTCACTAAACAAAAAGAGGACCTCTTAAACGCGAAGGAATCGCTCCTTGAAGCGATAAGGAAGATCAATAAAACCACAAAAGACCTCTTTATGGATACCTTTGAGAAGGTGAGGGCGGAATTCAAGGACTATTACAGGTACCTGTTCGGCGGCGGGCAGGCGGAACTTGTCCTTATGGATGAACAGGACGTGCTTGAATGCGGCATAGAGATAATGGCAAGGCCGCCGGGAAAGAAGCTCCAAAGCATTTCGCTCTTATCAGGAGGGGAAAAGGCAATGACGGCCATCGCGCTTTTATTTTCCATTTTCAAGGTAAAACCGAGCCCATTTTGCATCCTGGACGAGATCGACGCCCCGCTCGACGAATCTAATATAGGCAGGTTCACAAAGCTGCTTTCGGATTTTACAAAAAAATCTCAATTCATCGTCATCACACACAACAAAAAGACCATCTCAATGGCGGATGTGATGTACGGCATCACCATGCAGCAAAGCGGCGTTTCTAAAGTGGTATCCGTAAAATTCGCGAAGGCGAAGGACAAGGCGCCGGTCGCCGTGGCATCAGGCGCGCCGCTGGAAAAGGAAGCCCATGGAGTTTAAATCCGTAAAGATAAAGAAACCGCAGGATGTCAACGTGATCATCGGCCAGAGCCATTTTATAAAAACGGTCGAGGACATATGTGAGGCCGTAACAGGCGCCGTCCCCGGCATAAAGTACGGGGTAGGTTTCTGCGAATCCTCGGGCGAGTGCCTGGTGCGTTTCGACGGAAACGATGAAGAACTTAAAAAATTGGCATCTGAAAATGCCCTGAACATCGGGGCAGGCCACTGTTTTGTGCTTTTTATTAAAAATGCCTTCCCCATAAATGTCTTAAATGCCATAAAGGCGATACAGGAGGTCTGCGGTATCTACTGCGCGACGGCCAACGAGGTTGAGGTGTTCATGGCGGAAAGCGACCAGGGCAGGGGGATTATAGGCGTCATCGATGGTTCAAGCCCTAAAGGCATAGAAGGCCCCGCCGGCATTAAATGGCGCAAAGACTTCCTGAGGAAGATAGGATATAAGGCGGGTTAGGATTTTTTCTTGCGGAAGAGGTCGAGGAACCTGTCTTCGTATTCCTTAAAGACGCTCCACTTGTCCAATTCGTTTTTCAATTCGCCCGCGTTTTTCAAGTCCTCGCCGGCAAGTTTAAAAAGTTCCTCTATCTTTTTTCGACCGGATTCGGGAAGTTTCGTAAAAACGGCCAGCTCCTTTTTGATCTTATCTATGTCTTCCTCGCTCAAGGGGCCGGCGGGCGGGGTATCGCCCTTTATATAACCTATCAACTTATTTATTTCTTCTTCTACGAATTTTGCTCTTTCCTTCATGGTATTGAAATTCAGCTCAAGGTTAAGCGCCTTATTTATTACCTCCAGCACCGCCATGGATGCCTTTGGGTTTTCGATCTGGATGGTATAGATCGGTATCTCGCCGAGCAGGCACACCCCGTCGATCTTTCTATTTTTCGCTATGCCCAATATGAGACCGTTTAAACCGCTTATCTGGCCGTCATTCAGCGTCTTGAGGTTGGACCCCTTGAACGTTTGAATGAGTTTTTTGGAGCTGGCGGCTATCCACACCCTGCAATTCTGCGAATGGTCTATCGGGACGGTCATCGCGGCGAAACTGTAGATCAGGCCGACATGCTGTTTCTGGGCAAAGTCTATGATCTCTTTGGAATACTCGGCTACATTACCTGTGTTTGGCTGCGCGTCCGAAATGAACAGTATTATATCGCTGTTTTTCCCGGGATTCTTGTAGTAATAAAACAGGCCTCCCGCGTAATGAGGAAGATCTAATATGCCGTTTTTTACCGCGATCCCGGCCGGCTCGAAGTAATCATGCGCGTCCAATTTGGCCAATTCCTTGAAGGGAAGGTTCTCTTTTAGATACAGGGCTGCCCTTATGGCCACCTCGCCCATGCCCGGCCATGCGCAGATCATTACAGGTGATTTTAATCTTGGGGTTGAAATATTCTTAATCATTGTTTTTTTCTATTATACATGAAAAAAATGATTCGTCAAGAGTTCTATTAAATGATATAATAAAAAACACTGTAAAATGAGAAAAAAACTCCTTTGGACGCTGTTAGTACTGTTTGCCCTGATAGCCGGCCATGGCCTATGGATGCCTCTTCCGGCCAGATTTTTGACGGTAGGGAATACAATGGGCAAGGCAGACGCCATTATTGTATTAAGCGGCGATTGGAACTTTGAGAGGGAAAACGGTTCCATAGAATTATATAAAAAAGGAGCCGCCCGCCGCATAATCCGCGTGCTTGAAAAGGAAAATATCCCCTTTGAAATGTTAAAAAAGCTCTTAAGTACATCCGCGACCCAGAAAGATCTTTATTTAAGCTATTTTGAATCGAGAGGGGTTAACGGTGAGGCGGTCATTTTAGGAGAGGAGGCCGCAACCAGCACCTTTGATGAGCTTAAATGCGCAAGGCGCCTTGTCCAGGAAAACCATTTCGGGTCGGTGATATTGGTGACAAGCGACTATCATATGCGAAGGGCGCTTATTACGGCCAGATGGCTTTTTAAGGGGACCGGCATCAAGATACTCCACACGACTATTTATTCCAAGGATTTTAATCCTTCGAAATGGTGGCTGCATGAGAGAAGCATAAAAGAGGTTATAATTGAATACCTGAGCCTCTTTTTTTACATTTTTTATCATTTTATGCTTGGAAAGTAGAAAATGATATGTGATAATGTCAGTATTGTCCTCGGTAAAATCAGACAGGCGTGCCAAAACAGCGGAAGGGATCCTGAGGCCGTAACGCTTGTCTGTGTCGCGAAGAACAGGTCTTTGGAGGAAATAAATACAGCCATAGGATGCGGCATCACCGATATAGCAGAAAACAAGGTCCAAGAAGCAAAGAGTAAATATAAAAGCTTAGAACTTATGAAGTGGCACATGATAGGCCACCTTCAGACAAACAAGACCAGGGATGCCGTCAAAATATTCGACCTAATTCATTCCCTGGACTCTATTAGACTCGCAAAAGAGCTCGATAAAGAGGCAATCAAGCTAAACAAGGTCCAGGAAGTTTTGATTGAGGTGAACACCTCGGGAGAGGAAGCGAAATTTGGCGTTGCGCCGGATGGTTTGATGGACCTGGTCAAGGATACGGTAAATTTAAAGAATATAAGGTTAGCGGGTTTAATGACGGTCGCGCCTATTGTTGACGATAAAGAAAATGTAAGGCCGTATTTCAAGGCCTTGCGCCTGCTCCAAAGTGAGGTTAACAATTTTTTATTGACCATAGACCATAGACCATTGACTATTATTTCCATGGGAATGAGCCAGGATTACGAGGTCGCGGTTGAAGAAGGGGCGACCATGGTGCGTATAGGGACAGCGATATTTGAGGGACAAAAGCTATGAAAAAAAGAGTCGGAATAATCGGTTGCGGAAATATGGGAACGGCCATCTTAAAGGCAGTCGCCAAGTCGCCGGGACATCAGGTCACCAGTTATGATATTGATAAAAAAAGGCTTAAAGACACAGCTAAAAAATACAAGATAAAAGCGGCTAAGGACATTCCTGACCTCGTAAAAAAATGCGACATAATAGTCCTTGCGGTAAAACCCAAGGATATTGAAGAGGTCTTAAGCGGAGCCAGATACGATATAAATACCTCAAAGATCCTCATATCTGTCGCGGCAGGAGTCACAACCGCCTCCATTGAGAGCGTTGTACAAAAAAAGATAGCCATTGTCAGGGCGATGCCCAATATGCCCGCGCTTATCCAGGCCGGGATATCCGCGGTATGCAGGGGAAGGTTTGCCTCGGACAAAGACTTGTCGGCCGCAAAGGAGCTGTTTAAGAATATCGGAGAAGTGGTGGAAGTGGAAGAGGACGCCATGAATGCCGTTACCGCCATAAGCGGAAGCGGGCCCGCATACTTCTTCTTTCTTGTTGAAATCCTGATAAAGATGGGACGGGAGTTGGGCCTAAAGGATGGCGTTGCCGCTAAATTAGCGGTCGAGACTATCCTGGGCAGCGCCAGGCTGCTTAAGGAAACAGGTGAATCTCCGGAGGCTTTAAGGTCAAGGGTCACATCAAAAGGCGGCACCACAGAGGCGGCATTCAAGATATTCCTAAAAAACGGCCTGGAAGAAATAATAAAGAACGGTATCAGGGAAGGGGCAAAACATGTTCATACTCTCAAATTTTTTAGTGGGGGCCGCCCAGGTAATTAATATCGCCCTTAACGTCCTGTGGTGGCTGATAATAATAAGGGCGCTTATCAGCTGGGTTAATCCGGATCCCTTTAACCCAATAGTGCAGTTCCTTTACAAGACCACAGAGCCGTTCCTGCTTCCATTCAGGCGCATTCTACCAGGCTGGAAGATAGGAATTGATTTATCGCCCATATTCGCGATTTTGGCGATTATGTTCATTCGTTATTTCCTGGTCAATAGCTTAATTGACTTGGCGCGGTTGATAAAATAAGGTTATCGTAATTATTAGTGACCTTAAGGAGAATTACATGATCAAGGTTGGTGTTATAGGCGGCAGCGGGATATACGACATCGAAGGGGTAACGGATAAAAAATGGCTGAAGGTGACGACGCCGTTTGGCGAACCATCGGATGAATACCTTACCGGCAAACTCGAAGGCCATGACCTGGTCTTTTTGCCGAGGCATGCCAGGGGTCATAGGATCCCGCCAAGCCGGATTAATTACAGAGCAAACATATACGGCATGAAAAAATTAGGAGTTGAAAGGATCATCTCAATTACGGCATGCGGCAGCCTGAAATTGGAGATCAAACCGCTCGATTTTGTCGTGGTTGACCAGTTTGTCGACAGGACCAACCATGGGAGGGAGATGACGTTTTTTGATACAGCCATGGTCGCGCATATCTCATTTGCGCATCCGGTGTGCGATGAGACGGCCGGGGCCGTTTACGAAAGCGGGCAGGCCTTAAGCGGCAAAATGGGTATAAAGATACATAACGGCGGCACATACCTTAATATGGAGGGCCCCGCTTTTTCGACACTGGCCGAATCCAATCTTTACCGAAGCTGGGGCATGGATGTAATCGGCATGACAAATATGGCTGAGGCGCGGCTCGCCCGGGAAGCCGAGATATGTTACGCCACATTAGCGGCAGTGACGGATTTTGACTGCTGGCATCCCGATCACGAGACGATAACCATCGACATGGTAATACGAAACCTCAATAAAAATGTTGAAAATGCTAGGGGCATACTAAAGGAGACCTTAAAAAGGCTTCCGCGGCAAAGGTCTTGCCAGTGCAAGGATGCGTTAAAGCACGCCATTGTTACGGGCCGAAAGTTGGTACCGGATAAGATAAAAAAAGACCTTGAGATCATTATAGGAAAATATGGATTATAAATCGACTTTAAACCTGCCAAAGACAAATTTCTCAATGAAGGCAGACCTGCCTAAAAAGGAGCCTTTGGCCCTCGAGAGATGGGAGAGGGGAGGCTTGTATGGAAGGATACTTAAGGCCAGGTCGGGAAGGCCCAAATATATCCTGCATGACGGGCCCCCTTATTCAAACGGCGATATACATATCGGGCATTCCCTCAATAAAATCCTTAAAGACATCATAGTAAAATACCGCACGATGAGGGGTTATTACAGCTGTTATGTGCCGGGCTGGGACTGTCATGGCCTTCCTGTCGAACACCAGTTATTTAAAGAGCTTGGCATAGCAAAGAACCAGATAGGCCAGGTCGAATTCAGGCGGAAGGCCCATGATTACGCCCTGAGGTATGTTGAGATACAAAAGTCGCAATTCATAAGGCTTGGCATCTTTGGGGAATGGGACAGGCCATACCTGACCCTGGATAAGGGATACGAGGCGGATATTGTCAGGTCATTCGGCGATTTAGTAAAGAATGGATATATCTATAAGGGATTGAAGCCGGTAAACTGGTGTTATTCGTGCGAGACCGCTCTCGCCGAGGCCGAAGTGGAATATGAGGACCATGTCTCGCCTTCCGTATATGTAAAATTTAAATTAAAAGATTCGAAAGACCATTATTTCATAATCTGGACGACGACGCCCTGGACGCTTATGGCAAATACGGCGGTCGCCGTGCATCCGGAACATGAGTACAGCTTTATCAGGAGTAAGGACGAGATCTGGGTCATGATGAAGGACCTTACCGCCGCCTCGATGAAAAAAATCGGCATAACCGGATATGAGGTAATTAAAACCGCGCGCGGAAGCGAACTGGAAGGCGTTATCTTAAGGCATCCGTTCATTGAAAGGGATTCGATCGTCGTGCTTGCCGATTATGTTTCCAATCTTGAGGGGACAGGATGCGTCCATACGGCGCCCGGCCATGGGCAGGAAGATTATCTTACCGGCCTTAAATATAAACTGCCTGTCATCATGCCGGTCGACGAAAAAGGAAATTTCGATAATTGCTGCGGCGAATTTTCAGGGATCCATGTTTACAAGGCAAACGAACTGATAATAGAAAAACTAAAGAGCATGGGCGCGCTTGTCTTAAGGGAGAATGTAAGCCATTCTTATCCCCATTGCTGGCGCTGCAAGAATCCCGTAATATTCCGGGCAACGCCTCAATGGTTTATGTCAATCGACCATAAGACGCTTCGCGCTCACATGCTTGAGGTTATAGCAAAAAAGATCAAATGGGTCCCTGCGTCGGGCCGCGAACGGATATCAGGTATGGTTACAAACAGGCCGGACTGGTGTCTTTCAAGGCAGCGGCTCTGGGGTGTCCCCATAATCGCTTTTTACTGCAGGCAATGCGGCAAGGAACTGCTTGATCCAAAGATCATAGGGCATATCGCGGCAATATTCGAAACCGACGGCGCCGATGCCTGGTTCATCAAGTCAGAAGGCGAGTTGCTGCCCTCGAGCGTCCGCTGCAGGCACTGCGGCGCGAAGGAATTCAGGAAAGAAACGGACATCATCGATGTCTGGTTTGATTCAGGGGTCAGCCATCAGGCGGTCTTAAAAAGGAGAAAAGAGCTTTCATATCCATGCGACCTATATCTTGAGGGCAGCGACCAGCACCGCGGATGGTTTCAATCTTCTCTTATAGCCGCCATGGGCATCGACGGGATCAGCCCCTTTAAGACAGTCCTTACCCACGGGTTTGTTGTGGACGGAGAAGGGAAAAAGATGTCGAAGTCGGTCGGCAACGTCGTCTCGCCTCTAGATGTCATAAAGGATTACGGCGCCGATATATTGAGGCTCTGGGTGGCCTCAAGCGATTACACGGAGGATGTGCGGATATCGGGCCAGATATTGACAAGACTTGCCGACGCCTACAGGAAGATAAGGAACACCTACAGGTTTATCCTTGGGAACCTCTATGATTTTGACCCTGAAAAAGACGCGGTAAGGCCAAATGACATGCTCGAGGTGGATAGATGGGCGCTTTCAGAGGCCAATAAACTACTTGAATCCGTGACAGGCTTTTATGAAGAATTTTCATTCCATAATGTTTTTCATAATGTATACGATTTCTGTGTGATACAGCTCTCATCTTTTTATCTTGACATTTTAAAGGATAGGTTGTATATTTTTGGGACAAAATCGATCGAAAGGCGTTCGGGACAGACAGCGCTCTTTGAGATACTAAACGTTATTACCAGGGTGCTCGCGCCGATCCTGGTATTTACAACGGAAGAGGTCTGGGAAAGTCTTTATAGCGATAAGGACGGCTCCTCAGTGCATCTTTCCGAATGGCCGTCGTCGAACCAAGGCCTGCTTAAGGTCACCGGCGATAAGGCCCTGGATGAAAAATGGCCGGCCCTGATAAAGGTAAGGGAAGAGGTCCTCAAGGCCCTTGAATTAAAAAGGGAAACGGGCCAGATAGGCTCAAGCCTTGAGGCCGCGGTCTGGCTTTACAGCCCCGATAAGGCGCTCCAGGGGCTGCTTAAAAAAAATATGGCGATACTGCCGTCGATATTTATCGTCTCAAAGGCCGAGGTAAAGGAGGCCGAATTCGGCGAGGCGGTCATATTCGGGGGCCTGCCGCTTTTTTTAAAGATAGAAAAGGCGCCCGGCGCGAAATGCCAGCGGTGCTGGAATTACAGTGAGTATGTCGGTAAGGACAGCGTTCATCCGACTCTTTGCGAACGATGCGTAAATATATTGAAGGGAGAAAATAAATAATGAAGTCAAAACCCAAAAAGAAAAGGTTAAAGGCAAAAAAGGTTACAAAAATAAATAAACCGAATAAGTATTTTTCCAAAATGGAACTTAAAAAGTATAAGGACCTTTTGCTCAAACACAGGGAAAAAATAATGGGAGAGATAGAGCATATAACAAGCAACACGCTCAAGACCTCCCAGAGGGATGCCTCAGGCGATCTTTCCGGATACACCCTTCACATGGCGGATGTCGCTACAGACCATTATGACAGGGAATTCTCTCTCGGTATAGCGGGCGCAGAGCAGGCCATTATATACAATATCGATGAAGCGCTAAAAAGGATAGAAGACGGCTCTTACGGTTTGTGCTCAACGTGCGACAGGCCGATATCCAAAAAGCGGCTTAATGCCGTGCCGTACGCCGAATATTGCATCGCCTGCCAGGAAAAAGAAGAGCTAATGCAGAAAAAAGGTGTTTAGGAATATAGTTTTAGCAGTTATCGGCGTAATCTTTTTAACCGCGGATCAAATAATAAAGGTCGTTCTAGTCCATTCGTTTGCCCCCGGCCAAAGCGCTCCTGTAATTAAAAACGTCTTTCACATAACGCTGGTATTTAATAAGGGATGCGCGTTCGGGCTCTTTAAAAACCAGCCGGCCCTGTTTTTCCCTGTTGTCTCGCTTGCAGCCGTGGGGTTCCTGATCTATTTTCTGCGACATCTTAGAGATGAAAGTATTGTTTGCAGGCTGGCCGCGATCTTGCTCATAGCCGGCTCTCTAAGTAATCTAATCGACAGGCTAAGGTACGGTTATGTGGTAGATTTTCTTGATTTTCGCGTCTGGCCTGTATTTAATCTCGGCGACACCGCCATCACCATAGGCATCTTTATTTTTATCGTACATTTATTTTTAAGAAAGAAGTTACTAACGACTAATAACTAATAACTATATGCACCCGATAATAGGAAGATTAGGCCCGGTCACCATATACTCCTATGGCCTTCTAGTCGCCCTTGGTTTTATCCTCGGGACGCTATTGGCTTCCGGCCGGGCGCATAAATTCGACATACCGGCCGACAAGATAGGAAACCTTTCCTTGATCATGCTGATCTCCGGCATCATTGGGGCTCGTCTTTTTTATATTTTCCTTAATCTGAAGGATTACATATTGAACCCGGCTGAGATTTTCATGATTACGCACGGCGGGCTGGTTTTTTACGGGGGGGCGATTTTTGCGTTCGTCGCCGCTGTTATTTATGTGAAGTTGTCTCGCCTCTCGGTTCTCAATACCGGGGATCTTCTTGCGCCTTATATCGCGCTGGGACATTCAATAGGACGGATAGGGTGTCTTTTAAACGGCTGCTGTTTTGGAAGGCCTACCTCGGGCCCGGGTATTATATTCGGCGACGGCGTGATCAGGATACCAACGCAGATATATTCTTCACTTCTGCTCTTATGCCTCTTTTTGATACTTAGGTACCTATCCGATTCCAGGGAATTTAAAGGGCAGGTCTTTTTCCTTTATCTCATCCTTTATTCGGCAGGCAGGGTATTTATCGAAACTTTACGGGGAGATAACTCACCGGTTATCTTGCAGCTTACTTTTTCACAACTCATAAGCATGGCGATATTTGCCGCCGGTATCGCCGGATATTTTATATGCCGCAGGAAAAAATCCTTCTGAAGGTAGATAATACAGGCAGCGGTAAGCGCCTCGATGTATTTTTGGCGGAGGCCGTCAAGGATGCCGGTTCCCGTTCCCATATCAAAAAATTGATAGATCAAGGTTGTGTCCTTGTTAATAATTCCGCCGCAAAACCCCACCATAAATTAAAAGACGGAGATGAAATAACCGTTGATTTTGAGCTAGGGCGAAATACGCCTCACCTTTCTCCTGAGAATATCCCGCTGGATATCCTTTATGAGGACAAGGCGCTTTTAGTGGTCAATAAGCCCGCCGGCATGGCGGCGCATCCCGGCGCCGGCATAAACAACGGCACACTTGTCAACGCCCTTTTGCACCATTGTGAAAACCTCTCGCAGATAGGAGAGGAGCTCAGGCCGGGTATCGTGCACAGGCTTGATAAGGATACCTCCGGCCTCATGGTGGTCGCCAAGGATGATGAGACGCATAGGGGGCTCGCGGCGCAGTTTAAGGAAAGAACCGTCCGCAAGAAATATCTTGCCTTTGTAACTGGCATAATGGAACTGGATAAGGGGCTTATAGAGATGCCGATAGGAAGGCATCCCTCGGAACGCCAAAGACAGACCGTCAGGTTCAGCGGGTCAAGAGATGCCGTTACCGAATACAGGGTTATTCGGAGATTTCCCGGCTTTAAGGAAGGCAGGGTCAGCGGCTGCACCATGCTTGAATTGACTCCGAAGACGGGCAGGATGCACCAATTGAGGGTGCATCTTTCTTATCTGGGCCACCCGATACTGGGCGACGCGACATACGGCGAAAAATCGGCCCTTATTCCAAGGCAGGCCCTCCATGCCGCGACGCTTGGCTTTACGCATCCCGCTACCAATAAATACCTTGAATTCAACGCGCAGCTGCCGCCCGATCTTAAAAAAGTCGAAGATTTTCTTCTTGCTTCGAGGTGATTTAATGGTATAATATCAACCACAAATTAAGCGCAACTGAAAAAAAATGGACAAATTTCCCACAAAAAATAAAAAATTATCCGCCTGGGTCAAAAAGATGGCGCGCATGTGTCGTCCCGGAACTATTGTCTGGATTGATGGTTCCGACGGGCAGCGCAAGGCCCTCGAAAAAGAGGCCATGGCAACAGGCGAGATAATCCAGCTTAACCAAAACAGGCTTCCTAACTGCTTCCTTCACCGTACCTCCAAGGATGATGTCGCCAGAACGGAACATCTCACCTTCATATGTACAAAGAAAAAACATGACGCCGGGCCTACAAACAACTGGATGTCGCCGGGGGTGGCATACCGAAGGGCGGCGGAGATCTTTAAAGGCGCCATGCAGGGCAGGACGATGTATGTTATCCCGTTTTCGATGGGGCCTATCGGTTCGGGTTTTGGCAAGATAGGCGTGGAACTCACCGATTCCATATATGTGGTCTTAAATATGCTAATCATGACCAGGGCGGGCGCCGCCGTTTTAAAGCAATTAGAAAAAGAAGATAATTTTACAAAGTGCCTGCATTCGAAGGCCCAACTGGATATCAACCGGCGGCTTATTCTTCATTTTCCCAATGACAATACGATATGGAGCGTCGGATCAGGTTATGGCGGCAACGTCCTGCTCGGGAAGAAATGTCTGTCTTTGCGCATCGCGAGCTTTATCGCGAAAAAAGAAAATTGGCTTGCCGAGCACATGCTGATCATGGGCATAGAAGAGCCTAACGGCCATATAGAATATATCGCGGCGGCGTTCCCCAGCGCCTGCGGAAAAACAAACCTGGCCATGCTGATCCCGCCCGAGGGGCTTAAGAAAAAGGGATACCGTATTTGGACGGTCGGAGATGATATCGCCTGGATGCGTATCGATACAGACGGCAGCCTGTGGGCGGTCAATCCCGAGACCGGCTTTTTCGGCGTCGCCCCGGGCACAAATTCCAATACTAATTACAACATGGTCCAGACGATAAAAAAGGGCACCATATATACCAATGTACTCCTTAAGGCCGACGGCACGGTCTGGTGGGAAGGCGCGGACGGGGATGAGCCCGACGAAGGCATAGACTGGCAGGGTCGTACCTGGAGGCCGGGGCAAAAAGACGCCGAGGGAAGGCCGATGCTTGGCGCCCATCCGAACAGCCGTTTTACGACGCCGATAACAAACTGCCCTTCGGCTTCATTTAGGCTTGAGCAGCCTCACGGCGTCCCCATATCCGCCATAATATTCGGCGGAAGGCGCCAGCATCTTGCGCCCCTGGTCTACGAGTCGTTTAATTGGCAGCATGGCGTATTTGTGGGCGCGACCATGGCATCCGAGCGGACCGCGGCCCAGGTAGGAAAGCTTGGAGAGGTCCGCAGAGACCCAATGGCCATGCTCCCTTTCTGCGGCTACAACATGGGCAATTACTTCGGGCATTGGCTGAAGATAGGGAAGATGCTAAAAAAACCGCCAAAGATATTCCACGTAAACTGGTTCCGGACGGATGATAAAGGAAGGTTTTTATGGCCGGGTTTCAGGGAAAACCTGCGGGTGCTTGAATGGGTATTGGACCGCTGCAATAACAAGGTAGAGGGCGTAAGGACGCCGATAGGTTATGTACCAAGGCCTTTAGACATAGATATGACAGGGCTAAAGCTTGCGGATGGGGCGCTGGATAAACTCATCCTTGTAAATAAAAAAGACTGGCAAGAAGAACTAAAAGGCATCAAAAAATTCTTCAGGCAGTTTAAAAATGACCTGCCGGCCGAGCTTTGGCAGGAGTATGAAGCTCTTCATATTCGCCTGACCGCCGATGAATAAAGAGGTCCTGCTCTCAACCGACTTAAAAGGCCTAAAATTTTTTAAACGCGGCAAGGTCCGGGACATCTACGACCTTGATGATAAGCTCCTAATCGTTTCTACCGACAGGATCTCCTGTTTCGATGTAATCCTTCCGGACGGAATTCCGGGAAAGGGGAGGGTGCTGACCGCCCTCTCGGAGTTCTGGTTTGGCTTTACAAAGCCAAACATACCAAACCATTTTCTGACCTGCGATATAACCGCCTATCCGAAAGAGGCGCAAAAATACGGCCGGATACTCGAAGGCCGTTCCATGCTGGTCAAAAAATCGAGCCCGTTACCGGTTGAATGCGTTGTCAGGGGATATCTTTCGGGATCGGGATGGAAGGAATACAGCCGGAAACAGTCGGTCTGCGGCGTCAAATTGCCGCCAGGCCTTAGAGAGTCGGAAAGATTGCCGGAACCCATATTTACTCCTGCCACAAAGGAGGATACCGGCCACGATATAAATGTTACCCAGGCCCATGTCGAAAAGACCATCGGAAAGGCCGCCACGGACAGGCTGAAGGCGGTAAGCCTTGCTATCTATAAAAAGGCAGGCGATTACGCGTATAAGAAAGGGATAATAATAGCGGACACTAAATTTGAATTCGGAATTTTAAACGATGATATTATTTTGATTGATGAGGCCTTAACCCCAGATTCCTCGAGATTCTGGCCGAAGGAAGGATATAAGCCGGGGGGGCCTCAGCCCAGTTTTGATAAACAGTTTGTCAGGGATTACCTTGAGACTGTGTCCTGGGATAAGACCCCGCCCGCTCCTAACCTACCGGACGCCATAATAAAAAAGACGTCCGAAAAATATCAACAAGCCCTTAATTATTTACTTAAAGCTGTTTAAAAAATCGTTTACCATCCTGCCTACGGTATCCTTACAGCCAAGCCCAAAGGCGATGGCAAACCCGGCGCCGATACTGATCAATATAATGCTCAGCACCTGCGTAATAATAACCTGCCCTATCTGAAGCTGTTCCAGGGCTATCGCGATTGCCAGTATGATCAGGGCAGTCTTTACTATCTGTGTCAGGAAATTTGCCTTTTTAATCCCGGCGTTCCTGGTTGCCGCCAATACCAGTGAACCAAGAAGGGAAGCCAGGAAGATCCCGATCGCAAGAACCAATATCGCCGATATTATGTTCGGTATATAGGCGATCAGCCTTGTTATCAGATCAGTCGCGGCCATAAATTTAAGGGCCTGCGCGGCCGTAGCCGCAACTATCAGGACAAGGATCCAGTAGATCAGCGTTTCAAGGATCTCGGAAAGGCTAAGTTTTATCTCACCTATCTTAAGCATTCCGGCCAGCCCCGATTTTTCGGAAACCACATCGATCCTTGAGAGCTTCAGGACCCTCCCGATTATTCTGGCTATAAATTTGGACAGCACTAAGCCCACCGCAAGTATGACAGCCGCAGCCAGGACGTTTGGTATATAACCCCAGACCTTTGTCGCCATGGCTATAACCGGCTCTTTAAGCAGTCTTACCCATCCTCCCATAACTTCCTCCTTTCTATTATTAAACAAATTTACCTGATAATTGCCTAATTGTCAAATAAATCTATCCCACGGCCACAAATCCATTTGACAAATAAGGCCATATGAGGTATCTTATATTAATGCTTAAAATCAAAGCCTTTTATATAGCGATTTTAGTGATATGCGCTTTTTTTGTGGCGGCCTGCTCTATGATAAAACCGGCCGAGATCAAAATTGTTGACGCCAAGATAGTGACCGGCCTCGACGCAAATCTAATGCCGGTAAAGATTACCGATGTTTTTCCCAATAATACCTCAAAGGTAGGCTGCTGGATCGAATGGCGCAATGCCAGGATAAACAGTCAGATAACCGTAAGCTGGCATTACCTGACTGACGATATCCATGTCCTGGATCATACCTTAAATATTCCGAAAAAAGACGGTACCGGCGGGGTTATCCTGAATATGCCGGAAGGGAAGACCTTACCGTCCGGCATGTACAGGGTTGAACTTTTTCTGGACAAACGCCTTCTTAAATCGCTTACATTCACCGTAGAAAAGGGTTTTTAAAAGGGGGTAGGCTTAAGGCTGGCCGGCGGCGGCTTCCTCGGTACCGCCCGCCTTTTTTTTGCGGTATTTCTTCATATAATCCCTCATATAGGTTCGATATTCATCGCGGCGGGATTCTTTATATAACTTAAGGTATTCCTGATGCTTGCTTCGCCACTCGCGGTATTTTTGTTTACGGGCCTCTTTGACGTCCGGGTCAAGATCTCCCTTGTGTTTGCTGCGCCATTCCTTGATATTCTGTATCTGGCGCTGCCGTTGGCATTCCGGCGCCGGACACGCGGTTTGATTAGGGCGGTATTTACTTGGCGTGAACTCTTTACCGCAAAATGCGCACTTTTTTCCTTCTATACTCATTCTGGATGTCAATATACCTAATAATTCTCAAAATGTCAAGCGCCTTGGAAAAAAGTCAAAAAAAAGAAGAAAAAACCCATTTATTTTTATCTCACTGTAGGATAAAATAAGACCATTAAAATAAAACGGCTAAAAAAAAGGAAAGGAGCGTATTATGAAAGAAGGAGCTTTGTATGTTCTGCCTGAATTAACCTATAATTACGACGCGCTTGAACCATATATCTCTGAGCAGCAGTTGAGGCTCCACCATGATAAACATCACCAGGCCTACGTAAAGGCGGCTAACGCGCTTTTTGAAAAACTCGACTCCGCGAGAAAGGAAAACGCGGATATAGATGTAAAGGCCGCGGCCAAAGAGCTTTCATTCAATATCGGCGGCCATGTCCTGCATACGCTTTTCTGGGAAAACCTGCGTCCGAAGGGGGCAGCGTCCGATTTGAAGGGCCCGATAAAAGAGGTCATAGATAACGAATTCGGCTCATTTGAGCGTTTCAAGTCTGAATTCACCAAGGCGGCTGTAACTACCGAGGGCTCCGGGTGGGCGGCCCTGTCATATTCGCCGCAATTAAGGCGTCCCGTCATTACACAGATTGAAAAACATAATCTTTATCTTCATCCTTCTCTAAAGATCGTTCTTGTTTTGGATGTCTGGGAACACGCCTATTATCTTGATTATAAAAACGAGCGGGCCAAATTTGTAGAGGCGGTCTGGAATATAATAAACTGGAACGCTGTAAATGAGCGCATAGCGCAAATTGGGGTGGCCTAAGCGACCAAATTAGAACTTATTTTAAGGAACAACCCTAACCGTCATTGCGAGGCCGCCGTAGGCGGCCGAAGCAATCTCTGACTAACTTCTCCACGTGGGCTCGGCCACGGCCGCAGGCCGCCTGCGACTGAGGACGAAATGTCCGAAGGAGTGCCGAGGCCGCCGGACGAGGCCACCCGGCCTGCGGCCGTGTGCGTCCTCGCCAAACGTGTGAAAAATACTCGTATTTAAGAGAACCAGGGCTCGTCCGCCTCCGCCTGCGATTGCGCTAAACCTCTATGGACGGCGGAGCGCCGAGCCCCTCACCCGTGACGCAGGCCAAAAGGCAGATTTTGCAGGCCCCAAAATCTGCCTTTTGGCAAACAAGGAGCAAAATATTTCGGTAGGCCTGCTTAAAACACTATTTTAACTTAAGATCTTTTTTTGCAGCTTTTTTAAAATCGCACAAACATTCTTTTAAGTGCTTAATATCTTGCTCAATTATATCAAAAAGAGCATTTTCTTCCCAGCTTAATCGTGGTCTATTTTGATACGTCTCAAGTACTTTTAGTGCTTTTTCAGAAATTATAAATGACCCAATATCTAACGCCTTGATTAATTCTTTATGAGCTTCTTCATATTGGCGTGCTAACTCTTGTTCTTTTTGAGGGGATAATTCGATGTCTTTGTATTCCACCTTAAGTTTTTGCTCAGCATAATTTTTCAGCTGGTGAATAACTTCAATAATTTTAGAATATGTATCAGCTTTTCTCTCCCACCATTTTTCGGATCGAAATTTTTTGAGTGACAGCTTAACGGTAATTATAGCTGTAAGTACCGAAATAAGTATAGGCTTAGTCCACTCTATGATAATATTAATCATAAGCGAAGTTACCGAAATTTATCAATTCCGTTAATGTTTTCGCCATCTTCATAATCATAAACTATTCCTACGCTATGTTTGGACCTAGTTACTGCAACATAAAACCTACAACGGCTCATCGGTTTTAAGTTAGATTCATCATCCTTAATCCAATCCAAAATCGGCTTTGTTGGATAAATAAGGGTTCTATCGAAACTTAGGCCCTTAGAATTTCCAAAATTAAATACGCTATACTTTTTGTTTATACGTTTTTCCCTTATACTATCTCGTAGTTGAACGCAGCAAGGATATTTCTTAAAATATACCTCAATATCTTTTTCTCTTACTAAGAAAACTCCATCATGGCTAGTTGATTCGTTCTGACCAGAAGTAGTTTTTGCATGATTTGGAAATATCTTATTAGCAAAATCGCATATTTTTTGATTGCTTCTAAAATTTGTAGTCAAAGAAGTACAATCAATTTTTACTTGTTTTTGAATTTCTATATCATCAAAAAAATTAACAATTCGATCTCTTTTAAACTGTTTATTTTTTGAAGAGTTATTTGTTGAATACGTTCCTTGCCTGGGGTCACCTACTAACAATATGTTAGAGGCTGAACAAAAAAATAACTTCAAAATTTCTAAATCAAAACCTGCTAAATCTTGCACTTCATCTATAAAAATATGCGAATAAATTCTAGTCAACCTATTTATTACTTTACCATTATTTTGTTTATTACATTTTAAAACAAATCTTGAAATTTTGTCAGAGAATATTCTTTTATTATTATCGAAATAAAATTTTTCTATATCTGATTCTTTTGTAAATTGTCGCGACTGCCCACCTACAAGAGATAAACCATTTATTCGCTTTTCAAAAATGCCTCCTTGATATGGCTTTACGCCGTGTTGTAGCAAAAAAGAAAACCATGTTTGAATTGTCACATTGCCTGGAATGCAACCATTTTCTCCAATAATTTTCTTTCGGATCTCTTCCTCATTAGCATCTGTAAACGTGGTAAGAAGAACATTTTTATTTTTTATTTTCAGTGCTTCTTTTACTAAATAAGTTGTTTTTCCAGCACCCGCTGCGGCAATTATCAACCTATTTTTGCACATAGTCCCATGAAATTGCATCTATAATATATTGAGGGAACTTGATGTCTTTTTTTGTCTCAAATATTTTTAAGGCGCACTCTGTTTTGTTATCTTGCATATAATTGCTTATATCTGCTTCAGTTGGATAAAACGTTTCCTTAATATCTAAAACCTCCCTTAAGAGAGGCAGTTGGCCTTTATTAGCTTCAACCATCTGTGGTTCCATTGTTTTTAAAGAGTCTCTTTGATCTGCAAAGATCTTAACCGTTTCACATTTATCGTATGATTTATATTTCTTTATAACGTTATTTTGAAAATTACCGTCATTGTCAGTTACGATTATAATAGGTTTTTTTATTTTTTCTGCAATCTCTAAAAACCTTAAGAATGATTTTCCAACTGAAATAACATCTACCTCATCTGCAATTGGCAATTTCCCTTTATTCTTTAAATATGCTTTCTGCATAATCAGTTCGTCTGATGGCCCTTCAACAAGAATCGCTTTTCTGCTAAGAATTAGACGTAACGTATCGTATCCTGCAAGTTTTTCAAAATAGCGTCTAGTTTCCTCTGCTAAATCTGTAATTCTAGCTTGATTCCTCTTGGCAGTAGCCTTATCAGTATTAAGTAAAATTAGGCTTTCTAATCCAAGTTTATTTGCAACAAAGCTGCTGTGGGTAGAAACAATAATTTGTTTATTCTCATTTGCATTTTTAATATAGTCCATTAATTTATTTAGCTTTGAATATGACAAATGATTTTCCGGTTCTTCAAGCAATAAAATATTTGATTCCTGTGTTTTTGTATGGCTAAGCGCAAGTTTTGTTTTTACCAAGGACTGCTCGCCTCTACCAGCACAGTTAAAAGGAATATCGTCCAAATATGTTGTTAAACTTGTTTCCCAAGCAGTTTTTGTGGATAAATCAACTGATAATTCAACTTTTTTATCTGATATGTGCTTTTGTTTTAGTTCTTTGTTTATTTCTTTAACAGCATCATTCCCAGCGAAAGAATCTTTTAACTTCCTATGGGCTTGGGATATTTTTACTATATGTTCATCTGAAAGAAGATCTCGGATAATGCGAGATATATAAACATCCGACCCATTTTGATAACGGGTGTTTGAAGAATCGATTAATGCAGATTTAAATGGAATGCGCTTAGGCGTCATATCTTGTTGCGCAAATGATGCCCATGAAAACTCATAGTATTCTATTGGTAATGATGCTACTTCATCGCCACTTTTTATTAAGGTAGCATATTCATTTTTATATTTTTCATTAAATGAAATTTTAAATTGAACTCCGCATTCATTTAGTCTTTCACTATTTGCGTTCCCTGTAAAAAAAGCTTTATCGGCGTCATCCTCAATTTCAAAAAATAACTCAATTAATATCTGTGGTGGTGGTAATGGTTTTTTTTCATTTACGCTATCCAAATATTTTTTTATAACATTGCTATTAAAAAGTGACTGCGTAAGTTCGGTACCTAAATATTTCCCATAGATCCACCCTGAAAGCACTAAATGAATTGCTTCTAAAATAGTTGATTTGCCAGACTCATTATCTCCAACTAATATATTAAAGTGCTTATTAAGATCTAGAGGGAATTTACCTTCAAAGCATTTAAAATTTTCAATAATCACTTTTTTTATATACATATTATACTGGATTGTTTAAATGTCATCTTTTCCAACTAATTCATCTAAACCAATTCCGAATGCCCCAGTCAATTTTAATAGGGTTTTTAGCGTAGGGTGTCTTGCTGCACCTTGTTCAATTTTTGTCACAGCATTAAAAGAAAGCCCTGCTTTATGAGCCAGGTCTTGCTGTGTCCAGTTCCTCTCTTTTCGTAATTCTTTATGTCTTTTTGAGAGCATCTTTCTCCTTGACTTAGTAATATACTTTTAGTACTATAACTTTAGTGGCTACAACGAGGTATTAAACTCTTATTATTTTACCATAATTACATTGTTTTCAACAAATTTTTTAGCAAGAAAAACGTGCACAGTTAAGCAGGCCTACCGAAATATTTTGCTCCTTGTTTGCCAAAAGGCAGATTTTGGGGCCTGCAAAATCTGCCTTTTGGCCTGCGTCACGGGTGAGGGGCTCGGCGCTCCGCCGTCCATAGAGGTTTAGCGCAATCGCAGGCGGAGGCGGACGAGCCCTGGTTCTCTTAAATACGAGTATTTTTCACACGTTTGGCGAGGACGCACACGGCCGCAGGCCGGGTGGCCTCGTCCGGCGGCCTCGGCACTCCTTCGGACATTTCGTCCTCAGTCGCAGGCGGCCTGCGGCCGTGGCCGAGCCCACATTCAACTACCGTTTATTGAGATTGCTTCGCCCCGCTTCGCGGGGCTCGCAATGACAGTTTTTAGTTTTATTTTAAAGGGTTCCCTTTAAAATAGGTTCTGATCTTTTGATAAAGGGATCCCAATGTTTCGTTTTTGCGATTTGCCAGGAATCAAGTCTGGGGTGGGTGACGGGATTTGAACCCGCGACACCTTGAGCCACAGTCAAGTGCTCTAGCCAAGCTGAGCTACACCCACCGAAAATTTCTTCGAAATTTTCGATCCTGAGGAAGCGACCAGCGGGAGCTTCCGAAGGACCTTTAAATCATATCTTTTATCAATTGCAACTTTTTGGCGCGAGTTAATCCTTGTATCTTTAATTCTTTCTTTCGCGCATCAGACTTCGTACCACAATTTTGAGAATAAACCAATTTTACCGGACTTCTTAACGCCGCTTCAGTATCAAATTTACTTCGTAAATTTGGCGTGCCTGGCCCGATTCGAACGGGCGACCCTCTGCTTAGCTTACCGCACCGAATTACTTCGGCCAAATATGTTGCGGTCTGGACTTTCTCTTAGGCATCACAGCCCCGCCGTGTAAAGTCTCTACACTTCCCCGAAACCTCAGGGTAGCTCGGTGTTGCCCTGATGGCACAGGGTGTTCACCGACTTAGCGGCATCCACTTCGCAAGTTCATTTTCCTTGCGAAGGCTCCCTTTTGTCCCTCGCGGCATAAACTGAAATAATTGCCGCTCGGGATCAAATTCGCAGACGGCCTTACGGCCTATGATTTATGTCATCCTTTCAGGATTTCCATAAATCATCTGCTTATTTGAAAGGCAGATGCTCTATCCTGCTGAGCTACAGGCACATTTTTTAGAATATTTTTTAAGAATTCTTTTCCAAACCCTGATTTTAATACTTTTTCTCTTGCTCGTGCTTCTAATCGGGTATTAAATTTTTCAGAATAGAATAAAATCCACGGTTTATACGCTTTGGTTGATTTTGTTTTTCCGGAGTTATGCTCCCTAGTTCGCAACTTTAAGTTTTTAGTTAAACCTACATATATTCTTGTGTTATTTTTTGTAGCTAATGCGTATACAAAATACATTTTTAGGCAGATGCTCCCTGCCTGCCGGCAGGCAGGGAGCCAGCTGAGCTACAGGCACATCGGGGCGCTCGGATTCGAACCGAGGACCTCTTGGTCCCAAACCAAGCGCTCTAGCCAAACTGAGCCACGCCCCGTAAGTTAATCAATTATAACAGCACCTATTTTTAAAGTCAAGGGCTTGAAATTCCCCTCTCGGGGCAGTGCCTCGCGGGAACACTATTGTCAACCCAGAAAAAAGGATTGTTCGCTCAGGGAGAAAATTTTAAACGCCTTTTATATCGCATTTTGACGGGGGCGGCGGAACTCGCCTGACACATAAGGAGTGTCGGCTCAAACAACCGCCGCCCTTTTAGAAACCG
>JAQURK010000011.1 GCA_028715645.1 Candidatus Omnitrophota bacterium | reverse complement strand
CTTTAGCCCAAGAGAGATCTTGCGGGTTGATTTGTCCACCGAAAGGACAACCGCCTCTATCTCATCGCCCTTCTTAATAACCTCTTTTGGATGGATTATCTTTTTCGTCCATGAGATATCGGACACGTGAACCAGCCCATCCAGCCCCTCTTCGAGCTCAACAAACGCGCCATAATCGACGAGGTTCCTTACCCTGCCTTTTATCCTTGAACCGACCGGATATTTGGCCTCGATATCGCCCCAGGGGTCCTGTTCAAGCTGTTTTATGCCAAGGGATATCCTTTGGTTCTGCCTGTCTATATCAAGGACCACCACTTCTATTTCGTCGTCCACTTTAAGCAGCTCGCTTGGGTGGCTTATCTTCTTTTTCCATGACATCTCCGAGATGTGAACCAGCCCTTCAACACCCTTTTCCAATTCCACAAAGGCGCCGTAAGGCAAAAGGTTGGTAACCTTCCCCTTTAACTTTGTCCCAACTGGAAATTTGGAGTCAACATCCAGCCATGGGTTCGGGCTCTTTTGTTTAAGGCCCAGCGACACCTTGCCGCCTGCCTTATCTATGTCAAGGACCATTACCTCCACTTTATCACCAACCTTTACGACATCGCCCGGGTGGCTGATCCTGCCCCAGCTCATATCGGTGATGTGCAAAAGCCCGTCAAGCCCTCCAAGATCGATGAACGCGCCGAAGTCCGTGACGTTTTTAACAACGCCGGAAATAAGCTGCCCTTTCATAAGTTCCGAGAGGACCTTCGCCCGATCCTTCTGGAGTTGTTCCTGCATCGCGTCCTTCCTTGATAGAACAACGTTTTTCCTGGGTTTGTTAATCTTTGCTATCTTAAAATCGAGCGTTTGTCCGAACTGCTGTTCTATGTTTCCATATCCTTTTAGCGTCGCAAGCGATGTCGGCAGGAAGGCCTCCATGCCTATGTTTACCACGTAGCCGCCCTTTATCTTGCGCATTATTTTTCCCTGTATAAGATCACCTTCCTTGAAATTGCGGATAATGGCCTCCCAGCCGGAGGTCTTCTTCGCCTTTTCGCGGGAGAGAACAAGCATGCCGTTCTCATTTTCCTTTGCTTCCAAAAGAACCTCGACCTCATCGCCTACCTTAAGCGCGGTCGGATCCTCAAACTCATAAAGCGGTATTATGCCTTCGGACTTGTATCCGATGTCGATAAGGACTTCCTTGCCCCTGATCTCGACGATTCTTCCTTTTAGTATATCCCCTTCGTGGAACCGCCTGAGTGTGCTTTCGTAAAACGCGCTAAAATCGCTTATTGCGTCTTCCTTTTCTTTAATCATTGTTCATGTATCCCCCTTTTATTGGAATAATTACGAATTTGAAATTTCCGTAATCTTTGATTTTGCCTTTTCAATGATCCAGTCGGGGGTTGAGGCCCCGCTGGCAATCCCTACAAGCTCACGGCTCGTGAACCAGTCCGTTTTTAATTCAACCTCCGTCTCTATATGATAGGTATCCTTGCAGATACCCGAACATATCTGAAATAATCTTTTTGTATTCGCGGACATCCTCCCCCCTACTATTATCATGGTGTCCGCGTTCTTAGCAAGCCTTGCCGCGCTATCCTGCCTTTTTTTCGTATCGTTACAGATCGTATTAAATACCCTGAATTCCAGGAATCCTTTTTTCATAATCTCGGAAATTACCTTATTATAGTTCTCGGAAGATTGTGTGGTTTGGCTTATAAGGCCTATTTTTTTGGATGACATCTCTATTCCCTTAATCTTTTTTTCATCCTTTACCACAATCGCCTTGTCTTTTGCGAAACCAAGAAGTGACTTTACCTCCGGATGCTCCTTGTCCCCCAGTATAATGATCGTATAACCTTCCTCGTTTAAGGCCTTTACTATCTTTTGAGCCGACATGACAAAGGGACAGGTGGCGTCGATCACCTCAAGGCCCCTGGATTTCAGCTGCTCAAAAAGCGCCGGGCTTGCCCCATGAGAAGAAACGACTATAACCCCTTCCTTTATTCCATCCAGATCCTTTATTGCCTTCAGGCCCTCCCTGGAAAGCTCCTCAACGACCTGGCTGTTATGTATAATATGACCCAATGAATAGACCGGCCTGCCTTTATTTTTTTCCAGGGCCTGTTTTGCCATGCTTATGGCCCTTTTAACACCGAAACAAAAACCGCTGCATTCGGCAATCTTAATCTTCATTATCGCTTAATCCCCTTATCCTGTCCATGACATCCTTGCTAAATGACTTGTAATCGCATTCACCGTTTTCCTTTAAATACATGCGTTCGCTGATAGGTTTGCCGACCATGACCTCTATGGGCCTTAACCTGAACATTACCGCATGCCTGGGCAGGGCATTGTCCGAGCCCTTTATTAATACAGGGAGGACCGGCGCATTTGCCTTTGCCGCCAGAAAACCAACCCCACCCTTGGGATCTTTTATGGAACCGTCGTCCGAACGTGTTCCTTCAGGGAACAAGGCGACGATATAGCCTTTTTTTAAACGCTCGATAGTACCCTTTATGGCCCCTAGCGTAGGACTGGACCTGCTTATGGGAATCACCCCTACCCTCGTGCCCCACCATTTAAACAGGGGGTTATTATAAAGATCTGCCTTAGCAAGAAAACAAACCTTTCTCCATGTAATAAGCCCGGCCGCGGGCGGGTCAAGGAAGCTGGCGTGATTGCTCGCTATTATAAAAGGGCCCCTTGCCGGGATATTCTCCGAACCTGTTACCCTGTATCTAAAACATATTTTAAAGAACACCCATAAAATATTGCGGGAGATATAATAAATCATAAAAAATTATAGAGATTACAGCGATTTCGTATAAAATTTATGCTTATCGATTACAACGATATCGTTGTAATCGTATCTTTTCATCGCTGTAATCATTATTTAATTTTCTTGATTTCAGCTAATATTTTTTTAACTACTTCATCAATACTCATGCTTGTCGTATCAATATATACGGCGTCCTTTGCCCTTTTTAACGCGCCGACCTTCCTTGTCTCGTCGCTTATGTCCCTTTTTTTCGCGTCCTTTTCGACATCGGAAAGGGCGGTCTCAATGCCCAGGGAGCGGAGTTCCTTAAAACGCCTTGCGGCGCGCTCTTTTAGATCCGCATCAAGGTAAAATTTATATTGGGCATCGGGAAAGACCACCGTAGTGGTATCCCGGCCCTCAAGAACCGCGCCTTTTTTTGCCGCGGTCTCCCTCTGTATCTTGACCATGGACCTTCTTACCCCCGGCACCCTGGCGATATATTTTATATTGTCCGTCACTTCCGGTGTCCTTATCTCAAACGTAACGTCCGAGCCGTCCAAAAAAACCTTTGTTTCGGCGTCGGGCATCGTATCAAGCCTTATCAACGTCTTTTCGGTCATCAAGGTAAGGGCCTCGCCGTCCTCCAGGTCCACATTTTCCCGCATGGCCTTTAAGGTAAGGGCGCGGTACATGGCCCCGGTATCCAGATACAAGAGGCCCAGCTCTTTTGCCACTAGTTTACTGACAGTGCTTTTTCCGCTCCCCGCCGGTCCGTCGATGGCGATAATAATATTATTCATGCATGTTAACTTAAAAGTTAAAACGTAAAAGTAAAAACCACAAGGTAAAAGTAAAAAGTTTTGAGTTTTAAGTTGTGGTTTTTACTTTTTACTTTTGACTTTTTACTTCTTAATATGTTCTCTGATAGTCTTCGCCTTCTCGAGCAGCCCAACCACCTCAGAGTAATTTCCTTTTGCTATCGCTGTGATGATTTTTTTGTAATATTTTTCAAAACAAGAACCGGCTTTTACTATCTCTTTCCTGTTGGATAGAAATATGTCCGTCCACAATCTCGGATCGCTCATCGCGACCCTTGTCGTATCCTTAAAACCTTCCGCGGCATAGGCAAGATCCTTTACCGGAACGGCGCCGGCGAGGCTGAACGCGACAAGATGCGGCAGATGGCTTATAAGTGATACGCTCCTGTCATGCTCAGAGGGCGACATTACGGCTACGGAAAGTCCGAGCTCCCTCCAAAACTTTACTACCTTATCCAGCGCTTTTTTATCTGTCTTGGGCGTGCTTGTAACTATGCACGGGGAATTTTTAAAAAGATCTTTTTTGGCGTACTCGACCCCTGCGTGTTCAGAGCCGGCCATGGGGTGAGAGCCCACAAAGAAAACTTTTTTTGAGCGGCCAAACATCTTGTCTACAGAATCAACGATCCATTTCTTTGTGCTGCCTATATCGGTTATGATAGCCCCTTTTTTCGCGTACTTTAGCGACTCACGGGCAAGCCCGGGTATTGAATGAACCGGCGTTGCCAATATTATAAGGTCCGCGTCCTTTACGCCGCCCTCAATGGTCTCGCTTGCCTTGTCTACCGCCTTATGTTTCAAGGCCTTTTTTAATGTAGATGCGCGCCTGAATACGCCTGTTACCTCGCCGGCCATGCGCCGCTTCTTAAGGGCCAGACCTATCGAGCCGCCCATCAAACCCACGCCTATAATTGTTACCTTATTGAAATTTCTCATGTTAACTTAAAAGTCAAAAGTAAAAAGGTAAAACCACAACCCAAAACTCAAAACTTTTAACTTTTAACTTGTGGTTTTTACTTTTACCTTTTACCTTTTTACTTAAATCTCTCTGCCAATTGCTTCTGCTACCCTGCGAAGTTCAATCATGAGTTCGGCGAATTTCTCAGGATAGAGCGACTGCGCCCCGTCGGAAAGGGCCTCTTCGGGATTGGGGTGCACCTCGATTATCAGTCCGTCCGCCCCGGCCGCGATGCCGGCCTTTGATACCGCGGGCACAAGGCCCCATTTTCCCATCGCGTGCGACGGATCGACTATAACCGGTAAATGGCTTTGAGATTTTATCGCGGGGATGGCGCCTATATCGAGCGTAAAACGCGTAAAATCCTCAAAGGTCCTTATCCCTCGCTCGCATAATATTACGTTGAAATTGCCTTCCGACATGATGTATTCGGCTGACATCAGGAATTCCTTTATAGTGCAGGACATGCCGCGCTTTAAAAGGACCGGCTTTTTGGTCTGTCCTACTTCCTTTAAGAGATTAAAATTCTGCATGTTCCTGGCGCCTATCTGTATGATGTCCGCGTACTTGGCAACCAGCGCGGTATCCCTTATATCCATAAGTTCGGTTACTACCAAAAGGCCGGTTTCCTTTTTTGCCTCGGCAAGGAGCCTAAGGCCCTCTTCCCCAAGGCCCTGGAATGAGTAGGGAGACGTCCTCGGCTTAAATGCCCCTCCCCTTAAAATCACGGCGCCCGCCTTTTTTACTTTTTTTGCGATATCTATGAGCAGTTCCCTGTTTTCAACGGAGCAGGGCCCCGCCATTATAACTACCTTCTCGCCGCCGATCCTTACGCCGTTTCCAAGATCGATGATCGTATCTTCCCTTTTAAAATCCCTTGAAACCAGTTTAAACGGTTTTAAGATCGGCATTACCTTCTCGACGCCGGGATAGACCTCGAGCGGCTGGGCATTTATCACGTCCTCCGGGCCTATAACTCCGATAATTGTGCGCTCGGCGCCCTTCGATATCATCGGTTTAAGGCCGAGCTTTTTTACCTTCTCGATGATATGATTTATCTGCTGCTCAGTAGCATTTGGCCGTAATACTATGATCATTATCGCCTCCCCCTTCCTACTTACTACCTATTATCTTCTTTAGTATATTTATGAATTTCTTATTCTCTTTTTCAGTTCCGATCGTAACGCGTATGAAGGTGTTCAATCCCCAGGCCTCCATACCTCTGACGATAACCCCTTCTGAAAGCATCCTGTTAAAGATTTCTTTTGAAGGCTTCTTAATATTAACGAGTATAAAATTTGTCGCGCTCGGCACATAATCAAGGCCCAGCTTGCCGAATTCCCTGTAGAGGAAATCTTTGCCTCTCTGTGTGTTTGAAAGCGTCTTTTTTAAAAATCCTTCATCATCGAGCGCGGCCAGCGCCGCGGCCTGCGCCAGGAGATTAACATTAAACGGCTCCCTGACTTTTTCCATAAAGGATGCCAGGGTCGAACTTGCCATCGCATAACCTACCCTGATCCCGCTCAGGCCATAGGCCTTCGAAAAGGTCCTTGAAATTATCACATTGCCGCCCTTTAAATATTTAAGGGTCTCGGGGAAGTCGCTTTTTTGCCTGCCGAATTCGTAATAGGCCTCGTCAAAGAATACGATGGCGCTTTGAGGCACCTGTTTCATGAAGGCGGCGACCTCTTCCTCGCCGCAGTAAGTACCTGTCGGATTGTCGGGATTGGCTATAAAGATCAGCTTGGTCTTATCCGAGATCCTTGAGGCCATGGCCTTAAGGTCGTACTTGAAATCCCGCATCGGCACGACGGTAATCCTGGCGTTGGCAATTTGTGAGGCAATGTTGTAAATCAAAAAGGTCGTATCGGCGATGATCACCTCTTCGCCCTCATTTAAAAATGCCTTGAGGGCAATGGTGATCAGCTCGTCAGAGCCGTTACCCATGACAAAATTTGAGGGCTCAAGCTCGAATCTTTCAGCGGCCAGTCTTTTCTTAAGATAGAAAGAATTCGCGTCGGGATAACGGTTTAAATTCTTAAGCGCGGCCCTGATCGCCGCGACGGCCTTCGGCGAAGGCCCGAGCGGGTTCTCGTTAGAGGCCAATTTGATGACCTCTTTTATGCCCAGTTCCCTCTCTACTTCTTCGATAGGTTTGCCCGGTTCGTAATTCTTAATATCTAATAAATTCTTTCTTGCTAGCATACGGGGTATGATCCTAATATTTTTATAAAGGTCGCCTGTTTTTTTAATTCCATAAGCGCCTTTTTTACTTTCGTATCCTTGTAGTGGCCCTCAAGATCAACAAAGAAATAATAGTCCCATGCGCGCCTCTTTGAGGGCCTGGACTCTATCTTTGTGAGGTTTATCCTGTTTTTCTTAAAAGGGACAAGCATGTCATGCAGGGCCCCCAGTCTATCCTTTATCGAGAACATGATCGAGGTTTTGTCGTTATTGGTCGGATTCGGCCCTGTCTTCCCGATCACAAGGAATCTTGTCACATTGTGGCTGTAATCCTCGATCGATTTCGCGTAAACCTTAAGGCCGTAATAATCGGCGGCGAGCTTCGAGGCTATGCAGGCCGAGTTCGGCTCTTTTTTCGCCAGTTCCGCTGCCCTCGTGGTTGAAGAAACCTCTATTAGTTCGGCCTTCGGAAGGTTGGCCTCAAGCCAGATCCGGCATTGCCCGAAAACCTGCGGGTTGGAATATACCTTCCGTATCTTGGGATTTTTCCCGGCCCGCCCAAGCAGGTTGTGAGATATCTCAAGGCTTATTTCGGAACAAATCTTTAAGTCTGAATCTATGAACATGTCAAGCGTATGGCTTACGGCCCCTTCTATTGAATTTTCTATAGGGACGACGCCGTATTCCGCGCGCCCTTTTTCCACCTCCTGGAAAACCTCAGTAATTGAATTCACCGGAACGTATTCAACGGACGAGCCGAATTTTTTAATGCTGGCCAAATGGGTAAATGTAGCCGCAGGCCCCAGATAAGCGACCCGTACCGGCCCTTCAAGGCTAAGCGTGCCCGACATTACCTCTCTATAGATCGCCGTGATCGACTCGTTTGTAAGCGGGCCATCATTTCTCTTTAATACCTTTTCATAAACATCGCTTTCCCTGTCAGGAGAATAGACGCTTAGCTTGCTTTTCCTCTTTATCTTTCCGATCTTTAAAGAAAGTCCGGCGCGCTTATTCAGCGTCTCGATGATCTTTTTATCTATTTCGTCAATCTGTTTTCGCAGTCTCGCGAGTTCCATTATTTTTGCCCTCCATATCCGGTTTCTCGATAACAAGATCCCTCTGGCCGGCCTCAATCTCTTCCTTTGTAAATTCCTTTAATTTAGGAAGATCCTCAAGCGACCTTAGCCCGAAATGCGACAAAAATTCGTCGGTCACGGTATAAACAAACGGCCTTCCGGGCGCCTCGCGCCTGCCGCTTGTCTTTATCAGATTTTTTTCAAGCAGGCTTTCGATGACACCGTCTATATTGACACCCCTTACCGTCTCAATTTCGCTCCGCGTTATGGGCTGTTTATACGCGATTATTGCCAGGGTCTCCAGGGCCGGCATGGAAAGCCGCTGGGTCTTTTCCTTATTTAACAATTTTTTGATCCAGGGCGCGTAATACGCGTCCGCTACGAGCTGAAACCCTCCCGCGATTTCCGCGACGCTAAAACTCCTGTTCTGGCTCTCATACTCTTTATTTAATTCCTCAAGCAGGTCCCTGATAAGCGCGGCATCGATATCCTCGATCGCCCTGGCCATGTCATTTATGGGGACCGGTTTGTTTGTGGCGAATAAAAGCGCCTCTATGATCCTCTTTGCCTCTTCTCTTGTCATGCCGTAAAAGACCCGATCGGTTTTATATTTTCCGGGTTCCTTTCGACCTTTATCTCGCCGAAGACGCTTTCCTGGACGGCGGCAATCTCTTTCAAGCGTATAAGTTCAAGTATCGCCAGGAATATCGTTACTACCTCGAATTTGCTCTTCGCGTTCTGGAACAAGTCGCTGAAATAGATCACGGGCCTGCTTACCAAAAGATGGAATATATCGTGCATCTTGCCCTCCACCGTAAATTCATCCTTGATGACCTCGTAAAAGACCTCTTTAGGTATATCCTTAAGGATCTTGTTAAAGGCGGTGATCAGGTCAAAAAGGCTGGCCTCGAAACAGGGTTTGGGATCCTCCCCGGCGTCAATTGCGTTTGCGCCTCTCGCGAAGACGTCCTTCTGGCGCAATTCCTTTTCAAAAAGCTGCCCGGCCGCCTCCTTGAATTTTTTGTATTCAAGTAGCTTTTGGACAAGCTCAAGCCTCGGATCCCCTTCCTCCTCTTCCTTCACCTCATTAGGATCGGGCGGAAGAAGCATCTTTGATTTTATGTGCATGAGCGTCGCCGCCATCAATATGAACTCGCCGGCGATGTTTAAATCCAGGAGTTTCATAAACTCCAGGTATTCAAGATACTGCTCTGTGATCTTCGAAATGGGGATATCGTAGATGTCTATTTCTTCTTTCCTTATAAGATACAAGAGCAAATCGAGAGGCCCCTCGAAGACCTCGAGTTTTATTTTCACTTAAATATTATTTCCTTTACCTGGTCGATCGTCTTTGAGGCAATCTCCCTCGCTTTTTTATTCCCTTCCTTTAATATATTGTCAATATCGGCGTCGCCAAGCCTTTCCCTCTTTTCGCGGATAGGCCTTAAGTATTCTATCACTATCTCGGCAAGCTCCTTTTTGCATTGTGTGCATCCCTTTTTTGCCTTCTCGCAATTGGCCCTGACTTCATCAATTTTTGCTTTATCCGTCAGGACGCCGTAATATGAAAATACGTTGCATATATCCGGATGGCCCTTGTCTTCGAGTTTTATTCGTTTTGGGTCTGTTATCATCTGGCTAATCTTTTTCCTGATGGTGTCCGCCGGTTCGGAAAGGGCTATGAAATTACCGAAACTCTTTGACATCTTCCGGTTGTCAAGCCCCAGGAGCTTCGGCACCTTCGTAAGAAGCGGCTCGGGCTCGAGAAATACCTGCTTTTTATACAGTGAATTAAACCTGCGCACGATCTCCCTTGCAAGCTCAAGGTGAGGTAGCTGATCGACGCCGACAGGCACATTGTTTGCCTTATAGATCGTGATATCCGCCGCCTGGAGGACAGGATACCCAAGAAAGCCATACGTCGTAATGTCTCTTCCCTTTAATTCCTTAAGCTGTTCCTTATATGTAGGGCAGCGCTCAAGCCACGCCAGCGGCGTGAGCACGGAAAAAACCATCGCGAGCTCAAGATGCTCCGGCACGGCCGACTGGAGAAATACGACACTTTTTTCAGGTTCGATCCCGCAGGCAATCCAGTCCTTTATCATTTCGCGGCCGTTTTTGGCTATCTGATCCGGCGCCTCATATTCGCTCATAAGGGCATGCCAATCCGCCACCATAAAGAAACAATCGTACTCTTCCTGAAGCTTAACCCAGTTATTCAGCGCCCCAAACAGATGCCCCAAATGAAGCGGCCCGGTCGGCCGCATCCCGCTTAATATCCGTTTTTTCATAATCTCCTTGCGACCATTTCTATGGTGTACGCCTCTATGATATCGCCTTCCTTAATATCGTTATGTCCGGCGATGCCTATCCCGCATTCAAAACCTTCCGCGACCTCTCGTACGTCATCTTTAAAACGTTTTAGCGAGCCGACCTTTCCTTCATAAACAACCTGTTTATCCCTAACAAGCTTAATCTTTGCCTGCCGGTTTATAGTTCCCTTTACAACCTGGCAGCCGGCGATGACGCCGTGGCTGGAAAGCTTGAAAACTTGTTTTATCACAGCCCTTCCCAAAAATACCTCTTTTGAAATGGGCTCAAGCATGCCCTCCATGGCCGCGCGCACGTCGGCGATCGCCTCATAGATTATATGATATATCTTTATTTCAACCTTTTCCTTTTCGGCGGCTTGGCTGGCTGCGTCTTCCGCTTTAACGTTAAACCCTATTATTACGGCGTTCGATGCGGCCGCAAGGATCACGTCCGACTCGTTAATATTACCTGTTGCGCTGTGTATTATGCTTAGTTTTATCTGGTCGGTGCTCAAATTTTCAAGCGACTTTCCCAGGGCCTCGATACTCCCCTGCACATCGCCTTTTAAGATAATCTTTAATTCCTTGATTTTTCCTTCCTTGGCCTGGGTGTATATGTCTTCCAGCGTAACCCTTTTTTGTCCGGCAAATCGGGCGGATCTTTTCTGATCCTGCTTAAGCAGAGAAAGCGTCTTTGCCTTCTTTTCGTCCTTTACGACGAAAAATTCATCGCCGGCCTGCGGCACACCGGAGAGTCCCATGATCTCGACCGGTTTTGAGGGCGGTGCCGCATCGACCCGTTTTCCTTTATCGTCAAGCATCGCCCTAACCCTGCCGTAATAAAGCCCTGTTAACACTACATCACCGGTATGAAGCGTGCCGTTCTTTACAAGCACGCTAGCTATCGGCCCCTTACCTTGCGAAATATGCCCTTCTATAACGACACCGCGCGCCTTAAGGCCGGGGTTGGCCTTTAATTCCAGCAATTCCGCTTCTAAAAGCAGCATTTCCAAAAGCTCATTAACACCTTGCCCTGTCTTCGCGGAAACCGGCACCACTATGGTCTTGCCTCCCCAATCCTCGGGGGACAGGTCATATTGTGTAAGTTGTTTTTTTACCTTGTCTATGTTGGCGGACGGCAGATCGCATTTATTTAAAGCGACCACTATGGGCACCCCCGCCGCCTTGGCGTGGTTCAGGGCCTCTATAGTCTGAGGCATCACCCCATCGTCGGCTGCTATTACAAGAACAACGACGTCTGTCGCCTTCGCGCCCCGCGCCCTCATGGCGGTAAACGCCTCGTGGCCGGGCGTATCAAGAAAGGTTACACGGCCTTTCTCAAACTTTACCTCGTACGCGCCTATATGCTGAGTAATGCCTCCGTGTTCTTTTTCCGCGACATTGGACTTTCTTATGTAATCCAATAGGGAAGTCTTTCCGTGGTCGACGTGGCCCATAAAAGTGACTACGGGAGCGCGCAGGACCAGTTTGGACTTGTCCAGGGCCTTTTCATGATGCTCCTTCAGGAGTTCCTCCTCCATGGTAGGAGGCCTTTTTATTTCATAACCGAATTCTTTCGAGATTTCCCTTGCCACCGCCTCATCCAGCGATTGGTTGATGGTGGCAAAGACCTTCTTGTTCATAAGCGATTTTATAAGATCGTTTGGTTTTACGGAAAGTTTCCCGGCAAGGTCTTTGACGGTTATGGGCGTCTGGACCTCCACTGTCTTTAGAACGGCTTCTTTTGGAGGAGCGGGCGGCGCTTGAGGTACCGGGGCCGCCGGTTTTCTCTCAACAACTTGAGGTTTTTTTACTTCAGGCTCGGCTTTTATTGCCGGCGTTGGCGCCTCGATTTTCGGCGCGGCTTTTTGTTTTACGACGGGCTTGGGGCGGACGGCGGCTTTTGGTTTAGCGGCCTTTACCGGTTTTGGTTTTGCGGCCGCCGGTTTGACCTTTGGCCTTACAACCTTTGGCTTTGTCTTCTTTATTATCTTGGCCTTTTCTTTTTTTATTTCCTTTTCCTTTTTTTCTGCCGTCTTTTTTTTCATTCTGTTTCTTTCGCCGACTTTATAATTTTCTCCGCGGTTTTCTTGCCAATGCCTTCCAGTTTTACAAGGTCGTCAACTGTCGCGTTTTTGATCTTGTCTACCGTATCGAAACCGGCCTTAAAAAGAATCTCTCTGGTCTTTTTGCCTACGCCTTCAAGGGTCTCAATGGATCTCTGGTCTTTTTCCACTTCTTCGGCGGAGGGTTCTTCGACCGGTTTTTTCCGTTCGTTTATCTGGCTTCTGCTTCTTACGTCTATCTCCCAGCCGACCAGCCGCGAGGCAAGCCTGACATTCTGGCCATGCTTGCCTATTGCCAGAGAAAGCTGGTCGTCCTCTACGACCACCTCAAGCCTGTGGGCCTCCCTGTCGGCGCTTATCGATGAAACCTCGGCGGGCGAGAGCGCGGATTTTACGTATTCCTTTATGTCGTCGCTGTATCTTATAATGTCGATCCTTTCGTTATGGAGGTCGTTTACGATACCCTTTACCCTTTGGCCCCTCACGCCTACGCAGGCGCCGACCGGGTCTATCTTTTCCTCCTTGGAATAAACGGCGATCTTTGTCCTTTCGCCGGGTTCCCTTGAAATGCCGCGGACTTCCACTATGCCTTCGGATATCTCGGGTACTTCCAGCTCAAACATCTTCTTTATAAGTCCCGGGTTGGTCCTTGACATGATGATCTGCGGCCCTTTTTGGCCCTTGTTTACCTCAAGGACATAGGCCCTTAATCTTTCCCCCTGCTTGTATCTTTCGTTCGGGGCCTGCTGATTCTTCGGTAAGATGGCCTCGGTCTTTCCAAGGTCAATGATGATGTCGCCTCTCTCAAATCTGTGCACTGCTCCGCTTACGATTGTCCCGACCTTGGCCTGGAAATCATCATAAATTACGTCCCTTTCGGCCTCCCGGAGTTTTTGGATGATTACCTGTTTGGCGGTTTGCGCCGCGATCCTGCCGAATTCATCGGATTTTACCTCTTTGCCCTCCGCCTTTACGCTTATCTCGCCTGTCGTCCGGTCTATAGAAACAACTATATCCTCTATCTGCTTTCCGACAATCTTTCGGGCGGCGCTGACAAGGGCGGATTCAAGCGACTTAAACAGGACCTCCCGGTCGATGCCGCGTTCCCTCTCTATATAGTCCAGTATTGATAATAATTCATCGTTTGCCATGATATCACTCCCTATCTCGCATTAGAATTCTATTTCCAACCTTGCGCTGGCGATCTTAATCAGTGGTATCTTCCTTGCTAAGGCCGTGTTTTTTAATTCTACGGTAACGGATTCATCATCGCATGCCGTTACCTTGCCTATATGCTCCCTTTTTTCCTCAACCGGTCCGTAAGTATTTATCTTTACTGATTTTCCAATTACCCTTTCAAAATCTTTCCTTGTTCTAAGCAACCTGTCAAGGCCGGGCGATGAGCATTCAAGGATATAACTATCGCTTATAATATCTTCTTTATCCAGTATTTCGCCGAGTTTTTCGTTTACCCAGCCGCATTCGTCCAGCGTTATGCCTTCCTTCTTATCTAAGATCAGGCGAAGCACCATCTTTGGACCTTCTCTCCGATAACTTATGTCAATCATCTCTATCCCCTTATCTTCCAAGAGGTTAGAAGCAAGGACGCGGACTTTTTCAACAATTTCCATTTGAGCAAAAAAAAATGGGTATCTCTACCCACTTTCCTCCCATTTAAAATGGCTTTATTTATATTATAATATATTTACTTTTGTGTCAAGAAGAATTTAATTTGTATTATATTTTGATGATATAAACAATCGTTAAATACGGCTGAATTACATTAACAGTATGCCTGTGGTTTTGACTGGCTACGTAAGAATCATTTGGCCAAAATTTTACGTTATCCGAAGACGTTGAAGTTGTTTTTGTTTCACTTCCACCGCCATTTCCCACCATATCCGCCTCTGCATCAGTAACTCTATTCGCGGATAAGCCACCCATATTATCTTTACCAAGAGGAATACGTCCACGTAAATCTGGTAAATTAAACGTAATAGAACCATCTCCAGCACCGTAGGTTATCCCTATCGCAGCAAATAAATTAGCGTATGTTATCCTTGATACTGCGCTGCCATCACATAACAACCAACCATTTGGAGGAGTATCGCTTGACCAAATCATTATTGTTCCTGTTGGAATTTCGCTTTTACCCAGACTGCCAGCTATAAACGCATACGGCGCGCTCGCCAATGGCTGTCTCGGCGTCATCTCCGGGTCGGCTCCCACCTTTATTGCAAGATAGTATTGCTTGTCAAATGTCAGATTTAGCGGCGTAATTGTGCCCAAAAGAACATTGAACAGCCCTTTTGAGACAGAGATGCCTTCATGAGATTCCTGCCAGAGGAGGTTGCCCAGTGTCGGGGCATCGTATATCCTGAATGTTACATTGTATGAGCCATTTAGGGTATAACCTTGCTTATCAGTAAGCTTACCCTGGTAGTTCATTGTGCGGGGGATGTCTGCGTAACTACAGTTTAAAAAGTCTGAAAAGTTATAAAAGTTAAAAAGTAGAAGCATCATTAAAATTATAAGGGTTAATTTTTTCATGTTAGCTGCACCTCTTTCTTTTTATCTCCTTAAACGTTCATAATATAATCGCAGTGAACTTAATGGCCTTTTTACAACCGACTCTATTGGTCCTGTTTCTGAAATATAAATTGGGGAATCTAGCCCAAAGCCAACATGAAATGCAATACCTCCCACTTGTGGTTCTCCAAGTACATTAGGTCTACCTAAGAACATCCCAATAGAAAAAACGCCAACTGATCCCCCATACTCAACTACTTTCTCGCTACTCTCAGGCATAATGCCAAGACTAATATCTAAGCTCCCTCCTCCAACGTTGAGTAAGCTTTTTGTTTGTTGTTCTTCGCCAGTTATTAATGAAACTGCTCTGCCTTCTCCATATATATTTGAACTGATAGAAATATCAGCAACTTTACTTACTGCACCTTTTACAAGATTTGATGCCGCTTTCGCTTGAGGAGTTAACCCCGCCGCTGCCCCTCCAGCGAGTCCGGCGCCTACAGCTATTTCTGCCGCTATCTGTGTAACTGGCTGAGCTAATGCTCCTGGGATAGAGTATCCTATAGAAAGCGCTACATCTTTTGGAATCATTAATGCAGCGCTTTGCGCTGCCGACATTCCTATATTAGTGCCAGCAGAACCAGCCGCAGCAACTCCTCCCATCACCCCTGCCATAAAACCGCCAGAAAAAACACCTGTCACGAAACCAGTACCTGCATCAGCACCTCTAAATGCCGCAGTAATTCCTCCCATCATCCCACCAATCACTTCACCTATGATGTAAGGAACCATTGGGCTGGCAAGCCCGCCTGTTGCAGCAGCAACCATAATGCTTCCTATAATTACAGCCCCACCAACTATATATTCCCACGTTTCCTCAAAAATATCTTCGATCCAGTCCCATAAATCATCCAACCAGCTTAGCCCTGATGGGTCCGTATATACCAACGGATTATTCCTGCAATAACTGTATCTATTTAAATCCTGCGGGTCATAAGGACGACTAACTGTTGGATCCGCGGTGATGAAGCGACCGATTAAGGGGTCATAGTAGCGGGCGCCGTAGTAGTAGAGGCCGGTAGTATCAAGCTCTTTCCCCGTGAAGAGATAGCTCGTGGGTCTCGCAATCTGGCCATTATACAAAATGTCCTTAGCTGTCTGGCCAAATGGAGTATATTCTATGGAATTGACAAGTTGACCTGCGTTGTTAGAGACCTTGTCTGTTGAGCCAAGATGATCGGGGTGATAGTAGTAAGTAGCAACTGTATATCCTGGCTCACCCGGCACAACAACATCATTAATGGTTGTATCAACACTGCATACACGCTGGGAGCCGGCAAAGATATGTTTAATTATCTCGATTTCGCCGTTTACTGTGCGGGTTTCGTAGAGCTTACCTATATATATCGTAGTGCCACCTTGGTCAATCTTCTTTACGCGATTGCCTGAACTGTTGTAGACATAAGTTTCAGCCTCTCTGCCATCAGCAATCACTTTCTTAAGGCGATTCTCCGCATCGTATTGATACCCTAAATTGTAAACTTTATTGCCGGCATAAGGCGAGATTACTGAGCCAGCCTTTGAAATCATATTCCCGTTTGAGTCATACGCAAAGTCTAAATTCGCGGCGCCTTCAATAGGCGGGCCGTAAGGCAGAGGGCTTGCCGTCTTCATCATCATTGCCTGGCCGGCGTAGACAGGCCGGATGCTTGTTACGGCGTGAGGGCCCGCGCCATTTTCGCCGTAGGCATAATTGCCCACATCGGACTTATACGTAATATTTCCTATTGCGTTGTATTTATAAAATATAGTGCCGAGTGAACCCTTCCCATCGGGAAGATTAGTAGCTGTGAGTAGCCGATTTAAGGAGTCGTATGTATAAGTCTTGGTCAGGCCGGTTAATTTATCCTCAATTGATGCTATATTTCCGACGTTGTCAAATATGTAATTGAGGTCCTGCAATGGGGTAGTGTCTTTGTGTGTGTAAATCCTTGAAAGAAACAGGTCGGCGGCGTATGTATAGTCGGTCTGGGTGCCGTTGCCAAGTGCGATTTTACGCATCTGGCCCTTGGCGTTGTAGGTTATATCATGCGCATAAGGGACAGTCCCCTGCGGGCTGCCTGGGGACTGTCCCTTAACCGTTTCAAGCAGGCCTGAGTTTGTATCATAGGTATAATTTACGACTTCCTTATCGGGATAAGTCATGTTGATAACCCTGCCTAAAATATCATACTGCGTCTGGAATGTGTAAGTTATCCCGTCAATAATCCTATCGGATTTTGTAATGCGGCCTTCCTTGTCATAACCATACTTGGTTACACCTGAGGCATCCTCTATTGTGGTGAGACGGCCGATGCTGTTAGCCGAAGACATCTCATCATAGGTATAGATAACTGGAGGGTCATTTGTAGAATAGGATTTTAGCATTACCCTGCTAAGGCCATCATATAAGAACGTGATCACCTGATCTTTGTTGTCTGTCTGGGTAAAGAGATTACCCATTTTATCGTAGGTATATTGTGTTATACCTGTGTCCGGGTCTATAAGTTTGGTCTTTCTGCCAAGTGAATCGTAGAAGATTTCAGTAATACTGCCATTTGCATCAGTTAGGTTCTTGAGGTTACCCTTTATATCGTATTCATACTGTGTAGTATGTGGTGTGCCGTCAATATATTCCGTTATTTCAAGTGTATTGCCGTAGACGTCTGTTTTTATGGCCTTTGTGTTTTCTTTGGCATCGGTAAGTGTCTTTGTAAGAACACCGGGGTACGAGATTGTAGAATACCCGTCCTTGTCTGCCCCGGGGAAATCGTTTGTTATTTTTATAATTCTGCCTTTTGCGTCATATTCATACCGCACATATGAAATCCCACCCGGATCTTCATCTATATAGTGCGGCAGGGCCTCGTATTCTAAATGGCCCCTATTATCAAAGAACCTCTCTGATGAAACCTGCCTTGCATTCGCCTCGTCCTCCCCACTTGTTATGGTCCTGTATTTGCGTCCCAGGCCGTCTATATACTCCTCTGTAACTATTCCAAGCTGGGTTGTCCGAACAGTATTAAAGTCAGGGTAGGCATAGGTTGTAACAACCTGATTATCGGTGTTTCTTTCCTCTATCTTCCTATATAACGCGTCGTAAGCCGCGGTTGTGGTGTTTGAGTTTGCATCGGTAATTGAGACAACAAGGCCTGAGCGCGGGTCATACGCATACGCGATTGAATGGTCAAGTTCATTGGTTATCCTTTCAGGATAGATATGATAAATATTTTCGTATTGGGTTATAACTGTATGCTCGTTTGCGTTCGTTACCTGTGTCGTATTACCGTAGTCGTCATAAGCGAACCTTGTAACAGGGCTGTTCTCTAAGTCCTCTATATAGACATTTTCCTGACGGGTGAGGTTGCCTCTTTCATTGTATTTAAACAGCCTCTTGTCAAACACCTTGCCGCTGGAATCCTCTAATCTGGACTCAAGGGCCTTGTTAAAACCACCTTCTTCGGCTGACACAAATTCATAGGGGGGCGCGTATGTTACGAACGTATATTTCTCGTCGCCTGTCCTTAAAACGTCTCCTTCGCCCACCTCTTCTATAATATTGCCGACGTTGTCATAGACAAAGGTTGTTTTTACTGTAACCTGGGTAGGGCCTTCGTACACTGTGGATTCGGTTTCTGCCAGATGAACAAAATTGACTACATTAGGACGTGTGCCGCCTTCAGTATTTTCATACCTGTTGTTTGTTTCGCTTATAACCGCGCCCAGTTTATCACAGGCAATTATTTTTTCTATCTGGCCCTTGAGCGGGTCGTCTTCCTTTATTAAACCCTGATAAAAGTAGGTCTCGCTATAGTTACCTGTAATGGGATCGGTAACAGTGGCTTTTCTAAAACCTCTGAATTCCCTGTCTTCTGGGTCAAAATAACCGCCCTCAAATCTTGACTCCTGGATATATATTTCGTAGGAGTTGCCGTCGGGTTTCGTGTCTATTGTGGAGACCTTCTTTACAACCTGAAGAGGAAATGGCAGGCTCGAATTTGCATATTCGCTGGATTCTGCATATTCTATCTGGGTCTTACCGCCTATGCCGTTGTCTATCTCATCCAGGAGGTCGCTCGTCTGGTTATCTATGGGCTCGGTATTCCATTGAGCAAGGCCGGAATTATTCTTGTTAAATGTAGCGATATCAGTTACGCCATCGCCGTTAAAATCGCCGGTGAGCGCTATATTGTCCGAACCTGAGCCGAAGTTTGAATACCACTCTACCTCATTCTGAAATGCCAGCCCGGTGGAAAAGGCAGCGTACCAATTACCGCTCGAATTGTCCTTATAACCCAGGTCAGTCAGGCCGTCATTATTAAAATCAGCTGCGAGCAAATCTTTATTAGAAGCAAAACCTGACAGCCAGGTGCTTTGGCTGGTAAATTTTTTGCCGTAGGACAACGCAACCGCTATTTCACCGCTTGATTTTTTGAATAACCCCAAGTCTGTGAGGCCGTCTCCGTTAAAATCGCCCAAAATAGGTATGCGCTCATCTGGGGTGGAGATAGAATCCATCCAAACCGAGGCATAAGCAAATGTGCCGCCTTTGGATAAGGCGATTTTAATAACTCCGCCCCGGTAATTGTACGTTCCTATGTCAGTCAGGCCGTCTCCGTTAAAATCACCGCTCAGCGGCACAGTGGAGCTTGTCCCATCATAAATAGTCGCGGCCTTGCCCTGAGAAACAAACTTTGCCCCATCAGAAGCGGCAATCTGGAATTCACCGTTATCTTTATTATAAATACCGACATCGGTTTTCCCGTCGCCGTTAAAGTCTCCGCCTATGTTTGTCCAATCGGCCGCTGAGTCCCCAAAGCCCGACAGCCAGATGGTTCTATCAATAAAATTGCCGCCGAGCGATAAAGATACCTTCCATTCGCCGGTTGCCTTATTATAAATACCTGTGTCGGTAAAACCGTCGCCGTTAAAATCGCCTTCTATAGGCCGGATCTTGTCTGTATCAACATTGCCCAAAACTTCCACCGGTAATGTCATAACCGCAGCCCGGCCCGTAGAGTCTGTCACCGTTATTTTAATCTTATGGTCGCCGATGTCCGCAAAGGAAGCCGTTGTCTGATATGACCCGCTTATCGGCTGGTCATCCACTATAATCTCGGCATCCTTCTCTATTTTTAGGACCATCGTGTCATTGTCAGGGTCAGAGGCCTGAATATTTATAGTGAAGGACGCATTCGGATTTACCACGTTGGAACTTAGGCTTGCCGACATAACAGGCGGCTGTGGGACATCATTTATGGTGATGGAGACATCCTGCGAAGCGGTGAGATTGCCGTCGTATGCGGTTACTGTAATGGTTCTCACCCCATGGTCGGTATAATTCGTCTGCCATTTTCCCTGTGAATTTAACGGCGGGCTGAATGTAAAAATAATTGGATCGCTATCCGGGTCATGGGCCCTGGGATATACCGCGACCAACTCTCCCTCATTCGCCGTGATATTGGCAATCGGCTCTAATACCGGCGGGCGGTTGACATTATTTACCCTGATCTTAACCTCTAATGTATCTGAAAGCCCCAGTGAATCCTTAGCCGTTACTACAACTGCATATTCGCCGGCATCATTATAATTTGTCTGCCATTTCCCGGCAGAATCAAACGGATACGAAAAACTAAAGGTTACGGCATCGCCGTCTATGTCAACTGCTGTAGGGGTTATGGTAATTAAATTTCCTTCGCTTGCGGCAATGTCGTCTATTAAATTTATCAGGGGCGGGTTTCTTTCACCTTTGACTAAAAGCTTCACGGGTCTGGACCTTGTCAGATTGCCATCCGGGTCGGAGGCAACGAAGCTGATGGTCTCTATGCCGGAGAAGTCGGACGGCTGAGAAAAACTTACAAGATGGGTGGCGGCGTCTATGTTCACATTGATGCGTTTATTTCCGTTGACGGTATAGCTCAAATCGCCGGGGCCAAATTCAAAACTTGCAAAATAATCGTCCAGGTCAAAGGCGTTGGTTAAAGAAGACCCTTTATTCCAGAGCTGGTACGGGATGTTTGTCTTAAAGAGAGGCGGGCTTGCCTTTACCTGGGCGGCATATCCCCCCAATAAATTGTAATTGGCGCTCGAACATTCGCCCTGCGCCCCTTCGCCTATTGTATTAAGCGGGATGTCCGCGCTTGATGAGATATTGTCTTTGGAGCCGCTGATCAGCGCTTGAGCCGCGACAACATAATTGTCGCTTTCCATCTGGGCGGCTTGCGCTTTGGGCAGCGTCAAGGTTGAGACGATATGGCTGATTATAACTATTGTAGAAAAAATCCTTCTCACTGTTTTCCTCTGTACCTAAATGTCATTGTCGGAAATTTAGTTGCGCCATCCGAACCATACTGGTCAATAGAACTCAATAGCGACCTATTTGTATCAGGGCTATAGGTATAGTTAAAAACATATTTACGGGCAAGGCCGCCATTTACCTTAATATCTACTTCCTTTAATCGTTTCTGTGTTGTAACGCTTGAACCCGTTAGATTTGAAACAAGCTTATCTGCCCTGTCCTCTAAAATGAAATCTACCGTATGAGTCGGGGCGGCGGCTGCGGTGGAATTGCCCGTATAATTTATCCTGTTTAAATATGCCTGGCCCGCATCCTGGGCATATGTAAATGTCATATAGTTGCCGTTTGTATCTTCAACCTTATCCAAAAACCATTTATACGTACCCAGGGAATTTATAATTTTAGAACTTGCGCTTGTTCCGAAATAGAGTTTTGTGCCGTCCTTTTGGACAGCCAGCCAGGAATTGTCCGTTTGTTTAAAGAATTTTACAAAACCTGACTCTATCTTTGATTGGTATAAATTGTCAACTAAATTTACAAGGTCTGTCCGTGAGCCCGAAAAAGAATATGCAAAATTATCTACCTTTTCTACTTCAAGAACTTTTATACGCCCCTTGCCTCCCGAACCTCCTTGTCTGCCGCCATTACCGCCGCCACCGCCATTTACACGCAAGTCGCCGGCAAGTGCCACGTTATTGGACATTAAAAATATAGATCCGCCGGACCCGCCTCCGCCACCGCCTGCCGAACTCCCTCCGGCTGAATTACCATTAGCTCCGGCCGCGCTTATAGAGCCCTTTATAATTATAGAGTGCGCCGTAATTTTAACCGCGCCGCCGCCGGCCCCGCCTCCGCCACCATCAACCGCTCCCGCTGCGTTAAAGGATCCGCCGCCGCCACCGCCAGAACCAAGATAAAGGATATCCATTTGCTCATTCCCGTATATATCCCCTCCTTGACCGGCGCCGCCCCTATCCTCACCGCCGTTATTGCCTGCTGTCCCGTAACCGCCGCCTCCGCCGCCGTCACCACAATACCAGCCTTCTTCCTGTCCTTGCTGCCCGCCGCCTCCGCCGCCGCCATTTTTGACGTATGAGATACCTCCGCTACCTGAGTAACTCTCGCCTTGATATGCGCTCCCTCCTGTAATCGTACCGCCTCTGTAGCCTTTGCCGCTCACATCTATTTTTCCCTCAATATTCACTACACCCTTGCATTTTATTATTAGTTCGCCGCCGGTTCCGGTTGAGCTGTTCCATGCATCGCAGGTTAACGTAGCATCAGGGCCTACATATACATTGGTATAATTCTTTGTTTCTTTTATAACAACTGTGCCGCTCGTTATGCTAAGTTCTCCGTCTGAGCTGTCACCCAGATCAAATGCTGCGGACTCATCTACATAAGTGGGGACACCTTCTTTTACGTCCCTCTCAATGCAGCCGGGATTTAGCTCCCAACCATATCCAAGCCAGCCGTTTCGCAGATGGCTCCTGTATAACAGCGATAGATTGGGCTCTATCCCTTTTCTACCCGGAGGCGTCTGTATCTTTATTGCATGCGAGAATGCGCCTGTGAATAAATCGGGAAGTGGGATTTCCGCGCCGCCGCCGACAGGGCCGCCCTGCGAAGTCAGGTTGCGCAATGCGGCGTAGGTTGAAAAGTGCGAGAGCGGAAATGTCAATGTGCGCCCGTCTGCGGGCACGGTAGAGGCCTGGCCAGTAAAAATTATCCTGGCCTGTTCGCTGTCATAATAACCCAACTCAACCGGCGTACCGGGGATCTCGGGTTTTAGCAGGGTATATACAAGAGAAATACTCTTATTAAAAGTGAGGCCATAGGGCTTACATTCCACAACGCTTAAAAGTGAGCGGCCGGAAGGAACCGCACCCTGTAACGCTTCGTTGCTTACAGGCAAGACCTTGATGCGCGTAGGCGCGCTCAGCGCATCCGGCGGGATAAGCACCTTTGCTTTCCCATCAGGTGATACTGCTTCGCCGCCTTCTGAACCGACAATGACCCCTAAATATAAATATACCTTTATAGATATGGAATTTTGATTGCCCGCGGCATCTGTCGCAATCTTGGTAACGGTATTTTCACCTTCGTGGTCTAAGGTTACCTCTTCACTAAATGGCTGGCCGTCTATTGTGCCACTTAAGATGATTTGTTGCGTCTCAGACAACGCGCCGTCCTTGGGTGAAGTAATAATTATTACGGGCGGAGCGGTATCAACTATTATCGTATCGCTCACCGCCTGCGACCAATTAAGCGCCTTATCAGAAAACTTTACATATACCGTCTTTTCGCCGTCGCCGGAGGTTATGTCCCATGTCTTTGTAGCGGCATAGGGCTCAGGCGCTGACCAGGTTATGTTGTCATTTGAGAATTGCATCTTATCCAAACCTGACTGGCTGTCGGTTGCCAAAAGGTTTAGCGTAACGCGCATGTTATTGGTGTATTGGCTGTTATTGTTGATTGTAATGGTGCCTTCAGGAGGGGTTGTGTCGGCTAAGGCTATCTGTATGTTTCCTTTGTTTGTCCAGCTGACATAGGCATTGGCATAGTCCCTGACTGAAAGATACAGATTCTTTGAGCCTGTAAATGAGTCCTTAAATATCACTGACCAGTTAACCGTTAGGGTGGTGCCGGCGCCTGATACGGAGGTGGTCTTGCAATCCAATTTAGCATAGGAGTTTTCAATGGTATTGGTTAAGCCAGGGGCATAGCCGCCGAGAGACTTTAAGCCTGAGTTATCCATCAGGTAGAGTTTATTCAGTTTCGGGTTATAAAAGGCGTAAAGACAGTTTGCGGGATTTGTTGAGGAGTTTATCAGAAGATAGCCGTTTAGAATGTTTAAGTAGCCGTCCTGGTCGGAATAGGTAGAGTTAAAAATTACCGGCTGGCTTGTGGAGAATTGACCTGTAGAGGGGGTAATGCTGCCTATCGCGGGCGGGTTGTTTACCGTATAGGCGCCTCTTCTAACCCAGGAGGTAGAGTTACCATTATCATCAACTACCTTGAGGAATTCGCCGTAGGTCCTGCCTGAATAGGCAGGTTTAAAGGTTATGTTCCATTTTACAGTCAAAGACGTCCCTGAGCCAAAGACAGTGCTGTAACGGCAGTTTACCTTTATATAGGAGTTTTCAATGGTATTGGTTGAGCCAGGGGCATAGCCGCCAAGCCAGGCAGTATCCTGGTCGTTTCTTACGTAGAGAAGGTTGGTATTCTGATTATAGTAGAGATAGGCACAATTGGTAAGGGGGCTGAAGCTTAAGCTGATTAATAGATAGGTTTCTTTAATGTTAGACCAACCATCCGCGTCAGAATAGGTACAGGTAAAGGTCCTGGCTATATTGGGTGTAGTTGTGCCGCTTGAAGGTGAGATTGTACCTACTGTAGGTGTTGCTGCAAAGACAAAACCTGAAAAGAGACAAAAAAACAGGACGAGGCACGATACACATATCTTCGCATTAGGCCTCGCCCTTTGTTCTGCCATCTCTTAAGTACCTCGTCTTAAGTATAGCAGATAACTTTTTAAGGGTCAACAAAAAAATCTAAAATTTTTATTTCCTAACTTATTTTATTTATCACCAAGCCCGACAATAACTTAGGGTAAAAATAGGTGGACTTGTGCGGCATGCGGTCGCCGATCCTGGCGATATCACGCACTTGTTTTACCTTGGTAGGATTAAGGAAAAAAGCCGCTTCATATTTGCCTTTATCCATTTCCTCTTTTGCATAATCGGCATCGCGGGTATAGATAATATTGTCCTCATCCTGGATTTTCTTCCTTAGATTAAGGATATGGTCGAATATGACGCCGTGCAGGATGGAGACGTCCAGCCTTTTCCATTCTCTGGATTTATCCTCCTTTATTACTTCATCCAATATGGCCTCGTCCTTCAATTTAAGAAAATAGAACGGCTTTCCTTTGGGGTATATGCCAAAGGCGTATTCATTATTTTTGACAGCGCCCATTTCTTTAAAAAGTTCCTTTAAAGACGCGCATTTCTTGACATAAAAATATGTATCGAGCCGCTTCAAGAACTCGTCCGTATCCATGTAAATGTTCTTAACGAGCCTGTGGGTTGAAAGTATTGTAAGGCCTTCTTCATCCAGCGGAGAAAAATACATCATTACGTAGTCATAGGGCTGGATGGAATCAGGGTCTTCCTTAATATGCATCTCATCCCTGTATGAAACCGCCACCTCATAACGGTGATGGCCGTCGGCAATATAAATCTCTTTATCCAGCATAAACTCCTGGATTTTTCCTATCGCGTTTTTATCGCTTAATCTCCATAGTTTGTGCCTTACCCCGTCCTGCTCTGTCTCCAGATCCGGCTTTGCTTTTAAACACGATTTTAATATCGCGCCGATGCCTTCATCGTAGGAAAAAAGGGTAAATATGGGGCTTAAATTTGCCCTTACCTGTCTTATAAGGTTAAGGCGGTCCTGTTTTGGTTTTAGGAAGGTGTATTCATGAGGAAGGACCTTGCTCTTCCTGGGATCCTCTATTTCCATTCTGGCGAGAAAACCAACGCTCGTTTTTTTTCTGCCGCCGTAAGAATATTCCTGGCTGTAAACATAGATTGCCTCTGTCTTGTCTTCTTCAAGTATGCCGCGCTCAAGCCAGGCATGCATGTATTGCCGCGCCCTGGTATATTTATTTTTTTTATCGGAATCGCCGGGCTCTTCCTTTCCGAGTATCAGGCGCACAATATTATAATCGCTTTTACGGTATAACACATCCTGCATTTCCGGCGAAATGACATCATATGGAGGCGCCACTACATTCGATATGTCGGTCTTTTTAGGATTGTACAGGATTCCTTTTAAAGGCTGTATGCGCGGCATCAGTGAGCCCCCGGGCAGGAAGAGCAATCGCTTTTCTTACCCGCATTATCGCATTTTGGCAGGGAATGTTTTGACTTTTTATAATCGGTTGCGTAAAATCCGCGGCCTTTCAATATAAAACCTCCCCCGGCGCTTATCAAACGCTTTGCGGAATCCGCCTTGCATTTTGGGCATTTTTTTACCGGCGCGGCCTTTATGCTCTGAGAAAGCTCAAAGATATGTCCGCACTTTTGGCATTCATATTCGTACGTGGGCATCATTTACTCCTTTATATTATTTAAACGCTTTCTTTATTTTTTCGGTAAAACTTTCTTTATTATTTATCTCCTCGCCGGAGGCGCGGGCGAATTCTTCCATCAACCTGCGCTGCTCGGCTGTAAGGCGCTCCGGTATTTGGACTATCACCCTTACGAGCTCATCGCCGACGCCCCTTTGATGGACATCGGGTATTCCCTTACCCTTAAGGCGAAACAGCCTGCCGCTCTGAGTGCCGGGCGGTATTTTCATGCTGACGGTCCCGTTTAATGTCGATACCTCTACCTCGGAACCTAAAATCGCCTTGCTCAGGGTGATCTCTATCTGTGTAACGATATCATTATCATGCCTTTCGAATATGGGGTGCGGCGCGACCTCTATGTCAACGTAAAGGTCGCCTTTTCCCGCCTGGCCCGCCTCTCCCTCGCCCCTTATCCGGAGGCTTGAGCCTGTATCTACGCCCGCGGGGATCTTTACCTTTAATTTATGAACGTTTTTTACCCTGCCTTCCCCCCTGCAAGCCGGGCACGGCGTTTGTATAATCGAGCCTTCTCCTCCGCATCTCGAACAGGTCTGCGCCATCTGAAAGAAACCGTTAGACATGACTGTGCGGCCGGCCCCTTTGCATTGAGGGCAGGTTGTTTTCTTGGTACCCGGTTTGGCTCCCGACCCGGAGCAGGCTGGGCATAATTCATAACGCGGGACGGTGACGCTTTTTTCAACCCCTGACTGCGCCTCTTCCAAAGTTATCCTGACGGCGATTTCAAGGTCACGCCCGCGGCGCACCCTGCCGCCGCCGGCGCGTTTAGAGCCGCGTCCGCCGCCAAAAATATTAAACCCTAAATCGCTGAAGATATCGTCGAAGATGCCTCCGCCGAAGCCGTAATCACCAAGGTCCTTGAATATGCTGCTAAAATCGGCGCCTTTAAAAATATCCTCATAGGCATATTTCTGGTCTATTCCGGAATGGCCGTACTGATCATATAGCGCCCTTTTTTGGGAATCGGAAAGGACCGCGTATGCCTCGGATATTTCCTTGAATTTTTCCTCGGCCTCTTTTTTCTGTTCGTGGGGAACGCGGTCGGGATGGTAGCGCAATGCCATTTCCCGATAGGCCTTCTTTATCTCATCGAGGCTGGCGTTCTTTTTTATTCCAAGAACTTCATAATAATCGCGTTTTGTCGGCATCAGGTCTCTTCTTTATAGTCCGCGTCGATGATATCGTCCGGTTTTTTATTACCCTCGTCCTTTGTCCCTCGTCCTTCGTCCTTCGGTCCTTCCGCTTTCCCGGATTCTTTCTGTTTCGCGGTCGCCTGCTTATAAACCTCTTCGGCAAGCTTATGCGAAGCCTTGGTCAGGTCCTCCATTCCCTTTTTTATCCTGTCTACGTTCTTGTCCTTTACCGCCGTCTTCAGATCGTTTAGCCTTGATTCAATCTCGGCGCGCTCATTCTGGCTCACCTTATCGCCGTAATCCTTCAGTGATTTTTCCGTCGCATAGGCCAGATTATCCGCCTGGTTGATGATCTCAACAGCCTCTTTGCGTTTTACATCCTCGTTAGCGAATTTCTCGGCGTCGCGCACCATCTTGTCGATTTCTTCCTTGGACAATTTTTTGGGAGCGGTGATGCGGATGGATTGTTCTTTGCCCGTGCCTAGATCCTTCGCGGAGACATGCACTATACCGTTTGCATCGATATCAAAGGCCACCTCTACCTGAGGCACGCCTCTCGGCGCGGGCGGTATCCCTACAAGGTCAAAGCGCCCGAGCTCAACGTTATCGTCTGCCATGGACCTTTCGCCCTGAAGCACGCGGATAGTCACCGCTGTCTGGTTGTCCGCCGCGGTTGAAAACACCTGGCTTTTTCTCGTCGGTATGGTGGTGTTCCTGTCTATAAGGCGCGTATTCACGCCTCCCAGCGTCTCTATGCCCAATGAAAGGGGCGTTACGTCAAGAAGCAGCACATCCTTTACGTCTCCTTTGATGATCGCCGCCTGAACCGCCGCGCCAAGGGCGACGCATTCCATCGGATCTATGCCCCGTTCAATTTTTTTTCCAAAATAATCCTCGACGAACTTTTGGACAATAGGCATCCTGGTCGGGCCGCCTACCATGATTATCTTATCGATATCGCGGTTTGAAAAACTGGCGCCTTCCTTTTCGAACGCCGACTTCGCGTCCTTCAATGCCTGTTCAAGAGGGTGGCGGCACCTTTCAATAATGGGATTTATCAATTCCTCAAGCTTTGCCCTGTTGATTGACATGGTAAGATGCTTTGGGCCGTTGGCATCCGCGGTAATAAACGGCAGGTTTATGTCGGTGGTCAGCGTGCTTGAGAGCTCAACCTTTGCCTTTTCAGCCGCTTCCCTGAGCCTTTGTATCGCCATCTTGTCGTTTTTAAGATCAATGCCGGTGTCGCGCTTAAATTGATTCACTATATAATCTATAAGGGTATTATCCATGTCTGTGCCGCCGAGCTGCGTATCTCCGCTGGTGGACATGACCTTGAAGCCGCCCTCCTTCCACATCTCCATGATCGTAACGTCAAGCGTCCCTCCGCCGAAATCAAAGACCAATATCTTTAATTCCTTACCGGCCTTCTCAAGGCCGTAGGCCAGACAGGCGGCTGTCGGTTCGTTTATTATCCTTAATACCTTAAGGCCCGCTATCTCGCCGGCGTCTTTTGTCGCCGTCCTCTGGTTGTCGTCAAAATACGCCGGACAGGTAATGACCGCCTCTTCAACCTTATCGCCCAAATATGCCTCGGCATCCTCCTTTATTTTCTGAAGGATGTATGCGGAGATCTGCTGAGGGGTATATTCCTTGCCGTAGGCCTTGAATTTATAATCGGTCCCCATTTTGCGCTTCGCGGCCTGGATGGTCCCTTCCGGATTCACTGCCGCCTGCCTTCTGGCCGGTTCTCCGACCAGCCGCTGGCCGTCCTTGGTGAAGGCCACATAAGACGGAAAGGCCTTTCCGCTGGCCACTCCCGCCCCTTCCGCCGACGGAATTATCGTCGGCCTGCCGCCTTCCATGTACGCCGCCGCGGAGTTTGATGTGCCCAAATCAATCCCTATTATTTTCGCCATGTTTACCTCCTTTGATTGAAACCTTGACGCGCGCGGGCCTGATCACCTTGCCGTTAAGCTCGTAGCCCGGCTGCAATTCCTCTATTATTATGTTTTCCGGCTTGTCATCTGAGGCGGCGTTCTCTATCGCCTCATGCCTATGAGGGTCAAACTGCTGGCCCAAGACCTTCATTTTTTTGACGCCGTTATCATTAAGGAAATCTTCCACTTCTTTCAAAATCATCTCGACGCCCTTATGCAGGATCTTGAAGTCCTGTGTTTTGTCAGCCGCCTGAAAGGCGCGCTCGAAATTATCGATGATATGCAGGAATTCGAGTATGAATACCTCGCCCGCGTATTTTATAAGCTCTTCCTTCTCGCGCTTGGCGCGCTTTTTATAATTTTCGAACTCGGCCCCGAGTCGAAGGAGTTTATCCTTAAGCTCATCGTATTCCTTTTTTGGGATATTTACGGTCTCGGGATCCATTATTCCATAAATTCGTTCAATGTGCGGGTGACAATCTCCGAGATATAGTTGACCGCGGGTATCAGATGGCTGTATTCCATTCTGGTAGGGCCGATTATTCCGAGTCTGCCTATAAACTCGTCCTTGAACCTGTAGGAAGAAGTTACTATTGAACAATTCTGCATATCCTTGTTTTTATTTTCCTTACCAATATAAACCGTTATGCCTTCCTTTTCAAGATCTTCTTCCATTAATCTTGATAAGGCGCTTTTATCTTCAAAAATCCTAAGCATGGATTTAACTGAATTGGCGCTTTCAAATTCGGGCTGGGACAACAAGCAGGACGTCCCGCCAAGATAAAGCTCATCCTCCTGGAATAGCTGGAGCATCGAATCGATTATGTCAGAGGCCTCTTCTATCAAAGAGCGCGAAGAGTCTCTTTCTTCTTTTAGCCGCCTTAAGAGTTTTCCCTTGATGCCATCGATGGTCAGGCCGTAATATTCGCTGTTTAAAAGATTCGTGATAGCCTCTACCTCCCTGTCGAGATCGTCTTTCGTATCGATAATGAAATGCCTGACTATGCCTGTAGAGGCGACGAGAACAACAAGCACCTTTTTGCGGCCGATAGAAACCAGGTTAATACGTTTAAAGACGGACCGCTTAAATTTAGGAAAAAGGACTATGCCTGTCTGGTGGGTTATACCTGCCAGGATCTCTGTTGTCTTTTTTATGATATCCTCTATATTTTTCCTTTTGAGCCTGTATTCCTCATCGATGCGCCTGGCCTCTTCTGTCTTTATATTCTTAAGCCGCATCAGCGATCCCACATAGCAACGGTAGCCCTTATCGGTAGGAATACGGCCGGCAGAGGTATGAGGATGGGTAATATAACCCTGCTCCTCAAGATCAGACATGATATTTCTAATGGTAGCGCTCGAAAATCCTATGACCTTGGAAACCGATCTTGAGCCGACAGGCAAGGCAGTGCCCACATAAGATGATATTATTATCTCGAGTACCTTATTCTGTCTTTCCATTATATCTTTTAGCGGCATGTTTATCCTTCTGATCTTTAAGGTTTTAGCACTCTTAGCCCTAGAGTGCTAAGGCGTTATTCTATCATATCCTTATTCTTTGTCAAGCGCCTTTTTCACCTTTTCCTTGACCTTTATTGGCACCTGCGCCCTGACAATGACATTCTGCCCTTGATACTCCTTGGAAAGGACATGCCCCTTTTCATAAATCATCCTGATGATATCCATCCTTGCCTGCGGGATCTTAAATTCGGCTGTTTCTACAAGGCCGGAGAGCTGGAGCGTAATCCTGTCTATCAATTCGCGGAGATTGCGCTTATAAAGGGCAGATATGGGTATGGCATCATTATGGAGCCTTTCGAGCCTCAAGATAGCGGTGTCATCCAGTTTGTCTATCTTGTTAAGGGCTGTTATTACCGGTTTATCAAGGACATCCAGATCTTCCAGGACATCATATACCGCCCTGCTATGTTCCTCCATTTTTTGATGCGAGGCGTCAAGCACATGTAAAAGGATATCCGCGTCGATAACCTCTTCAAGTGTCGCCTTGAATGATTCTATAAGATGATGCGGGAGATTGTGAAGGAACCCTACTGTGTCAGAAAAAAGGACCCTCTGGTTATTGGGGAGGACAAACTGCCTTATCGTGGGGTCAAGCGTGCTAAAAAGTCTGTCTTCTACAATGACCTTTGAGGCGGTAAGCGAATTTAAAAGCGTAGATTTTCCGGCGTTGGTATAGCCTATTATGGCGATTCCCGGGACAGGTATCTTCTGACGGGCCTTTCCGCGCATCTTTCTCCGCGCCGTAAGCCGGTCAAGATCCCTCTTTAATTTCGCTATGCGGTCCCTGATACGGCGCCTGTCTATCTCGAGTTTGGTTTCGCCCGGCCCCCTGGTGCCGATACCGCCGCCAAGCCTGGAAAGCATGATGCCCTTTCCCACCAGCCGCGGCATCAGATAAAGGAGCTGCGCCAGTTCAACCTGCACCTTTCCTTCGTTAGACTTGGCGCGCCTTGCGAAGATATCGAGTATAAGCTGTGTCCTGTCGATTATCTTTATGCCTATTATCTCTTCAAGATTCTTCTGCTGCGTGCCCGAAAGGTCGTTATTAAATATCACTACGTCCAGTTTTTCATCTCTCGCGGTAATGGCGATCTCTTCCGCCTTGCCTTTTCCGATAAAAAGGGCGGATGATATTTTATCCCGCCTGCATATTACATTCTCGACGGCAAG
>JAQURK010000010.1 GCA_028715645.1 Candidatus Omnitrophota bacterium | reverse complement strand
CCATCCGTCTGTGCCGAATTTTATGCTCATCTCCGCAGCCTCCCTATCGCCTCGTTTACATCTACAGCGCCAAACAGGTAGCTGCCCGCCACCAGGACGTTTGCGCCCGCCGCCCTGACCGAAGCGGCGTTTTCACCGTTTATTCCCCCATCTACGGAAATCATACCGCCATAGATCTCCTTTAGTTCTTTTATTTTCTTAAGGGCGCCGTTTATAAATTCCTGGCCGCCAAAGCCCGGTTCAACGCTCATAACCAAAACAAGGTCTGCCTGAGCCAGATACCTTCTTATCCTGGCAACCTTCGTATCGGGTTTTATCGAGATCCCGGCCTTTTTTCCCTGCGCTTTTATCTGCGCCATAAGAGACGCGGGATTTCGCGCCGCCTCTATATGAAAGGTAATGAGATCGCTGCCTGCCTCGGCAAAGGCCTTGATATACCTTTCCGGCTGCTTGATCATAAGGTGCACATCAAGCGGCAGTTTTGAAATCTTTTTTACGGAACTTACGACAACCGGCCCTATTGTAATATTAGGGACAAAATGGCCGTCCATGACATCGATATGCAGCCAGTCGGCGCCGGCGTCTTCCATTCGCTTTATATCGCTTTTAAGGTTGCCGAAGTCAGCCGATAACAAACTAGGGGCGATTAATACTTGTTGAGTCTCCATCTCCCATCGTCTCCTTGATATTTTCCATTAATTCCACCTGGAATTCCTCGCTTGAGGCGGCCATGTAAATAAAAATGGCTATGACGACAAGCATAATGTTGCCCTGAAGGATGCCGGCGATACCGAAAACAAGGGCAAAAAAATGGCCTATACCTACGGCGATCTCGGTGGCCCTCCGGAATGTAAGCCGTCTGGCCAGGAATGACCTTAAGATCCTGCCTCCATCCATGGGAAAGGCGGGTAAAAGATTAAATATTGCCAGCATCGGGTTTATCCAGAAGGCATACGCGAATGTATTAGGCCATGTCCTTAAGGAAGGCCTGAACATAATATCGGGTCCAAGCAACCTGTACAAGGGGTAAAACAGCACTATCGTAAATATTATGTTAAACATCGGGCCCGCGAGGGCTATTAGAAATTCCTGGCCCGGCTTTTTCGGATATGAGGTTATGGAGGCGACTCCGCCTATGGGAAAAAGCGTAATCCCACGGACCTGTACGCCGTAATGCCTCGCTGTAAGGCTATGCGAGAGCTCATGAAGGGTTACACAGGCAAATACAAAAAGCACCAGAAAAACGCCTTTTGGCCCGGAATTAAAATAGAATAATACCGGCAGTATCAAAAAGGTTATGTGGATATATAGCGGTATCCCGAATAATGTAAAAAGTTTTACATTCCTCATGTTTTGACTAGCTCGCCATTTTATAGATCATTAAGCCTGCCGCATATATCGGCGGCGGCGGCCTTGGTCGTCGGACCTATGACCGCCAGGTTTATATTCTCCCTTGTAAGGATATCCTTAGCGACCTCGCTGATATCCTCTCTTGCAACCTTCTCTATCTCTTTTAAGATATCCTTCGGCCGGAATTCGTAATCCCCGCTTATAAATTTTTCCCCCAGCCAAAGCATGTGGTTCATCGTGTCCTCAAAGAGCATTGAGAGCTGCCCCTTATAGAACTCCTTCGCCCGCCTGAATTCCTCCTTTTTGACATCGCCGGTCTTCATCTTTTTTAGTTCCCTGACAATAATCTTTACCGCCTTGTCTATTTTTTTATTATCTATGCCGGCGGAAATGACAAGCGCGCCGGTATCATGATAGTGTTTGACGCTGGAAGAGATCTCATAGGCAAGGCCTAGTTTTTCGCGCACCTCGTCAAAAAGCCTTGAGGACATATTACCGCCCAGGATTATATTCATCAGGTCCACTTTGTACTTATCCCTTGAAAAGCGGCTGTAACCATGCAATCCCATCGCGAGGTGGGTCTGCTCTGTTTTCTTGTGGAAGATATTTGTCCTGGGCCTTGTCTGGCCGAGAGTTACCGGCTCGAAGACCTGCCTTTGCCGGGATTCGGCGCCCTTGAACTTTTTCTCAATGTCTCTGATGAATTCGCCGGGAGGCAGCTTTCCGGCAACCGCAACCACTATATTCGCCGGGCCGTAGAACTCCTTCTGATAAGCGGCGAGATCTTCCCTTTTCATGGAAGCGATGGTATCCACTGTCCCCGTGAGGGGCATCCCGAGAGGCTGGTGCGGCCAGAGCAGTTCCGCCAAAAGCTCATGAACATGATGGTTAGGCATATCCATGTACATCTTTACCTCTTCAAGGATAACATACCTTTCCTTAAGAAATTCTTTTGGCTCGAGACTCGGATTCAAGGTCATGTCGCTTAGTATGTCCATGGCGATTGCCGCGTCTTTGCTTAAGACCTTCGCCAGGTAACAGGTAAACTCCTCTCCGGTAAAACCGTTTAAGAGCCCGCCCCTTCCTTCGATCGACTCTTTTAACTCGCGCGTAGACCGTTTTTTTGTGCCCTTAAATACCATATGCTCGAGAAAATGGCTTATGCCGGACAGTTTTTTATTTTCGTACCTGCCGCCGGCCGCTATCCAGACGCCTATCGATATAGACTCCATGGTAGGCATATCCGCCAGAATAATCGTTAATCCGTTATCCAGGACTATTTTTTTATACATCTTTTATCTCCGTAATCTATTTTAATCGCTGTAATCATTTTTTTTCTTTGAATCCAGATAATTCTGAAGAATAATCTGCGCGGCCAGCATGTCGTTGATCTTTTTTCTTTTAGCCCTTGAGACGTCAAAAAAAACCAGCTCGCGCTCGATCTGAAGCGAGGTAAGCCTTTCGTCCCACATCTTAAGCGGCAAGGCCGTCTTTTCCTTAAGCCTGGCGGCAAACGCCGTAACCTCTTTTGTCATCGGCCCCTCGCTCCCGTCCATGTTAAGCGGCAGGCCCACCACAACCTCGCCGACCTCATTATCTCTTATAAATTCACCGATCGCTTCCATGACCTGCGCTTCATCCTTGACCTCGAGCGATTTCACTCCCTGGGCCACTATGCCCATGGGATCGCTTAAGGCGACGCCGATTCTTTTTCTCCCTACATCAAGGGCAAGTATTCTCATAGTATCTTAAGCACCTTCCCGTTTTTTTCCCGAAAGGCGCGGCCCTCTTTTAAGAGCACCTCTTTTAAGGCTTCGAAATTCCCTATATCCCGCCATCGATATGCCCCCTTGACACAGTAGATGTCGGCCGCCTTTTCCATCACCGCATAATCAATGGAGATGTCGGGGAATTTTTTGTAAACATTTTTTATACCTTGCTTCTCGATCCGCATGAGAAGCTTGAATATCCCTGAGGCGTGCCGGCTCATTGCCTTTAACATAGATTCCGCCCGAAATATAAAAATTCCGGCGTTCCAGAAATAGTTACCCGCTTTTATAAATTTTCTTGCGGTTTCAAGATCAGGTTTCTCAGTGAATTTCGCGACCTTATGTGCGTGTTTAGTATTGAGTTTTAGATATCCGAAACCTGTGGCCGGATATGACGGTTTCAGACCTAAAATCACAAGACAATCCTGCCCGGCCGCGAATCTTATGCCCTTTTTTATGGCGGCCGCGTACGCGGCTTCATCTAATATATACTGGTCCGAAGGAATTACCACAATAACGGCGTCCTTATATTTCCTGTTTAGGAGCAGCGCGGCAAGTCCGACTGCCGGTGCGGTATTCCTTGATACAGGCTCGAGAATCAGGTTCTCTCTTTTTAAGCCGGGGAAATCTTTTTTAATCAGCTTAAGATGCGCCTTGTTTGCCGAGACCAGGATATTTCTTGCCGGGAGGATTTTTTCTATCCTGTCAAGGGTGGCCCGGAACATAGTCCTGCGGTTTCTTGAGACGGACAGAAATGCCTTTGGCCTTTTATCGGTAGAAAGCGGCCGAAGACGCTTGCCCTTGCCGCCCACCAGTATCACGGCAAATACATTATGGGTCAATGGTCTAGACATTGTGGATCGCATCCGCTAATTGCTTCACGAATTTTCCTACCTTATCCGTCAAACCGCCCTTATTTAAATTCCGTTCAATCACCTTTATTACCGCGCTTCCGATAATAACGCCGTCCGCGACGTTTGCTATTTGTTCTGCCTGTTGAGGACTGGACACGCCAAAACCAACGCATACAGGCTTTCTTGTCATTGACTTTATCAGTTTCACCTTTGACGCTACTTCCATGGGCAGTTTTTGTCTTGCCCCCGTCACGCCCGTCAGGGAAACATAATATATAAAACCTCTCGAATCCCTTGAGATATTTTTTAGTCTTTCACGGGTTGAGGTAGGCGCGGCTAAAAAAATAAGCGCGATCTTGCTTTTCCTCGCCGCCGGTTTAAGATCCCTCGACTCTTCCATCGGCAGATCGGGTATTATGAGGCCGTCTACGCCGCTTTTAACACAATCTCGTAAAAACTGCTTTTGGCCATATTTCAAAACAGGATTATAATACGTCATAAATACGATGGGAATATCGGTCACACGTCTTGCCATCTTCACCATCTTAAAAATCTTTGGCAGGTTTACGTTATTCTTCAGCGCCTCCTGTGAGGCGGCCTGGATAGTCGGGCCGTCCGCAAGCGGATCGGAAAACGGGATCCCGAGTTCGACTATGTCGGCGCCCGCGCGCTCAAGGGCCGGTATCAGCCTTTTTGTCTTATGGAGGTCAGGATATCCCGCCGTGATATAAACGATGCACGCCTTCTTTCTGTCAGCCTTTAATTTCCTGAATTTTTTGTCTATCCTGTTCACGCGCGCTCTCCTTTTACCTCTTTCTCTATCAGAGAGAACAGGGTTTTATAAAATCGTTTGTCCTCTATCATTTTTTCCCCTTCCTTGATGGTCGTAGCTTCCTTGCCGCCGCCTCCGGGAAGAGGAATGATAAACAAGAAAAACCTCGTTCTGTCCGCGACATACAGGTTCTCGGTCGTTTCTACGGCGCTGAGGTAAAGGGCGGTCTTATCGGCTTCTTCCGGGACAATCTTTGCCTGAAGCGCCAGGACGATGTTTTTATGCCCCCTCTTGAAATATTTTTTCCCGAGGATAAAACCTTCGTCCCTATCCTCCTTCTCAAGCATGAAACCCCTTGAATAAATAACATTGGAAGCCGCCTTAAATACCCTGTCTCCTGAGAAACTAAATATCTCCCTGTTAACCGCCGGCGATTGCTTGAGCGCCTCCCTGTACACGGGCGTCGCGCACCCCGCGATCAAAAAGGATATAACTAAGAACAAGCTTGCCATTTTTTTCATACGGATATCTCTCCTTATTTGGCTCTCATTGCGCAAAATGGTCTATGGTTCAGTTATAACACGCCGCGGACAATATCTATATCCTTGTCGCCGCGGCCGGAGAGGCAGACAATGATAACCTTATTCTTGCCGGCCCCCTTCGCAAGCCGCGCGGCATAATAGACCGCATGCGACGACTCAAGCGCCGGTATTATGCCTTCCAGCTCCGACAACATCTTAAAACCTTCGAGCGCCTGCTTGTCAGTCACCGCGACATATTTCGCCCGTCCGGTCTCCTTAAGGTACGAATGCTCAGGCCCAACGCCCGGATAATCAAGCCCGGCAGAGATGGAATGCGCGACGCTTATCTGCCCATTCCTATCCTGCAGGATATATTCCTTGGCGCCGTGAAGCACGCCGATAGAACCCTTGCAAAGCGTCGCGGCATGACGCCCGGTTCCAAGGCCCAGCCCTGCCGCCTCTACACCTATGAGTTTTACCTTTTTATCCCCTATAAAATCGTAAAACAAACCCATCGCGTTGCTGCCGCCGCCAACGCAGGCCACAAGATAATCGGGGAATCTTTTTTCCTTCGCCTTTATCTGCCGCTTTGCCTCTTTCCCGATCACCGACTGAAAATCCCTGACCATCATCGGATACGGATGCGGCCCCGCGACAGAGCCAATCACATAATAGGTATCTCTAACGTTCGTGACCCAATCCCTTATTGCCTCGTTCATGGCGTCTTTAAGCGTTTTTGAACCGCTATGCACCGGGGTGACCCTCGCCCCAAGCAGCTTCATTTTAAAAACGTTTATCGACTGCCTCTTTATATCCTCATCGCCCATAAAGACTTCGCATCTAAGCCCAAAAAGCGCGGCAACCGTCGCCGTGGCCACCCCATGCTGTCCCGCGCCGGTCTCAGCGATAAGGCGCGGTTTTCCCATGCGTCTCGCAAGAAGGGCCTGGCCGAGGGTATTATTTATCTTATGGGCGCCTGTGTGAAGAAGGTCTTCCCGTTTTAAATATATCTTCGCGCCGGATTGTTTCGACAGCCGGCGCGCAAGATACAACGGCGTCGGCCTGCCCGCGTACTCCTTCAGATAGTAATTTAATTCATCGGTGAATTTCCGGTCCGAACGCGCCCTTTTATATTCGGTTTCCAGCTCATCAAGCGCTGTCATCAGCGTTTCCGGGACAAATCTACCCCCGAATCGTCCGAATCTGCCGTCTTTGTTTGGCAGCATATGTCCTCCTATGCTAACTTAAAAGTAAAAAGTAAAAAGGTAAAACTACAAATTAAAAGTTCAAACTTTTGACTTTTGGGTTGTGGTTTTTACTTTTTCCTTTTGACTTTTTACTTTGTACCCATTACCTCTCTCACCTTTGAGATAATGTCCTGCGCCGAAAGGAATGCCTCTCCGATAAGGACCGCGTTGACACCAAGACTCTTCAGATACATCACATCCTTATATGTCTTTATCCCGCTCTCGGAGATAATAATCTTGCCGCCGGGCACATGCCTGATCAACCTTGGCGTCGTTTCCAGGTCAACCTTAAAATCATGCAGATTCCTGTTATTTATCCCTATAATATCGGCGTCTATGCCCGATACCTTTTCAAGATCTTCAAGAGTATGTACCTCGCACAAAGAGGCCAGGCCAAGGCCGTCAGCCGCGTCCTTAAAACGTCTGAGTTGATCAGGGGTAAGTATGTCGGCGATTAAAAGTATCGCGTCCGCCCCCGCCGCCCTTGCCTCATAGATCTGGTATTCATCGATAATAAAATCCTTCTCAAGCACCGGCAGGCTGACCTCTTTCTTGATCTCTTTAATCAGCCTGATATCGCCGCCAAAAAATTTTTCGTCTGTCAGTACGGACAGGGCCTTCGCGCCGGCTGCCGCGTAATCGCGGGCAATTTCCAGAGGCTTGAGATCCTTGCGAATAACGCCCTTGGACGGCGATTTTTTCTTAATTTCAGCTATAAGCGCGATCCCATCACCGGAAACCGCTGATTTAAAATCAATCCGGGAAGAGGAACCGGCCTTCAGCGACCTTTTCAGGTCTTCAAGGGATAAAGCCGCTTTTTTTCCAGCGACAAGCCTTTCTTTTTCTTCTATAATTCCGGATAAGATCATTTTTCAAGCCTTAATAACTCAAGTTTCTCAAGCGCCCTGCGGGAATCTATCGCCTCGGCGGCGATCCTGACACCTTCCTTGAAATTCCTTGCCTCTTCCATGACCATGAGGGCAGCGCTGGCATTCATAAGGACTACATCCCGTTTCGGCCCTTTCTTGGAATTCAATATGTCCATTATTATTGCGGCGTTTTCCTGCCTTGTCCCGCCCTTTATGAATGAGATGGGCGCCCGTCTTAGCCCAAAATTGGTGGGTTGGACATAGTAGGTCCTGATCTTTTTATTCCTAAGCTCGGTAATCTTTGTCTTTGCGCTTATGGAGATCTCATCAAGGCCGTCATGGCTGTGAACCACCATCGCCCCGGCCGCCCCCAAAGCGGCCAGGACCTTTGCCATGGTCTCGGTCAATTCCGGCCTGTAAACGCCAATTATCTGGTAATTGGCCCCTGCCGGATTTGAAAGCGGCCCAAGTATGTTAAAAATAGTCCTGATACCTATCTGTTTTCTAGGTTCGGAAGCGAATTTCATGGCACCGTGAAAGACAGGGGCGAACATAAAGCCGATGCCGATCTTTTCGATACACTGCTTTACCCTTTCAGGCGGCAGGTCTATCTTTACGCCCAATTCTTCAAGAACATCGGCGCTGCCGCACTGGCTTGAAACGCACCTGTTGCCGTGCTTGGCGACCTTGATCCCGCATCCGGCGACGACAAGCGCGGTAGCGGTCGAGATATTGAAGGTATTTGAGACGTCGCCGCCTGTGCCGCAGGTATCGATGATATCTACCTGTTCCGATAACGTGACCCGGGCGGCCTTATTCCGCATGACCCTTGCCGCGGCCGAGATCTCGCTAACGGTTTCTCCCTTCATTCTGAGCGCCGTAATGAAGGCGGCTATCTGGATGGGCGTCGCGGCGCCGGTCATGATCTCTTCGAAGACCTGCGCGGTCTCTTCGCCATTCAGATCAATCCTCTTGGCAAGTTTGTCTATCGCTTCTTTTATCATATTTGTCTCCGGGTTATTTCAAATTTAAAAAATTTGCCAGAATTTTTTTGCCTTCTGTAGTTAAAATCGATTCCGGATGGAATTGCAGCCCCCAAACCGGGAACCTCTTATGTTTAAGGCCCATGATCTCGCCTTCCCTGGTCTCGGCGGTAATCTCAAGGCAGTTCGGCAGCCCGGCCTTTGAGACCAGGAGTGAATGGTACCTCGTCCCTGAAAAGGGATTTTCTATCCCCTTAAATATTGTCTTGCCGTTGTGGTATATCAGAGAGGTCTTTCCGTGCATAAGCCTGTCAGCCAGCGCGATCTTGGCGCCGTAAACCTCTCCGATGCATTGGTGCCCCAGGCATACGCCGAGGAGCGGAATCTTTCCGGCAAATTGCCTTATGACATCTTCCGAGATGCCGGCGTCGCGCGGCCATTTCGGCCCAGGAGAAATCACGATCCTTGAGGGCGCAAGCCGCCTTATCTCGTCTGAGGTTATCCTGTCATTCCTATAGACCTGCAGGTCCCCGCCAAGTTCGCCGAGGTACTGGACAAGATTATAGGTAAATGAGTCATAATTATCTATTATAAGCACCATTTTATTCTATGAGCGCAAGGACGTCCCCCGGATGGACGGTATCGCCCTCCTCGAACATGATTTTTGAAACCTTTCCTGCCGACGAGCAGGGCACATTAAAAGTTGCTTTGTCCGTAACCAGTTCAACCAGATCATCCCCTTCTTTTACATCATCTCCAGGTTTATGATACCACATTGAGACTGTGGCCGCGGTTATACCGTCGCCCATGTCAGGAAGCCTTATCTCTTTCATATCATCCCCCATCGTCTATAGTCAATAGTCTATGGTCTATACGAACTTCTCACAAACGGTCCACTTTGGACATCTTGAAAACCCGCTTCATGGCCTAACCGCTCATATTCCCTAAATTTATCAGGCTTAATAAATTCCCGCACCTCAACCTGAAGGCTGGAAGGCCTTAAATATTGGCCGATCGAGAGCGTCTCGCATCCCGCCGCCTTAAGGTCTTTGATCACCTCCGCCATCTCATCCCGGGCTTCCCCGAGGCCCAGCATAAAACCGCTCTTTGTCTTAAGACGGGGGTTTACCGCCTTCGCGCCTCTCAATAGATCAATGGATCTTTTATAATCCGCCCCAGGCCTGATTTTTTTATATAACCTCGGGGCCGTCTCGATATTATGCGCGAAGACATCTACCTCGCATTCGGCAACCCGCTTGATATCATCGATCTTGCCCCTAAAATCCGGCACAAGCGCCTCTATTACCAGCCTGCCGCCTAATTTGCGCCTTAACTCTTCTATAACCCTCACAAACTGGCATGAGCCGCCGTCTTTTAAGTCATCCCTTGTCACGGACGTTATGACAACGCGCTCTAAGCCCAGAGCCATAACCGCCTCTAGGATCCTGCCGGGCTCGGCATTATCAACCGCCTCTGCCGGGCCCTTGGCTACAGAACAAAAGGCGCAGTTCCTTGTGCAGTTCCTGCCAAGTATAAGGAATGTAGCCGTTTTTCGTGAAAAACAGTCAAAGATATTGGGGCAGCTTGCCGCCTGGCAGACCGTATTCGCGCCTGACGCCTTAAGCACGGCCTTTGTATATTCGATCGCCGGATGATTACTCAAAAGCTTTTTTTTAAGCCAGTGCGGCCGTCTTGACTGCTTCTGCATATAGCGTCAGCCCGAAACGCGCCTTGAATTGCGCGATCGCTTTTCCCTTTAATCCCCGCATATCTATTTTACCGCCTGTCTCTTCGTAAATAGAGGCCATCCGGCAATCTCTTATCCCGCAGGGATTTATAAGGTCAAAATAAGAAAGATCATTATTTACATTAAGACTAAGGCCGTGAGAGGTTACCCACCTGGAGACTGCGATTCCTATCGACGCGATTTTTCCCATTTGCGTCCATACGCCGGTATAACCCGCCTTACGGCATCCGTTAACGCCGTACTCAGAAAGAAGATTGATTATGATTGCCTCAAGGGATCTTAGATACCAATTTAGATCCTTCTTAAGGAAAGCCAGATTAAATACAGGATATATGACAAGCTGCCCGGGTGAATGGAAGGTGATATCGCCTCCTCTTTCAGATTGCCTGTAACCGATACCCGATTTCTTTAAAAAATCCCTGGAAACAAGCAGGTTGCTTCCGTCACCGCTCCTTCCAAGCGTATACACTGGAAAAAATTCGCAGAGAATAAGCGCGGCATCTTTAAGACCTGCCTTTATCTCGCGAAGTTTATTTGACTGTATGTCTTGCGCCAGCTCATAATTTACAAGGCCAAGATCTATAAGCCCGCATCTCATATGGTGTGTATTGCTTTATCCTCAAACATATGGCAGGCCTCCATAAGGCCCTCTGAAAACGTAGGATGCGCGTGTATTGTATCGGCTACCTGCCTGGCGCTAAGTCCCTGCTTGACGGCAAGCGCGGCCTCGGCTATAAGGGTGGCGGCGCCATGGCCGAGTATATGCACGCCTAAAATCCTGCCGCCGGGCGTTTCTCCGACCAATTTTACAAAGCCCTCTGTCCTGGAAACAACATTGGCCTTTCCAAGGGCGGAAAAAGGAAACTTGCAAACTTTTGTTTTAATGCCGGCAGTTTTTGCCTGTTCCTCCGTCATGCCGACGCCTGCTGCCTCCGGAGAGGTGTATATACAATTTGGAACCGCCCTGTAGTCCGCCTTTATCCCCTCGCCAAGGATATTCCTGCAGGCCGTTATGCCTTCATATGAGGCAGTGTGCGCGAGTTGGAATTTTCCGGCAACATCGCCGATGGCGTATGTATTCGGCAAATTAGTCCTCATATACTCGTCAACGCAGATCCGGCCTCTTTGGGCCCTAATACCCTGGTTTTCAAGCCCAAACCCGCTTGAGTTCGGCGATCTCCCGACGCAAATAAGCGCCTTTTCGGCGGCCAGTTCTCTGCCTGATGACAAAACAGCCGAAAGCCGGCCTTCTTTTTGAATGAGCCGCTCGGCCTTTACCCCCGTTAATATCTCAACGCCTCTTTTTTTTAGTATCAGGCCAAGCCTTTTTGCGATCTCGGCGTCCATACTCGGCAGGATCTCGGGCAGTTGTTCGACAATGGCAACTTTGCTTCCCATCGCGTTATACATCGCCGCAAACTCGCAGCCAATCGCCCCTCCGCCGATTATAAGCAGGCTCTGAGGGACGTCTTTAAGCTCTAACAGATCGTCGCTTGAAATTATGGTGGTATGGTTGAATTCAAAGGCAGGTATTTCAAGAGGGCTTGAACCGGTTGCTATTATAATGTCTTTTGCCCTGATCGACGCCCCTCCCACCTCTATTTCTCCGGGACCCGCAAGCCTTCCAGGCCCGGTAAAAAGCGCGATTTTTCTCGCGTTAAAAAGCGCGGCGATGCCCTGGCGTAACTTTTTTACTATCTCGTCCTTCCGGCTTTTTATCTTTTCAAAATTTATTTTACAGGATGGGACATCTATCCCGAAGGAAGCGCTTTCTTTTACCGCATATAAGACCTCTAAGCTTGAAAGGATTGCCTTGGTTGGAATACAGCCCCTGTTAAGACATGCGCCGCCGAGCTGATCCTTTTCGATTACCGCCACCGATTTTCCCGCTCTTGCGGCATAAATCGCGGCGATATAGCCCCCGGGCCCTGCCCCTATTACAGCGATATCATATTTTTCCAATAGTTTCCCTTATTTGCTTAGCCGATCTCTCGAACGCCTGTTTTTCCTCATCGTTTAAGGAAAGCTCTACAATTTTCGAGATACCGGTCCTGCCGATTTTGGCCGGCACCCCGATGCATATATCATTAAGGCCGTATTCGCCCTCTAAAAAACATGAGACGCATAAGACCTCATTTGTGTTTCCGGTTATCGCCTTTATCATTGAGAAGACAGAGGCCGAAGGCGCATAATAGGCGCTGCCCGTCTTAAGGAACCCCACAATCTCGGCCCCCCTGTTTTTTGTCCTGGATACAATCTCCTCTATTTTTTGCGGAGCTAAGACCGCCTCAATGGGCCTTCCTTTGATCTTTGTGTGCGAGAGAACGGGGACCATGGTATCACCGTGGCTGCCGATGACAAAGGTCTCCACATCCCGGTATCTCACGCCTGCCGCCTCCGCGGCCAGCGCTATAAATCTTGAGGCATCAAGCACGCCGGCCATGCCCATGACGCGGTTTTTTGGAAAACCGGTTGCCTTCAATACAAGCCAGGTCATGGCATCAAGCGGATTTGTGACAACAATTATTATTGCCTCAGGAGAAACTGCCTTTATCTTTTCCGCGGCATCCCTGACAATCGCGGAATTCTTTAAGAAAAGCTCTTCGCGGTTCATTCCCGGCGTTCGCGGCAGGCCTGCAGTTATAACAACAATATCGGAATCTGCCGCGGCCGTGTAATCCTTGGTCCCGAAGATCTTGCAGTTATTGCCTGACAGGGGAGCGGCGTCCGTAAGGTCCGTCGCCTTACCAACACAGATACCTTCTGCGATGTCCAGGAGGACTACGTCCGCGATCGCCGTTTCGGCTATCCGCAGGGCAAGGGTGGCGCCGACATTGCCCGCCCCTATTATGGATATCTTTTTTATGGTATTTGCCATTACAGCCTTTTTATAATCGCTTCCGTCATTTCGGTCGTACCTACGGCTGAAGGGTCATTCCTGTCGGCCTTAAGATCATATGTAACTGCCTTGCCTTCTTTAATTACTGCGGCCACCGCCTTTTCCAGCCTGTCAGCCGCGACGGTCTCACCGAGATACCTTAACATAAGCACCGCGGACAATATGGCGGCTGTAGGGTTAACCTTGTTAAGGCCTTTGTATTTCGGGGCCGCCCCATGTGTCGGCTCAAAGATCGCCATTGTTTCCCCTATATTGGCGCCGGGCGCCACGCCAAGGCCGCCGACAAGGCCGGCGCAAAGGTCTGAAAGTATGTCACCGTAAAGATTAGGCAGGACTAAAACGTCATAATCCCCCGGTTTTTGCACAAGCTGCATGCACATATTATCGACTATCCTGTCCTCGAATTCGATCCTGCCTTCGTAATCTTTGGCGACCTGCCTGGCGGTCTCTAAAAAAAGGCCATCCGTGCATTTTTGAATATTGGCCTTATGAACCGCGGTTACCTTCCTTCTTTTATTTTTGAGCGCGTACTCGAAGGCAAACCTTACTATCCTCTTTGAGGCGAATTCCGAGATCGGTTTTATGCTTATGGCGGAATCTTCCCTTATGTCTTTTTTAGAGAGCCGGGCCAGCTCATCTATGAGGCTCACCGTCTCTTTAGCGCCTTTCGGGAATTCGATGCCGGCATACAGGTCCTCGGTATTTTCCCTTATTATCACAAGGTCAATATCCTTGTAACAGGATCTGACGCCTTCATAGGTCTTGCAGGGCCTCACACAGGCATAAAGGTCAAGCTCTTTTCTCAGCGCTACGTTTACGCTCCTGAAACCTGTCCCGACAGGCGTCGTGATAGGGCCCTTGATTGCCACCTTATTTTTTCTTATGGATGCAAGGGCCTCCTTGGGAAGCGGCGCGCCGGTTTTCCGTATTGCCTCTTCACCGCAGGCCGTCTCTTCCCACTTTACGCTTACGCCCGCGGCCTCTACGCATTTTTTTGCGGCCGCGGCGACATCGGGCCCTATACCGTCTCCAGGGATCAAGGTTATCTTATGAGTCAAATTTAAACCCTCCATATTTTTTAAAATGCTCTATTACCCCGCCGTCCGAAAGGAGCTTTTTCATCACCGGCGGTATAGGCCTTATCGGAAGCAGGCTGTTTTTAGTAATGTTCTTAAGCCTGTTCTTCTCCAGGTTTATTTCAAGAGAGTCGCCTTCATTGATCTGATCCGTATCGCATTCGATAAGGCAGAGCCCTATATTAAAGGCGTTCCTGTAAAATATTCTCGCGAAGCTTTTCGCGATAACCGCCTTTATTCCCGCCGCCTTTATTGACTGCGGCGCCTGTTCCCTTGACGAGCCGCACCCGAAATTCTCGCCGGCAACGATGAAATCGCCTTCCTTAACCCTTGAGGCAAACTTCGGGTCTATGTCCTCGAAGATGTGCCTGGCAAGTTCCTTCGGGTCCTCTATGCTGAATTTATATCTTCCCGATATGACGTAATCGGTATTGACGTTATCGTCTTGTTTAAGCCTTCTCGCGACGCCCTTCACACATACCTCCTGGGATCCGCGATCCTGCCTTCGAGAGCGCTGGCTGCGCAGGTCGCCGGGCTGGCCAGGTATATGAAGGCGTTTGGATTTCCCATCCTGCCCTTAAAATTCCTGTTGGCGGTCGAGATGACCGTCTCTCCATCGGCCGGGATGCCGCCCTGCGTGCCTACGCAGGGACCACAGCCGGGTGAAAGGACAACCCCGCCCGCCTTTATGAATACCTCTATTATCCCCGCCTTTAATGCCTCCAGGTAGATATTGCGCGAAGCGGGCGCTATAATCAATTTCACATCCGGGTTTATCTTTTTATTTTTTAATATCCTGGCTGCCGTCTCCAGGTCAGAGAAGCGGCCGTTTGTGCAGGTCCCTATGTAGGCCTGATCGATTTGTTTCCCTTTTACCTCATCAACAGGCGATACATTATCGACCGTATGCGGCTTGGCGACCTGAGGCGCAAGCCTTGAGACATCGAACTCCTTTACCGCCTCATAGACCGCGTCTATATCGGCAAAAACTGGCCTCGGCCGCCTTTGAGAGTGCTTTTTAATTCTATTAATCCAATCGAGCACCTTTTTATCCGCTTCCATAATGCCGCACTTGGCCCCCATCTCGACCGCCATATTGGAAATGGTGAATCTTGAGTCGACACTCAGGCCCTCTATCGCGCTGCCGTAGAATTCCACTGATTTATAAGTGCAGCCGTTCGCCCCAACCTGCCCGATGATATGAAGTATTATATCCTTTGAGTAAACCCCATTGGGCAGCCTGCCCTTGATGATCATTTTTACCGTCCGGGGCACCCTAAACCAGTTTTTGCCGGTCGCAAGGGTTATGGCGAGATCAGTCGAGCCGACTCCCGTCGAAAAAACGTTTATGGCGCCGTAAGTGCAGGTATGCGAATCCGCTCCTATGACAAGATCTCCCGGGACGACATGCCCCAATTCCGGCATAAGCTGATGACAAACGCCCTCCCCTACATCATAAAGGCCTACGCCGTATTCCTCGGCGAATGAACGCATCTTTTTATGGATGGTTGAAACTCCGACGCTTGGGCTGGGGCCGGAATGGTCGATGACCATATAAAATTTAGTTTTATCGGCCGGTTTGACGTTGCCCAGTTTCCTGAAATTATCTATAATGATACCGCTTGTCCCATCCTGGCCGAAGTAAAAATCCACCTTGCATACGGCGATATCATCCGCCTTTACCTTTTTACCGCAATGGCCGCTTAATATCTTCTCCGCTATTGTCTGGCCCATTCTTCTATCCTGTCCATGCCTTTCTTTATAGTTTCCATGCCTGTGGCGAAACTAAGGCGTATCTGGTTATTCCAGCCGAATCCCTCACCCGGTATAACAGCGACCCTTGCTTCACTGAGCAGCCTCCCGGCAAGCTCAACCGATTTGATACCGGTACACGAGATATCGCAAAATATGTAAAACGCCCCTCTCGGCACAAACGGTGAAAAACCCTTTATGTCCGCGAGCCTTTGGGCCATGTAATCCCTGCGTTTCTTAAATTCATCCACCATTTCCCTGATGAAATCCTGATTCCCCGATATGGCCTCGAGAGCGGCCTTCTGGCACATGGAGGCGGGGTTAGAGGTGGAATGGCTCTGCAGATTTTCCACGGCCGAGGCGATCTCTTGATGGGCCGCGAGATATCCTATCCGCCAGCCTGTCATGGAATAAGTCTTTGAGACGCCGTTTACAAGGATTGTGAGGTCATATATTTTCTTATTGAATGAAGCGATGGAGATGTGCCTTGAACCGTCATAAAGCAGCTTCTCATAGATCTCATCGCTTAATACATATATGCCCTTTTCAACGGCCAGCTCGGAGATAAAAAACAACTCCTCCTCATTATAGACCGCCCCTGTTGGGTTCGAAGGGCTGTTTAATATCAAAAGCCTTGTCTTTTTTGTAATGGCCTTTTTAAGGGCGCCTCTCGTCAATTTGAAGTTGTCTTCCCTTCTTGTCGGTATAAAGACAGGGGTTGCCTCGGCAAGCTTAACCATTTCCGGGTAGCTAACCCAGTACGGGGAAGGGATCAGGACTTCATCGCCTTTCTGGCAAAGCACCTGGATAATGTTATAAATAGAATGTTTTGCGCCGCAGGAGACAACGATCTGCGAGGGCTTATACTCAAGTTTGTTGTCGGTAAGTAGTTTAGCGGCGATCGCCTCTTTTAACTCGGGCGTGCCGCCGGAAGGGGTATATTTGGTCACCCCTTCGTCTATGGCTTTTTTTGCCGCTTCCTTAATATTTTTGGGTGTATCAAAATCGGGTTCTCCCGCGCCAAAACTGACCACGTCAATGCCTTCCTTCTTCATCTTCTTCGCCTCCGCCGTTATGGCAAGCGTAGAAGATTCTCCCACATTCATGATCCTTGCTGCCAGGCGCATAATCCTCCCCTTGTTAACTATTGTATAATATAATTATAACATTAATGAGAAGTTTATATCACAAAAAAGAGAAAAAAACAAGCGGAAATTAGCTTAATGTAAATAGATAGTCAATGGTCTATGGTCTATTTCTAGACTATTGACTATCGACTATGGACTATGGTGTTGCGGGGATTATTAGCCGGTTTTGGGCTTGAGGAAGCGCTTGAGGCCCTGGAAGAAGCCCTTCTTGCCCTTTTCGGGTCGGGGCTGCTTGATCGTCTCGGTCTTCACCGGTTTTTCCTTGACCGGCGCGGCTTTTTCCGGGGCTGTCTTTTCAGTCTTTTGCTGCTGGGTCTCTTGCGGGTGCTTCTTTTCCTTGGGGACCTTTTTTACCGGAGGCGCGATGACCTTTTGTTCGGTGAGTTCCAATATTACCAACTGCGCGTTATCACCCTTCCGGTGAGCGGAGAGCCTTATGATCCGGGTGTAACCGCCCTGCCGGCTCTTAAAACGAGGCGCGATCTCGGTTACCAGTTCCCTTACCAGGTCCCTGTCGGACAAGACGGCGAATACGCGGCGCTGGCTGGCCAGATCGGCGTATTTTCCGAGTGTAATGACCTTATCGGCAAGCCTTTTGGCCTCCTTGGCCTTCGCAAGGGTAGTTGTTATCCTTTGATTTCTGAGCAGGGCCGAGACAAGGCCTCTTAACAGCGCCTTTCGCTCCGAGGTAGTCCTGTTTAGTGTCCTTGTTCTTATGTGGTGTCTCATATCTCTTTCGGTTTAGGCGTAAATTTCTTTAGCTTCTCCTCATCAAATTTCATGCCGAGCGAAAGCCCCATGCTGGTTAATATTTTGTTGATCTCTCCGAGAGATTTTTTTCCAAAATTCCTGTACTTTAGCATCTCCAGCTCGGATTTTTTCACAAGGTCACCTATAGTCTTTATCCTCGCCTCCTTCAGACAGTTTGTGCTTCTGACTGAAAGCTCAAGTTCGGAAATAGGCAGGCTCAATTTTTCATAAAGCTCGACTTCTTCCGGCGTCTCCTGCGGTTCTTCCTCTTCTTCAGGCAATTTTCCGAAATTCACAAAGATATCAAGATGCCTCTGAAGGATGTGAGAGGCGTAAAGCAGGGCGTCTTTCGGATTGATGCTGCCGTTTGTATAGATCTCAAGTATCAGTTTGTCATAATCCGTCATCTGGCCCACGCGCGTATTTTCGACGGAAATGTTTACCTTTGTAATGGGCGTAAATATGGAATCAACGGGTATGATGCCGATGGCCTGGTTCTCCTTCTTATTTCTTTCAGCCGGCACATATCCGCGGCCCTTTCCGATCTCAAGTTCCATCTCAAACTTTATTTTCTTTGTCAAGGTCGCTATGTGGAGATCGGGATTAAGGATCTCTATGGTCTCATCGGTCTCTATATCCTTGGCAATGATATCGCCTTTTTTATCGACCTTCAGATATATTTTTTTCTGTTCCTTTGAATAACTGCGTATGATCAATTTCTTTATATTAAGTACGATCTGTACGGCGTCCTCAAGGACACCCGGCAACGTTGAAAATTCATGTGGGGCGTCGACGATCTTAATAGAGGTAACGGCCGCGCCCTCGATAGAGGATAAAAGTATCCTCCTCATGGCGTTTCCTACTGTGATACCGTAGCCGCGCTCAAACGGCTCAGCGATAAACTTGCCGTAAGTATCGGTATATGTGGCCTCGTCGCACTCCAACTTCTTAGGCATTTCAAAATTTCTCCAGCTTATACCCATTAATTACCCCTCCATATTTTTAGAACGAATTGCCACTGTTCGTTACTTTGAATATAATTCTATTATGAGTTGTTCCTTTATCGGGAAGCCTACATCTGCGCGAGTAGGTATTCCTACAATCTCCGCCTTCAAGTTCTCGTGATCCGCCTTAAGCCAGGTCGGCACGGTCTTGTCCTTCGAAAGCTTTATCATCTCCTTTATCCTGCCCTTTTGTTTATCAGAGCCCCTGATCTCTATGGTGTCCCCTGTTTTGACAAGATAAGACGGCCGGTTGACCTTTTTATTATTCACATAAACATGCCCGTTTGAAACCAGCTGACGGCCTTCCCGGCGAGTCAGGGCAAACAAGAGGCGGAATACGGTGTTATCAATACGTCTCTCAAGAAATTCAAGCAGTTTTTCTCCGGTGACGCCCCTTGATCTTTCGGCCTTATGAAAATAGAATTTAAACTGGCGTTCTAGAAGCCCGTAGATCCTTTTTGCCTTTTGCTTTTCCCTTAACTGCACGCCGTAATCCGAGATCTTAAGTCTGCTCTTGCCGTGCTGTCCCGGCGGGAAAGGCCTTTTAGCGACGGGGCATTTATCGCTCACACACTTTGGCCCCTTGAAAAAAAGTTTTATTCCTTCCCGCCTGCATAGCCTGCAGACTGGACCCGTGTATTTTCCCATTAAACCCTCCGTCTCTTTGGCGGTCTGCAGCCGTTATGCGGGATAGGGGTCACATCCCTTATTGCCCTTACCATAAGCCCGGCGCCCTGAAGCGCCCTGATGGCCGATTCCCTGCCTGAACCCGGGCCCTTTACATATACCTCGACCTCGCGAACGCCGCTCTCAAGGGCCTTTTTTGCCGCATTTGTGGACGCTATCTGCGCCGCAAACGGCGTTGATTTCTTGGAACCGCTGAAACCCACCGTGCCCGTCGAGGCCCAGCAAATCGTGTTTCCGCCTTTATCCGTTATAGTCACAATGGTATTGTTGAATGTGGCCAGTATATGCACTATTCCGCTTGTGACACCCCTTATAACCTTTTTCTTTGTCTTTGGTTTAGGTTTTTGCTCCGGCTGCTGCTGTTGTTGCTGGTTTTGCTCCACCGCCTACCTCCCTCTTCTTTGTAACTCCTACTGTCTTCCTCGGCCCTTTCCTTGTCCTTGCGTTAGTCCTTGTTCGCTGTCCGCGGACCGGGAGACCCTTTTTATGGCGCATGCCCCTGTAGCTGCCGATATCTATGAACCGTTTTATATTGCTTGATATATCTCTCCTTAAGTCGCCTTCTACCTTATATTCCTTCTGAATATAAGAGGCTATCTTTGCTGTTTCTTCGTCTGTCAGGTCCTTCGCGCGTTTATTAATGTCGATATTAGTGGCGCTCAGGATCTTTTTTGAAAGGGTCCTTCCAATCCCGTAAATATATGTCAGCGCGATCTCTATCCTTTTTTCCTTCGGCAAATCAATACCTATGATACGTGGCATTTTACGATTATCTCCCTTTTATCCTTGTCTCTGTTTATGTTTTTGATCGACGCATATGACGCGGACAATTCCTTTTCTTCTTATTATCTTACATTTATCGCAAATTTTTTTAACACTGGAACGTACCTTCATAACTACTTCTCCCGTCGTATAATTCTTCCCCGCGCAAGATCGTACGGCGATAATTCGACCGTGACGATGTCGCCGGGAAGTATGCGTATAAAATGCATCCGCATCTTCCCCGAGACATAGCCAAGCACCTTGTGCCCATTATCCAGTTCCAGCCTGAACATGGCGTTGGGCAGTGTCTCCACAACCTTTGCCTGGACTATTATCGGTTCTTCTTTTGCCATTTTGTTAAAATCCGCGGCTCTTTGTCGGTAACCAGGATCGTATGCTCAAAATGCGCCGACAATTTCCCGTCGCCGGTAACAGCAGTCCAACCGTCTTCCAGTATCTCGACGTCGCAGGTCCCTTCGTTTACCATGGGCTCTATGGCAAGGACCATGCCCGGTTCCAGCCGCGGTCCTCTGCCCGCCGCCCCGAAATTAGGTATCTCCGGCTCTTCATGCAGCTCGGCGCCTATGCCGTGGCCCACAAAGGCGCGCACAACGCTGAAACCCTTATTTTCAATAAACGTCTGGATCGCGTTCCCTATATCAGAGAGCCTGTTGCCCGCCCTTGCCTTGTCAATGCCGATATATAAAGAACACTCTGTCGCTTCCATCAGCCTTGCGGCGGCGTCCGAGCAATTTCCGACGGCAAATGTAGCGGCGCTGTCGGCATAATAACCGCCTCTTTCAACCCCTACATCCAGGCTGATGATATCGCCTTTCTCAAGCTTCCTGTCGCCGGGGATGCCATGCACGACTACATCGTTCGGCGAAGCGCAGATCTTGCCCGGAAAATCCTTATAACCCAAAAAGGCCGCCCTGCCGCCGAAGGACTTGATCAACTGGCCCGCCAGCCTGTCCAGCTCAATAGTCGTTATCCCGGGCCTGATCTCCCCTTCCAATCTTTCAAAGACCTTTCCTATAATCGCGCCGGCTTCGCTTATCAGACTGATCTCTCTGTCCGACTTAAGACCTATCATTAATTCTTTTATTAAAAAGGACGCTCAACGCCTTAAATACCTCTTCAACGCTCAGGTCGCCGGAAACGGTTTCTAAGACGCCTTTATCTTTATAATAATCTATAAGATCCGCGGTCTGGTTCTTATAGACGTTTAGCCGCTTTTTTATCGTCTCGACCTTATCATCTTCTCTCTGAAAGAGCGCGCCGCCGCAGGCGTCGCAGGTATTTTCTTTTTTGGGCCTGATATTTGTAATGTGATAATTCAGCCCGCATTTTTCGCAGACCCTTCTGCCGGACAGCCTCGAGATAACAACCGGCTCCGAGGTCTCAAAATATATCGCGTAATCTATGCCTATGCCGGCCTTTTTAAACTCCTTATCGAGCTCTACCGCCTGCTTTTTCGTCCGGGGAAACCCGTCCAGTATAAAACCTGCCGACGCATCCGGACGGCCCAGCCTCTCGACGACTATCCTTGTCACGATTTCGTCGGGGACAAGCTCTCCTCTGTCCATGTAACCCTTTGCCTGCCTGCCAACCGGAGAGTTATTTTTAACGCTTTCCCGTAATATATCTCCCGTCGAAATATGCGGGTAATTAAATTTTTTCGAAATGACCTTCGCCTGTGTTCCTTTTCCCGCGCCCGGAGGGCCAAGAAAAATCAGTCTCATCTTCTGCCGCGCACCCTGCCGTGGCTCACAAAACCTTCATAATGCCTCATGATGAGCTGGGATTCCAACACCCTTATGGTGTCCAGCATCACGCCGACGATAATAAGCAGCCCGGTTCCCCCGAAGAAACTCGCCACGAGATAAGGTATCTTCAGTGAATTGCTTACGATGCTCGGTAGTATCGCTATTATCGCAAGGAAGACCGCGCCGGGCAGCGTAATCCTTGTCATGACAAAGTCAAGGTAATCAGATGTGGCCTTTCCGGGCCTTATCCCCGGCACAAAACCGCCGTATTTTTTCATGTTTTCGGCTACATCCGACGGATTAAAAGTGATGGCGGTATAAAAGTAAGCGAAAAATATAATAAGCAGGGAATATATCACGTTATAGACCACATTCCCACGCATCAACACCTGGGCGAGGTTCTGCATCGCCGGGTTTGGTATAAGGCTCGCGACCGTCGCGGGAAAGAGTATTATGCTCTGAGCGAATATGATGGGTATGACACCCGCCTGGTTTACTCTTAATGGGATATAAGTGCTCTGGCCGCCGTATACCCGCCTGCCCACAACCCTTTTAGCGTACTGAATGGGAATCTTCCGCTGGCCCTGTGTTATAAGAACAACGGCTACAACAACGGCGACAAGCATGATCACCATCGTTATAATCGTAAAAACGTTGAGCTGCGCCTTCTCCGGCTGGAATGGCGATAAAAGACTAAGCAGCTGGAATAACGCCGTCGGTATCCTTGAAATGATGCCGACGGTGATGATAAGCGAAATACCGTTCCCTATGCCTTTTTCCTGGATCTGTTCGCCGAGCCACATGATAAACGCTGTCCCGCTGGTCAGGGTTATCATTGTCAGTATCCTGAAAGGCCATCCGGGATACTGTACGATCTGGAGGCCGCCGAAACGCTGAGGGGCCTCAAGCCACATAGCGATAAAAAACGATTGTATCGCGGCAAGGATCACGGTCCCGTATCTTGTGTACTGTGTAATTTTCTTATGGCCGGCCTCACCTTCCTTTGCCAGCTTCTCGAGCGAAGGCACGACGGTCGCGAGGAGCTGCAGTATGATAGAGGCGGAGATATACGGCATAATACCAAGGGCGAATATGGTTAGCCTTTCTATGGCCCCTCCCGAGAAAAGATTCATTATGCCAAAAAGTGTCCCGCCCTGCTGCTTGGCGATATTATCAAAGAACTGCGCGAGTTTCATACCGTCGATCCCCGGCGTCGGTATGTATGCCCCTATCCTGTATACGGCAATAAGGGCAAGCGTTATTGTTATCTTTTTACGTAAATCAGGGATCTTGATCAGGTTCGCAAATGAGCGCAGCATGTTTTATTTTTGTAAAATCTCCGCCTTCCCGCCGGTTTTTTTTATTTTCTCAAGGGCGCTTTTAGAAAACCTGTGCGCCTTAATGGTCAGTGGTTTTGTAAGCTCGCCGGCGCCCAGAACCTTTACCTCGCGTTCGCTGCTATTTATGAGGTTGGCGCCGAACAATTCGGCCGGAGATACCACCGCATTCTCCTCAAACATGCTTAAGGAACCCAGATTGACTATCTGATAAAATTTTTTAAACTCGTTAGTAAAACCCCTCTTCGGAATACGGCGGATGAGCGGCATCTGTCCGCCCTCAAAACCGAGCCTGGGGCCGCCATGGCCGCCGGAACGGGATAATAACCCTTTATGGCCTTTGCATGAAGTCTTGCCGTGGCCGGAACCTGATCCTCTTCCCCGTCTTTTTTTTGGCCTGTTAGCGCCTTTTGGCCTTCCGATATCGGATATCTTCATCTTTCTTAACCCCTTTTATTTATTCCTTGTTTCTTTCCAGCCTTAGCTTCCTAAGCGCATCTATAGTGGCCTTAACCACATTTGCCGGATTATGAGATTTAAAGGTCTTGGTGAGGACATTCTTTATCCCTGCCGCTTCGCAGACCGCCCTTACCGGGCCGCCGGCGATAACTCCTGTGCCGTCTGAGGCCGGTTTTAAAAGGACAATGGAGGCGTCGCATTTCCCGGTTGTCTCATGCGGTATGGTGGTGCCCCTTAAGGGTATCTCGACAAAATTTTTCTTGGCGTTGTTCAGGGCCTTCTTTATGGCATCGGATACCTCTGTCCCCTTGCCGAATCCGTATCCCATATGCCCGTTCCCGTCACCGACGGTAACCAACGCGGTAAAGGAAAAACGCTTCCCGCCCTTGACAACCTTGGCGACCCTCTTTACGGTGATGACTTTCTCGAGGTATTTGTCCTTATCTTCCCCGGCCGGTACAGGGCCCTTCTTTACATCCTCGCCGCTCTTTAACATTTTTTTAGCCATCAGAAAACTAATCCCTTCTTCCGGCAGGCCTCGGCAAAGGCCTTTATCCTGCCGTGATATAAATATCCGCCCCTGTCAAAAACTATTTTTGAAAACCCTTTTTTTACCGCCTCTTCGGCGAATCGCTCGCCGAAGGTCACCGCGCCTTTTACATTCCCGCCGGCCGTGTTAAAAGACTTGTCCTGTGTAGAAAGAAAAAACAGGGTATGCCCCTTAAGATCATCTATCAATTGCGCAGTAAGGTTCTTTACGCTCTTGTGGACGCTTAATCTGGGCCTTTCGGCCGTGCCTACTATTCTCTTTCTGATATGCAGGTGGCGCCTTTTTTTCCCGCTTATATGTGTCATGTGTATAAGCCTATCCTTTTTTACGCGACTGCCTTGCCTACCTTCTTTTTAACATATTCACCGGAATATCTTATACCCTTGCCCTTGTAAGGCTCCGGCTTAAAATAAGACCTGATATCGGCCGCGACCTGGCCGACCTTTTGTTTATCTATTCCCTTGACTATGATATCCGTAGGCTTCGGCACCTCCACAACTATGCCTTCCGGTATCTGGAAATTTATCGGATGTGTAAATCCAAGCTGGAGGACCAGGGTCTTTCCCTGCAGCGCGCCCCGGAAGCCGACACCCTGGATCTCAAGGCGTTTGCTGAACCCGTCCGTGACGCCTTTTACAAGGTTATTCAGCATGCTCCTTGCAAGCCCGTGCAGCGCCATATCCTTCTTTACATCCGAAGGTCTGATGACCAAAAGTTGGCCCTCTTTAAACTCCGCCTTAAAAGCGGGCGGAAGCGTATATTCCATTTTCCCTTTAGGCCCTTCCACCAAAACCTTCGAACCCGAGATATTTATCTTCGTATTAGCCGGGACCTGTATTGGTTTTTTTCCTATTCGTGACATTTTCTTATCACCATACCTGGCAGAGCAGTTCTCCGCCTACGTTTTGGCTGCGAGCCTCTTCATCGGTAAGGATGCCCCTTGAGGTCGACAATATGGAAACTCCCAGGCCGCCGTAGACCTTTGGCGCCTTTTTGGCCGTCGCATAAAACCTTCTTCCTGGCGTGGAGCATTTTTTTATGCCTGTTATTGCCGGGACCTTTCCTTTTTGGAATTTTAAATATACCTTGTAGGAACCCTGGCCTTTTTCCTTGTCCTCTATCAAACGGTAATCCAGAATAAAACGCTCCTTCTTCAGGATCTCCAGGATCTGGCCGGTCAATTTAGAGGCGCGGACTATGGCGGTCTCTTTCTTGCCCCTGCTTGCGTTCCTTATTATCGTCAATGCATCTGCTATCGGATCCGTTACGCTCATTTTGTCCTCTTTTTTATATCAGCGATTACAGCGATTTTGTGAAAAACTCATATTTATTTTAGATTACAGCGATATCGTTGTAATCGATTTTTTATCGCTGTAATCATTTTTTACCAACTCGCTTTAGTGACGCCGGGTATCTCGCCGCGCGAGGCCAATTCCCTGAAGCATATCCTGCACAGCTTGAATCTGCGCATATATCCCCTAGGCCGCCCGCATAATTGACACCTGTTATACCCGCGCACCTTGAATTTAGGCGTCATACGTTGCTTCAGTATCAGTGCCTGCTTAGCCATATCGTTATCCTTTTTTAAACGGTACTCCCAATAACCTTAAGAGCTCGTAGGCCTCGTCCCTGGTGCGCACCTGGAGGTTGATAATTATATCCATGCCGTGTACCTTAAGGACCTTGTCATATTCAATCTCGGGAAATATTATCTGTTCCGTTATCCCGAAGGAATAATTAAAATTTTTATCGAATGAATTCAGGGCAAGCCCTCTGAAGTCCTTTACTCTAGGCAGGGCGACGTTGAGCAGCCTGTCCAGGAACTCATACATGATGGCCCTTCTAAGCGTTACCTTGCAGCCTACCGCGGAGCCCCTGCGGATCTTGAAATTGGAGATGGCCTTCTTGGCCTTTGTGATAACCGCCTTCTGGCCCGTTAGCATGCTCAGTTCCTTGACGGCGGCTTCGATGAATTTAATGTCCTGCGCGCCGATACCCATGCCGACGTTTAATACGACTTTTTTAACCCTGGGTACCTGCATCTTGTTCTTGTAACCAAAGCGCTCCGTCATCTGGGGCACTATCTCTTTCTGGTATTTTTCAAGCAATCTTGGCGTATTCTTCATGTGTTTTAAGAAACTATCTCCTTGCATTCTTTGCAGATTCGCGTCTTTGTCCCGTCGCTTAAGCTGGTAACGCCGGCCCTGGTCGGTTTGCCGCAGCCCTTGCATACCAAGAGCAGATTAGAAATATGGATCGGGCTTTCCTTCGTAACAATGCCTCCCTGCTGGTCCTGCTGCGTCCGCCTTGTGTGTTTCTTGACAAAGTTTACGCCTTCGACAAGGGCGCGGTTCTTCTTAGGAAATACCGATAGCACCCGTCCGGTCTTTCCCCTGTCCCTTCCCGCTATTACCTTTACCGTATCATTCTTTATAATTTTTTTCATTTCATATCGCTTCCGGCGCCAGTGAGATTATCTTAAGGAAGTTCTTATCCCTTAATTCCCTCGCCACCGGGCCGAAGATCCTTGTGCCCCTGGGGTTAAACTGGTTGTCGATGATAACGGCGGCGTTTGTGTCAAATCTGAGCCTTGAGCCGTCCGGACGGACAATATCCGCCTTTGTCCTGACGATAACCGCCTTGACAACCTCACCTTCCTTGACGATGCCGTCCGGTATCGCCTCTTTAATGTTACAGGTGATTATGTCGCCGATATCCGCCCATCTTTTATCAGCGCGGCCGATCAAGCCTATAAACGAGGCCTTCCTGGCTCCGGTATTATCCGCTATGTCCAAAATTGAACGAACCTGGATCACTGCTTACCTTCCTTTTTTCTTATTATCTCGACAAGGCGCCATCTTTTTGTCTTTGAAAGGGGTTTGGTCTCCTCGATCCTGACTATGTCGCCCTCCTTCGCCTCATTCTTTTCGTCATGCGCCTTGAATTTGGAATATTTTTTCATGGCCTTTCCAAACCAGGCATCGTGCGTCAGGCGTTCTACTTCAACGGTTATTGTCTTATCCATTTTATCGCTGATAACCACGCCCTGTCTTTCCTTACGTTTATTTCGCCCCAGTTCCATTCTTCGATTCTCCCTCTTTCAATATCGTATTTATGCGGGCCACATCCCTTTTGATCTGCTTTATGCGATGAGGTTTTTCTATGCGCCCTGTCTCTGCCTGGTATCTGAGATTAAACAGGTCGGTTTTAAGCCCCGCAAGCTTCACGGTCAATTCGTCCCGCGTCAAATTTTTAAACTCTTCCAAAGACTTCTTTGCCATTAATGTAAAAACCCTCCCCTGCTTATAAACCTGCAGCGAAAGCCGATCTTATGGGCGGCGAGCCTTAGGGCCTCCCTGGCCAATTCTATCGGCACGCCTTCCAGCTCAAACATGACCTTGCCGCGCCTTACGACCGCGACCCAGTGGTCAGGGGCGCCCTTGCCTTTGCCCATTCTCGTCTCGGCCGGCTTTTTTGAAACGGACTTGTCAGGAAATACGGTTACCCAGACCTTGCCGGCGCCCCTTAAGTGCCGCATGATGGCCACCCTCGCCGCCTCGATCTGCGTGCTCTTAAGCCATTTATTCTCAAGCGCCAGCAGGCCATATTCGCCGAAATTTACCGAGCTTCCCCTAGCGCTTGCGCCCCGCCTCTTTCCCCTCTGGGATTTGCGGAATTTAACCCTTTTGGGCATCAACGCCATTTGCAGTCCTCTTTTCCTTCTTAGGTATTACCTCGCCTTTATAAATCCAGATCTTTACGCCTATGAGGCCGTATGTCGTAAGGGCCTCAGCGAAACCATAATCTATATCTGCCCTTAATGTATGGAGAGGCACCTTACCCTGCTTGTAGCCTTCTCTCCTCGCAATCTCCGCCCCTCCCAGACGGCCGGAGCAGAGCACCTTTATTCCTCCGGCGCCGCTGTTCATGGCTGATTGCACCGCCTTCTTCATCGCCCGCCTGAACGGGATCCTTTTTTCTATCTGGAACGCTATGTTCTCCGCGACCAGCTGCGAGCTAATCATCGGGTTTTTTACCTCGATGATGTCTATAAAGATCTCCTTATTGGTGATATTGTGCAATTCTTCTTTTAGCTTGTCTATTTCCGCGCCCCGTCTTCCAATTATGACGCCCGGGCGCGCGCTGTGGATCTTAACCCGAAGCCTGTTAGAGGCCCTTTCAATCTCAATATTATCTATCGCTGCCTGCGCGAGACTCTTCTTTATGAACCTGCGTATCCTGATGTCTTCGAGCAGGAATCCCGTATATGACTTTTTATCAGCGAACCATTGCGATTTCCAGTCCTTTATTATGCCGAGCCTGAGGCTGTACGGATTAACCTTTTGTCCCATTTATTTACCTTTCTTGCTTGCGACCGCTTTTTTCGTCTTGGGTTTTGTTTCTTTTTTTGCTATTTGCCCTTTAATCTTCGGCCTTCCGGCCTTCTTTTCTGTCTTTTTAACTGGTGTCCTGGTGTTCTGGTGTCCCGGTGTCCTTTGTCCTCTTATGTCAAGTTCAATATTCATGTGGCTTGTGCGGTGCCTGATCTGCATGGCCCTTCCCATGGTGCCCGCCCTGTACCTCTTGAACATCGGGCCATTGTCGATCGTTATCTTTGAAACATACATATCGGACGGCGTAATATCCGGGTCCTTGCTGGTCGCGTTCGCGACGGCGGCATTTAATATCTCCAGTATGTAAAGCCGCGCCCTTTTTTCCGCATTTTCTAGTATGGCCCGGGCCTCATCTATGGGCTTGCCTCTTACCATGTCCGCTACCAGCCTCGCCTTTCGCGCTGATATCCTTATATATCGTACGGATGCCTTTGAGATCATGTAAGTTCCCTTGAAACCTCTGTATGCGCCCCGTGTTTCTTAAAGAGCCTGGTGGGGGCGAATTCTCCCAATTTATGGCCAACCATGTTTTCCGTTATAAATACGGGAATAAATTTTTTACCGTTATAGATCAGCATCGTATATCCCACGAAATCCGGCATGACAGTAGAACGCCGCGACCAGGTCTTAATGGGCTTTTTGTCGCCGGCCTTCGCCATTTTTTTTATCTTTTCGAGCAGGTATAAATCGCAAAACGGGCCTTTCTTTATCGAACGGGACATCTTATCTTTTTCCTTTCAATCTATTTTTTTCTCTTTAATATATACCGGTCCGAGATTTTGGTCTTCCTTGTCTTCAAACCCTTGGTAATCTTGCCCCACGGCGTCGTAGGATGCCTCCCGCCGCTTGATTTTCCTTCCCCTCCGCCCATGGGATGGTCAACGGGGTTCATAGCGACGCCCCTGACGGAAGGCCTTATGCCCATCCATCTTGACCGGCCGGCTTTTCCTATGGAAATCGTCTCGTGCTCTATATTACCCACCTGGCCGATAGTGGCGAAACAATCCAGCTTTATGAGCCTGATCTCTCCTGAAGGGAGTTTTACATGACCATACTCGCCTTCCTTGGCCAGGATAACTGCGGTATTGCCGGCCGAACGAACGATCTGGCCGCCCTTCCCCTTCCTTAATTCTATATTGTATATGGAGGTGCCGAGCGGTATATCCTTAAGCGGCAGGGCGTTACCTACCTTTATATCAGCGTTTTCGCCTGACATAACTTCGTTACCCACCTTCAGACCGTCGGGGCATATGATGTATCTTTTTTCGCCATCCTGATATTCAAGCAGGGCGAGCCTCGCCGATCTGTTCGGATCATATTCTATCGCCAGTACCTTGGCGGGGACATTGATCTTGTCGCGTTTGAAATCGACGATCCTGATCATCTGCTTATGGCCGCCGCCTATATGTCTTGTCGTAATACGGCCATAAAAATTCCTGCCGCCCGTTTTCTTTTTCGGGACGATAAGGGACTCCTCGGGCTTCTTCTTTGTAATCTCTTCGAACGTGTAACCCGTTTTCCACCTCGCTCCGGGGGTCGCGGGTTTATACCTTCTTATCGGCATATTATGTTACCTCTATCTTGCTGCCTTCCTTAAGGGCAACAATCGCCTTTTTCCAGTCTGCGGATTTGCCCTGCACATATCTTACCCTGCGAAGCTTGCCCCGCTGCATGGTCGTATTTACGCTCTCTACCTTAACCTTGTATATGTCTTCTACCGCTTGTTTTATCTGGATTTTATTGGCCCTTTTGTCCACCCAGAATATATACTGATTGCGCGGCAAAAGCAGCGTCGCCTTTTCGGTGCGAAGCATGCTCTTTATTACGTCATACGGAGAATTCATTTTTTATCCCTTTAACCTTTTCTCGATTATCTGAAGGGCGGCCTTCGTCACAACCAGCCTGTTATATTTAAGGACATCCAGGGCATTAAGGTCATCCGCCCGCCTCAAGGCAACGTCCTTAAGATTTCGTGAGGCCAGTCTCAGGTTCTCATCTATCTTATCCAGGACAAATAACGCCTTTTCGTTCAGCTTAAGCGAATCCATGAGCTTTTTAAATTCCTTTGTCTTGGGCTTTTCGATCTTAACATCCTCTACGATGACCATCGCCTTTTCATTATGCTTGGAATTGAGGCTCGACTTCAGCGCCTCTACCCTTAACTTTTGTCCGACATTATATGAGTAATCCCTGGGATGAGGGCCGAATATGGTGCCGCCTCCCTTCCACAATGGGGAACGTATGCTGCCGGCGCGCGCCCTCCCGGTGCCTTTTTGCCTCCAGGGCTTTCGCCCGCCGCCCGACACCACCGCGCGCGTCTTTGTCGAGGTTGTGCCCCTGCGTTTGTTTGCCTCGTACATCTTTATGACGTGGTATAAAACCGCCTTATTTACCTTTCCGTCAAATATGTTCGGGTCCAGCCCCTTTGTCTGCTCTTTAGTCATGGTTATTTTTTAGCCGCCTTTTTAAGGGCCGCCTCTTTCTTCCAGGCGCCTTCCTTCTTCTTCTTTGTAGGCGCGGGAGGCGCGAGCCTTCTCTTTGCCGCCTCGCTGCCCTTTGGAAGTTTCTTTGATTCCTTTATAACAAGATAACCGTTTTTTGGTCCTGGAATGGCGCCCTTAACCGCCAGAATGTTCCTTTCCTTATCTATCTTTACAATCTCAAGATTGGTTACGGTGATCGTATCCGTTCCCATGTGGCCGGGCATGTGATGCCCCTTTGTGATTCTGGTTAATCTGGGGCCTGATTCTATAGAACCTATCGCCCTGTGGAACATGGAGCCGTGAGAGCCGGGGCCTCCGCGCCATCCCCACCGCTTAACGCCGCCCTGAAAACCCTTCCCTATGGAGGTGCCGGTTATGTCAACAAAATCGCCGACCGCGAAGATATCCACTATAATAGCGTCCCCTATCTTAAATTTATCGGCGCTGGAAAGTTTCATCTCCCTGACAAATCTTTTGGCCTTTACACCGGCCTTCTTGAATCTTCCCGCGTCCGGAGAATTAACCAATGATTCCCTTTTATCGTCGAAGCCCAATTGAACAGCCTCATAACCGTCGGGCTCCTTCTTCTTGATCTGCAGGACCGCGCAGGGGCCTGCCTCTATAACGGTAATCGGCACCAGCCTTCCGTTTTCCTTATATAATTGCGTCATCCCTATCTTTTTTCCCAATAGACCGATCATGTTTTTTTCCTAATCCCTAATACCTGTTCCTGTATTCTATTTATTTTATCTCAATGTCCACGCCGGACGGCAAATTCAGCCTCTTAAGCGCGTCTATGGTCTTTGCCGTAGGGTTTACTATATCAAGCAGCCTCTTGTGGGTCTTTATCTGGAACTGCTCCCTCGACTTTTTATCCACATGCGGAGACCGAAGGACCGTGAATATCTCCCTCTTTGTCGGAAGAGGTATCGGGCCTGATACTACTGCCCCGGTCTTTTTGGCCGTTTCCACAATCTCCTCAGTAGACTGGTCCAGGACCCTGTGGTCGTACGCCCTAAGCTTGATCCGGATTCTTTGTTGCTGCGCCTGTGTCATTTTGCTCCTTATAGCCGCTACGCGATAATCTCGCTCACTACCCCCGCGCCTACCGTATGGCCGCCTTCCCTGATGGCAAACCTGAGTTCCTTTTCCATGGCGATAGGGGTGATAAGCTCGCCTTCGATGGTTATATTGTCCCCGG
>JAQURK010000009.1 GCA_028715645.1 Candidatus Omnitrophota bacterium | reverse complement strand
ACCGGCGGCAAAATAATAGGAAAGCCCAAAAACTTAAAAGACGCCGCAATGACCCTAAAAGCGATTTCTCGCCGGCCGCAATGGGTCTATACAGGCCTTGCCGTGATAGATACCGATAATGGCAGGGAGTATGCCTGTCATGAAAAGACAAAGGTTTATATGCGCGCGCTTACAGACCGCCAGATAAAAGATTATTTTAAAAGGCAATCTCCGCTTGATAAAGCCGGAAGCTTCGACATACAGGGGAAGGGGGCAATGTTTATCGACCGCATCGAAGGGTGTTTTTATAATGTAGTAGGGCTGCCGCTTTCAAAACTCACCGCAATACTTAAAAAAATCAAAGCCATTTAAACCCGCAATAGATAATTATCTTGACACCCAAAAAAGGTATGATATACTTAAGAGTGTTGATAGTTAAGATAATTAACTATTAAGGAGATTAAAAATGGCAAGGATTTCCTTTTCTATTTCGGAATTCGCTGACAAGATAGGGGAGGTATTTCCTATCGTCATAAAAGAATTCTTAAAAAGGCAGACAAACGAGCTCTGTAAGGGAAATATCACAATGCCGCAGTTCCTTATCCTGAATTTCTTGGAAAAAGAGGGCGGCTCGAAAATGACAGAGCTGGCCCGTTTTATGAATGTAACAACCGCCGCTATGACAGGGATAGTTGACCGGCTTGTAAGAGAGGGATATGCCGGGAGAGTTTATGATCCCAAGGACAGGCGCATAATCAGGATAAAGACAATGGCAAAGGGCTCAGGACTGGTCAGAAAGATCAATCTTCAAAGGCGCCAGATGATCATAGATATCTTTGGAAGGCTGTCTGAACAGGACAGGGACGATTATCTTAAGGTCATAATGCGCATAAGGGACATGCTGGCCGCGCCGGCGCTTAAAAACGGCGTTAAATATGAATAGATTATTTATTTTGATTACGACTGTTTGTATTATATTCTGCGGCAGGCCGGCCTGGGCAGAAGAGATAAACCTTACCTTAAATGAGGCAATTAACCTCGCTCTGAGGGATAACAGGAGTGTCATGCTCCAGGCAGAGGACGTAAAGAAATCAAAGGCCAAGCTTGCCGAGGCAAAGTCAGCCCTTTTTCCCACACTGGATTTTACCGCGAAAAGGGCTATTACCCGGGGTCTATATTCAAAAAGCATAGATCAGACATCTACTCACGCCACACTTACGCAGTACCTGTATACGGGCGGAGCAACCACAAACACGATAGCGCAGTATAAATATAAACTCGCCGTTTCAAACGCCCTTCTTGACAAGGAAAAGCTGGAAACGGTTTTGGATGTGGAAAATACCTTTTATACGCTCTTATTGGCCGCTGAATTCTCGCAGCTTAATAAGGGAATAATGGAAAATACGCGCTCACATCTCGCGTATCTGGAGACGCGCTACAAGAGCGGACAGACTTCCGAATCCGATGTCCTGAAATTAAGGGAATCAGTCGGCAATATTGAAAAAATCTATGCGTCATCCGGCAACCAGGTGGAGTCCGGCAAGGCGTTGCTGCGCAATTTGCTTTACTTAAATGATGATATCAGGATAAAACCGGAAGGCGAGCTTGCTTACGAGGAAAAGGAGATCGTCTATGACGAGGCCTTTTTAAAGGCCTTATCAAAACGGCCCGAGATAAGACAATATGAGGCACAGGAAGAGGCGGACAAGAAGGCCGTTGAGATCGCGAAAGCGGACAGCAGACCTGCTATTTACGCCTCATGGGATTATTACAGCTTTTCGCACACCACCCTAACTTTTTCACCGCAAAGGGGGTGGAACGATTATAACGTTCTCGGCGGGGCCCTTACCTGGCCGCTATTCGACGGCTGGCTTACAAAGGCCAAGGTGGAACAGGCCCTTGTAGACCTAAAAAACACAAGGCTGACCAGGGAAAAGGTAGTAAAGGACATAGAATTGGAATTAAAAAATTCGTACCTGGACCTGAAAACAGCCGTATCGGCGATAAAGGCAAGCGAGGCAGAGACCAGCCAATATAAGAATAACGTCTCAATAGTTGAAGAAAAATACAGGCAGGGTGCGGCAAGTTCTCTTGACCTTGACGACGCCCTTATTGCTTACAAGATTTCGCTATTTAATCAGAAACAGGCAATCTATAATTATTTGACCGCAAAGGCAAGGTTTGAAAAAGCAGTGGGAGGAGCGTAAATGATGGGTCCAGGGTCTAGGGTGCAGGGTCTAGGGTTTTTTATTCTTATGTTGTCGATTTTGTTAATGACGGGATGCCGGGCGAAGGTCGAAAAGACAAAGGCCGAAGAGGCCATACCGGTAAAGGTTTCAACGGTTGAACTAAGGTCCCTTCATGAAGCAATAGATTATGCGGGCAATATAAAGGCAGAGGACGAGACGCTGGTATACCCTAAGGTCAGCGGCAAGATAGCGGAAAAGACCAGGGAAGAGGGAAGCCAGGTTGTAAAGGGCGATATCATCGCGTACATAGACAGGGATGAGACGGGCCTTAAGTTCGAGCGGGCGCCCGTCGAGAGCCCGATTTCGGGAACGATAGGCAGGGTCTATGTGGATATCGGCTCAAGCGTAACAGCACAGACGCCGGTGGCCCTGGTCGTAAACATGGACAAGGTAAAAATAAACCTGGACGTGCCGGAAAAATACCTTCCCAGGGTTTTAATCGGGCAGACAGCTACTATCTCGGTAGACGCGTATCCCGGCAAGGAATTTAAGGGAACCGTGACAAAGATAAGCCCGGTACTGGATCTTACTACGCGCTCGGCCCCTATAGAGATCCTGGTCGATAATTCGGAGCATCGTTTGCAATCAGGGATGTTCGCGAAGGCAAGTCTTGTCATACAGGAACACAAGGATGTCCCGGTCGTTTTGAAGGAGGCCGTTATCGGCAGGGTGCCTAATACATATGTATATACCGTCGAAAATAACAAGGCGTCGCTAAAACAGGTTACAACCGGCATAAGGCAGGGGCCTTTTACTGAAATAACCGCCGGATTAAAGGGAGGCGAGGCGGTAGTTATAATGGGCCAGCAGAGGTTAAGGGACGGTTCTTCTGTCGAACCCGAGAAAGAGGAGGCCGGCGGATGAATTTGCCGGAATTCGGAGTAAAAAAACCTGTCACAAATCTGATGATCTTCTCCGCCATCATCATCATCGCCCTTTACAGCGTTACGCGGCTTGGCATTGATATGATGCCTGAGATAGAGCCGCCCGCGATTACAGTTATCGCCTCTTATCCGGGAGCGAGTTCCGAGGATGTGGAAATAAAAGTAACCGAGCCTCTTGAAAACCAGCTTTCCACTACCCCGGGCCTTGAAAAACTGACCTCCAGCTCTCTCGAAGGCGCCTCATTTATAACCCTCAAATTCAAATGGAATACAAACCTGGATGAGGCCTCCAACGATATCCGAGACCGCATTGAGCTCTCTAAACGTTTACTTCCCGACATCCCTGAAGAGATGGACAATCCTTTCATATTCAAATTTAATACCTCCAATATACCCATTATTTTCATGGGATACACCGCCGATCAAAGCTATCCGGAACTTTATGACCTGATAGACAAAAAGGTGGGCGACGCCTTAAGACAGCTTGCCGGCGTCGGGACGGTCCAGTTGTATGGAGGGCTGGAGCGCCAGATCAATGTCTGGATAAACAGGGAGCGTCTTGAAGGTTACGGCTTTTCGGTACTTGATATCCAAAACGCGCTCAAACAGGAAAATATAACCCAGCCGCTTGGCAGCATCAAGTCCGGCCTTACCGATTATTTATTACGCCTTCCCGGCGAATTCCGTGACCCCAATGAAATAAACCTGCTTATCCTCGGCCAGCGCGGCGGCAAATTTATCTATCTTAGGGATGTGGCAAAGGTAGAGGATAGTTTTAAGGAAGAGATGATGAAGGTCCGGTTTAACAGGAAACGGGCCCTTCTTATGGCGATACAGAAACAGACCGGCACCAATACGGTGGAGGTCGCCTCCCGTGTAAAAGAGAGATTACAACAGCTGGAGAATACGCTTCCGACCGATGTAAATATGAATATCGTCTTTGACAGTTCAAAGGATATCATAAGCGCGCTCGAATCCCTCAAATCGGCGCTGTGGTTCGGAATTATCCTTGTCATACTTGTCGTCTGGTTTTTTCTGCGAAAATTAGCGGGAAGCCTTATCATCGCGCTTACCATCCCTTTTTCTCTTCTGGTCGCGTTCATCTATCTTTTTTTAAGTGGAAAGACAATGAACATCATCAGCCTTTCCTCGCTTGCTATCGCCTCGGGCATGGTCGTTGATAACGCCATAGTTGTCGTGGACAACGCCTACCGCCATATGGAAAGGGGGCGCAGGCCCCAAGAGGCGGCCATATTCGGGACCTCCGAGATGTTCCTTGCCATAGCCGCGTCAACCCTGACGACCGTAGTGGTTTTTTTACCGATGTTATTTATCAGGGGTTTTGTGGGTATCATGTTCAGCGAGCTTGCCATGATAGTCACGGTTACGCTTATCGCCTCGCTCTTTACCGCCAGTACATTCACGCCCATGCTATGCGCGAGATTCTTGAGGTTTAATCCGGAAAAAGCGGCCGGAGACAGGGCGCAAAAGAAAGGTATAGGCAGGCTTTATGAAATTTCGGAAAACTGGTTTAAGAAAACAGAAGATTTTTACGGAAATTCGCTGGCAAAATGCCTGAGGCACAAAAAGTTGGTCATCTTCGGCTTTTTAGCGTTATTTTTAATAAGCCTTCTTTTAACCCGTTTTATAGGAAATGAATTTATCGCGGAAGAAGACACGGGAGATATGAGGATAACCGCAAGCCTTGCCCTTGGCACAAGGCTGGAAGAGACGGACAAGGTGGCAAAAAGGATAGAGGATATTTTCCAAAAATATGTGCCTGAGGCAAAACTGATTTTTGTCAGGCCGGGTACGATCCCCGGCGCGGGCAGGGCGATGGGCGGCGGGGAGTCGGGCGAACATATTGTGACCAGCGGGGCAAAGCTTGTGCCGAAGACCGAAAGAAAGCGTTCGGTATTTGAGATCGGCGAGGTCGTCAGGAGAGAGATTCAAAAGATACCGGGGGTCTTAAAAACCGACGTGTCCACCGGAAACCCGCTTGGAAGGCTAATAAGCGGGACAGGAGGCAAAAGCATACAGGTAGAGATCATCGGGCATTCGTTTGAGACAACCGGCGCCCTCGCGGAAAGGATAAAAGCGATCATGGAGAGGGTTCCCGGAGCGGTAGACGCAAGTATTTCCCGGGAGATAAACCGGCCGGAATTAAGGATCGAGGTGGACAGGGAAAAGGCCGCCGCCCTAAACCTAAACATGAACACTATTGCCTCAAGTGTAAAGACTTTCATTGAGGGCTCCACCGCCACAAAATACCGGGAAAAAGGAGAAACGTACGATATATATGTGAGGCTTGAAGAATCATCCCGCTCAAGGCCTGAGGATGTCGAGAACCTTGCCATCGTATCGCCTGTAACGGGGAAACAAATACGACTGTCCAATTTTGCCGCCGTGCATGAGGTCTGGGGGCCTATTGAGATCGAGCGCCAAAACAGGGAAAGGGTCGTCAGGGTTGAATGCAACGTCTACAAACGCTCGGCAGGCAAGGTCAGGGAGGCAATTAAAAAAGAGCTTGATAAAATTACCCTGCCGTCCGATGTGATGATAAATTTCGGCGGCGAGGCCGAAGAACAGGCAAAGGCATTTAAAGACCTTTTTTTCCTGCTTATCCTCGGTATAATACTTGTTTACATGGTTATGGCCGCGCAATTTGAATCGCTGCTTGACCCGTTCATAATCATGTTCGCGGTCCCATTTACATTTACCGGCGTGCTTTTCGCCCTCTTCCTGACGGGCTCCACGCTCAGCATCATTACATTTTTAGGTATTATCATGCTAATGGGTATCGTAGTCAATAACGCCATCGTGCTTATCAGTTATATAAATATCCTGAGGGCCCGGGGCTATTCCATGCTTGACGCGGTGACCCTTGGAGGAAAAGACAGGCTGAGGCCTGTCCTCATGACCACTATCACGACCCTGGTCGGACTTCTTCCGCTGGCAATACTGCAGGGCGAGGGTTCCGAGACCTGGCAGCCTCTGGGCATCACAATGATAGGCGGCCTGACCGTTTCCACATTGATCACGATGTTTTTTGTCCCGACCATCTACGCGGTATTTGAGGCGCGGATAAAACAGGGCGGAAAGAAAAGATGAACAAGATGGTCATGATTGTCTATAATGAGGCGATTGAAGTGGAGATCATTGAGGCCCTCGAGAAATTGGAGATTAAGAATTACACAAAGATAGCCGGAGCCTATGGACGGGGAACCGTATCAGGGACGCATCTGGGCAACGATGTCTGGCCGGGAAGAAATAATATTTTATTCGTTGCCTGCGAACAAAATTCCGCTAAGCGCGTTCTCTCAGTAATAAACGAGATGAGAAAGGGCCTGGCGAGCGAAGGCCTGAAGGCCTTCGTGATGCCCCTTGAAGAAATTACCTGAAAGACATATAATAATGGCGTTAAATAAAGAAAGGGATAATATGAACGAAAAAAGAAAATACATGCGCTTTAACTTTTCTTTAAAAGGCAGGCTTGTTTGCGATGATAGGGGGGGGCTGGCGACTGAAATAGAATTAATTGATATTTCCCGGGAAGGACTCAAAATAAGACTTCCGCAGAGCGCATTTTTAAGAACCGATACGCCAAAATTAGAGCTTTATTTGCCCAATCGCGAATTGCCCATTGTTATGGAAGGCAGCACAAGGTGGACCAGGCCCAAAGGGTCTAAATGCTACATTGGCATGAAGATAGAAAAGATCGATCCGGCGGAAAAAAGCGAACTTTTAGAATATGCCTATGGGAGATGGAAGGAACAAACGTGAAAAAAAGCCTGCGTCTCGGCGAGATATTGTTAAAGGAAAATCTGATCAGCGAGGAACAGCTGCGGGAAGCCTTGTCTATTCAAAAGGTAAATAAAAATAGATTGGGCGATATCCTTGTGGAAAAAGGGTATATCTCGGATAAGGCCCTGGGCGAGATCATGGCCAGGGAATTTCACATTGAGTTCGTGGATCTGCAAAAAGAGAAAATAGACGAAACGGCGGCCAAGCTGATTTCTTTTGAATTATTGAAAAAACACCGCGTTTTCCCCTTAAGGGTGGAGGAAGGGTATCTCCTCCTTGCTGTCAGCGATCCACTCGATCTCTCATCGGTTCAGGAGATAAGTCATTACAGCAGTTATTCCATAAAACTGGTTATAGCCACACCGAAGCAGATAGATGATTTTATTAAAAGATATTCCGGGACCATGCGTCACATGGCGGATATCATCCAGGATATCGTAACAAAGAAAAAAGGTCCGGCGCTTATCGAAGCGACCGAGATGTCGCTTAAAGAGCTGGAGGCGGCGGCCGGCAAGGCCCCGGTTGTAAGGCTTGTGAATTATATCATCGCCGAGGCCATAACGGAAAGGGCATCAGACATTCATTTTGAGCCCCAGGAAAACGAATTGTTCGTGCGTTTCAGAATAGACGGCATTCTTTATAATAAAGTAAGCGTTCCCAAAAATCTCCAGCCGCAGGTGATTTCCAGGGTCAAGATAATGTCAGGGATGGATATCGCGGAAAGAAGAAAACCGCAGGACGGCCGCATGTCGCTTTCCGCCGAAGGCAGGGATTTTGATGTTCGAGTTTCAACACTGCCGGGGATCTTTGGAGAAAAGATAGTATTGAGACTTTTAGATAAACAAAGCATCCTTATTCCTTTAGAAAGCCTTGGCATGGATGAGGAAGAATTATTCGTCGTTAAAAGGCTTATTCGTAAGCCATGCGGCATAATTTTAATGACCGGCCCCACAGGAGCGGGAAAAACCACTACGTTGTATTCCATGCTCAATGCCTTAAACGAAGCCTCACGAAATATTGTCACGGTCGAAGATCCGGTTGAGTATGAATTGCCCAGGGTAAATCAAACCTCCATAAATGTCAGGGCCGGCTATACTTTTGCGACGGCCATAAGGCATATTCTAAGACAGGACCCTGATATAATAATGGTCGGCGAAATAAGAGACCTTGAAACGGTAGAGGTCGCCATACAAGCCGCGCTTACCGGACACCTGGTCTTGTCCACGCTCCACACCAACAGCGCGCCGGGCGCCGTCACAAGGCTCCTTGACATGAACGCTGAGCCGTTTCTGGTAAGCTCCGCGCTGATCGGAGTTATCTCCCAGAGGCTGGTAAGGAAATTATGCCCGTTTTGCATGCAGGAATATACCGCCCCTGAAAATTTAAAAGAGGGGATATTGCGCGGGCAGAAGGAAACCACCCTGGCAAGAGCGGTGGGGTGCGATAAATGCGGAAAGATAGGTTATTCCGGGCGGACGGGCATCTTCGAGATCCTGTCTATCAGCGAAGAGATGCAAAAGCTCATCCTGAAAAAACCCGATGAGTCCAAGCTTGCCAAGGCGGCGGCCCTGGAAGGCATGAAAAGCTTGCGTGACAGCGGAATAAAAAGGGCCCTGGCCAAAATTACCTCGCTTGAAGAGGTAATGCGCGTTACTTTTACCGAAAAGGATAAGTAATCGGCATGGAATTTATTTACAAGGTTAAGGATGTAGGAGGAAAGACCTATCTGGGTGTTTCAGAGGCCGAGGATGTAAGGATATTAAAACAAAACCTTCGCGAGCGCGGATGGTACGCCCTTAAGATAAGCCCCTTTAAAGAAAAGAAAAGGGGCATTTTATTTAGAAGAAGGGTGGACATCAACCTCCTTATCATGTTTACGCACGAGCTCGCCTCGATCCTGGACGCGGGCATTCCCATCCTTAACGGCCTGGATATAATGTGGAAACAGATAGATGACCCGACATTTCAGATTGTGATAAGCCAGATAAGGAACAGATTGTCCCAGGGCAGATCCATCTCAGAGGCATTCAACGAATTTCCGGATATCTTTCCTCCCATATACCGTTCTCTTCTGGGCGTTGCCGAAACCAGCGGAAATCTCGTTAAGGCCCTGCGCAAATTACTGGAATATCTTATTATCCGCAAGGAATTCATTGTTAAGATAAAAAAGATCACGACATATCCCTTGATAGTCGTCTGCTTTTCGCTTTTCGTGGTTTTACTTATGCTTTTATGGGTCGTCCCTATCTTTAATTCTGTTTTTATAAAGCTAAAAATTCAGCTGCCCTTATTTACAAGGTTGGTAATGGGCATTTCCTCAGTGATGCGTACAGGCGGGTTCTGGTTGTTTATTGCGCTGCTTTTTTTGACGCTATTTTTTGTATATAGAAAATTCCGTTCCTATTTTTTCGGCCGCGAGGCGATAGACAGGTTCAAATTAAAGGTCCCGATCCTGGGCAGGATTATTTATGACGCTTCGGTGGCGCAGTTCTGCCGGTCATTAAGTTTGCTTTTAGACGGGGGCCTTCCCATAACGCTAAGCATGGAGATGGCCAAGAGCACGGTTATGAACACAAAGATACTCAAGGCCCTGAACTCCGCGCAAGCAAAGGTTGTAGAGGGCGCCACCCTTGCCGCCTCACTGTCTGAAAGCGGAGTATTCCCGCAGTTTCTGGTGGAAATGATTTCGGTGGGTGAAGAGAGCGGAACGCTGGTTGAGATGCTGGATAAGATAGGCCTGCATTTTGAAGAAGAGCTGGATTACAGATTGAATAAGTTTTTAACGTTCTTAGAGCCCTTATTGATCATTGTCGTGGGCGGACTGGTTGTATTTATCCTGCTATCCATTTATCTTCCGATATTTAAACTCTGGGGCGGCATCGCGAATATCAGATAAGATATAAAAGGATTGTCTTTAATCAAATCATATGCTATACTTTTTTAAATATAATATGTCACTATAAGAATAAAAAAGAATAATACTTTTTAAAGTTTGAAAGGAGGAGTTGGTATGTTTGCAAAAAGAGTAAAGGGTTTTACGCTGGTTGAACTTTTGGTGGTGCTTGTCATCATAGGCATATTGGTTGCCTTGATACTTCCTAATACTTTCAGGGCCATAAAACAGGCAGAGGCCAGGGAGTGCGAATCAAATATAAGGAGTATCAATACAGCTGTTCAGATGTATTACACAGAAAATAGAACGTGGCCTGCGGATATGTCGGCTTTAGGAACGACCTATTTTTCCGATGGGAAAATTCCGCAATGTCATGTGGGCGGCACCGCGGTGAATTATACACTTACGACTGGACCTAACGGCGAAAAGATAGTAGACGTATCTTCGCATCATCATTTGAGCGCCACTACTACTACAGAAGATACAACGCAAACGCCAGTACCATAGTAAAACTGCTTTAAGGATTTAACTGAATGTCCAAAGCCGTACTGGGCTTGGAGTTGTCCTCCAAGCAAATAAGGTATGCATTCTTAACAAAAGAAGGCAGGACATTCTCACTTTTAAGACAGGGTAAGGCTTCTTTACAAGGCCTTATCTCCATAGGCCAGCCCGCCTCGTTAACGCAGGCCATCAGGGAAATTATATCCAAAGAAAATATATCCCCTTCCGCGATATGTCTTACTATTTCAGCCGAAAATCTTTTTATTAATCTTACCAGACTTCCTACATTGCCCGAAGCCGAACTTCATGAAGTTATTGCCGACGAGATCAGAAAAGTGCCCAAATTCTTCGGCAGGGAATTCGATTATATCTACAGCGGTTATAAAATAGACTCCCAGAGACAGCGCGTCTTATTCTGCGCGGTAGATAAAAGTTCACTGGATATCGCGATGCAGGCCGCGCGGAACACGGGGATACGCCTGGAGTGTTTAGAAACCGCCCCCTTAAATCTATTGGAATTATTATATCCTAAGACGGCCAGGGATAAAACCGAGGCTCTGGTTTTTTTGGATAATAACGCGACATACGTAATAATCTTCGGCCAGAGCGACTGCAGACTCTTTTTTAAAATGTCAACCGGCTCTACCGACCTGGGATCATCGAAGGGCATAAATAATTCCGTTTTTTCTTCATGGGTGGAAGAAATAAAAAGGGTGTTTAGATCATACCAGAGGGAGATGGGCGGAAGAGAGGGCGGCTCAAGGGATATAGATAAAATCTGGCTGGTTTGGGATAATGAGATTCTTCCCGAATTATACGAATTCGCGGCAAGGGAATTAGGCCCTGAGCTTGCTATCCCCAGGCCTGATACCTTCGGGTTCACGCTTCAAAATAAAAAAGCCGGATTTAACCCGATACATATGATTGCCCTGGCAGGGCCGCTGCTTTTATTAAAGGGGCAAAAACGCAGATTTAATTTCAAACATTTTTTGCGCGGCCTGAAATTAAAAGAGGTTATAAGAAAAACCGTTTTGGCCGTTGCCGTATATTTATGCGTGAGCGCCGTTTTATTGGGAGGTGTCACTCTCAATTATACGCTGGAAACCAGAAGGCTTGGCGAGAGGGAACAGGGGGCCGCCTCGCGCATCCTGTCCCTGGAAAAGGAAACGGCCGATTTAAGGAAAGAAAGGGATGAATATTCCGCCGCGAAAGAACGGCTGCTTGATCAGGCGACTTTTGTAAAGATGTTAAATCGCCTTTCATGGTCGGAGATACTGGGCAATATCGGCCTGGCGCTGCCCGACAACATAAGCCTTTCTTCCTTTGCCGTCCCGGAAAACGGCGAGGTCCAGCTTGAGGGAGCGACGGTCAGCATAGAATCGGTGGCGGAGCTTATCAGGAGAATCAGTAATTGTCCTTTTTTGTATGACGTAAAATTCGATTTTTTAAGGGAAAGAAGGATCAATCAAAAAGAGGTCACCAGGCTCGATAAGATCATAGAGTTCGGTATTATTTCAAGGTTAAAACCGGATACAGATGGAAAAAAAGACCGTTAACATATCGCCGGGTAAGGTAAAAAAGACAGCAATCGCCGTCTGCGTAATTTTTACCGCGGTGCTCCTTGGCCTTGCAATCGCCAGCTATTATAAATATTCGGCCAGGCTTAAGTTGTTTACACAAAAAAACAGCCGGCTCATCGCGTTGGAAAGCGATGTAAGCGACCTTCAGAATCTGATACAGCGGTATAAAAATGAAAGACAGCAGCTGGAGGAAATGCTTTTTAGCGACAAGGACATCGCTACATTTCTGGATCAGATTTCATTATTTGCCAATAACGCGAAGGTTGCCATAAAGGACATGCAGGCCCAGCAGCCTCAAGCCGTCAGGCCCGCGACGCAGGCCGGGGGGAAGGCAAGTCAGGAGGCCGCGGAAAGCGGGCCCGTTCTCTATGCGCTTCCCATTAATATGACGGTGGAAGCCGAATTCGAACACCTAATGGGTTTCCTGATTTCTTTGGAAAAATACCGCCAACTCCTTACTTTAAGCGACGTGCATATTACAAGAAAAACTTATCCCTTATTGGATTGTAAATTTACCTTAAGGCTTTACAGCCTGAAGACATTAAGCAGCCGGAGAACCAAGACATGAGGCTTAGACTTGCGCGCCATTTTATATTAGCCTTATTTTTTACCACCTTCGCATTTCCGGTTTTCGCGGAAGTCCAGAAAGCAAACGCGCCGCTAAAGAAGGTGGAAAACGTGGACCTTGCCAAGGCGATACTAAAACCGAAACCCTATCAGGTCGCGCTTCCCCGCGACCCATTTAAACCGTTATACGGAAAATCATCGCTTTTACCTCTTGAGGAACAAGAAACCGAAACCATGCCTGATTTCAAAGTAGTCGGCATCATGTCAAAAGAGGGGGCCCCGCTCGCCATTTTAGAGACGCCTCCGAAAGGGAATACCGTTCTTTTAAGGGAAGGCACAAAGATAGAAAAATACACTGTTAAAAAAATTGAGCCAAAAAAGGTAATCCTGGAAAAGGGCGATAAAACGTTCATTTTACAAATAAAAGAGGGAAAATGAGAAAAATAATTTTATTGGGGTTAAATTTATTTTTTGGACTCGGAATAATTTTATATTCCACGGGGTTCGCGGACATGCTTCCCGACGGCGAAAAGAGCATCGACGCGATAATTTATGAAACAAAAAAAGACGCCGATAAATTCGCCGGCGATATCGCCGAGGAAAAAGCCTCCGTAGCGAAATCAAGGCCTGAGGCGTCCACCTCTTTCGCTTTAGAAAAAAATGCGGCCCAGCCTATTGACCTTGAATTTAACCAGGCGAACATCGAGGACGTCTTCAGGGTGATAGCCGAGGCAAAAGGGATAAATATTTTGCTCGACCCTTCGCTTAAGGGAAAAAAGATAGACATGTATCTAAAACAGGTTGACCTGGATGATGCCCTGCAATTGCTCTACAATGCCTATGGGTTGAGACCTTATCCGGTCGGCGGTACCCTGTTTATCTCAACTGAGGATAAGATAAAGAAAGGTACGACCGTAACAAGGGTCATTGAGCTTAAAAATATCGACATTAAGGACGCCAAGCAAATAGTCGGAAATCTGGTCACCACGATAAATTCGAGCGAGGATACAAATACCCTTGTCCTGGTGGGAGCGCTGGAGGACATTGATAAGGCCGAAGGAATTTTAAAAAGCATAGACCTCCCCCAGCCGCAGGTGGCCCTGGAGGCCAGGATAATCGAGATAAATAAAGACGCCCTGACCGAACTCGGCCTTGATTGGTCAGATTCTATAACGGTTAATTTCCAGGAGACGGTAAGAAAGACCACCCTTGATTCTCCGACTACCGCGTTGAAAGGCCCTTTCCACATATATACGCTTACACGCAATGCCCTTGATTTTGACGCGGCTATACATCTGTTGGAACAACAAAATAAGGCGAAGGTGTTGTCAAACCCTAAGGTAACTACGCTTAATAACAGGGAGGCGGAGATCTTTATAGGCGACAGGATCCCCTATACCGTTAACATTATTTCGGGAGGCGCTACCACGACGGAGGTCAGATTTGTTGAGCCCGGGATACGCCTCAGGATTACGCCCTCCATCATTGAAGACGATTTTGTCGTGATAAAGATCGAACCTGAAGTAAGTTACATCTATACCTTCAGAGGGACAAACAGCGAATATCCCTGGATTAAGACAAGGGAGGCTACCGCGTATGTCAGAGTCAAGGACCAGCAATCATTTATCCTTGGGGGCCTTTTAAGCAAAGAGGATAAAAAAGACATATACAAGGTCCCATTCTTAAATACCATACCCGTCCTTGGAAATTTGTTCAAATATGAAAAGGATACGGGTAAAAATACAGAATTGATTATTACCGTTACACCCACGATATTCAAATAGCCGATGTCCACCCCAGGCACAAATAAAAAAAATACCGGATTTACGCTTGTTGAGGTATTGGTAAGCACCGTCATTATAGCGGTGGTGAGCGTCGGAAGCTATGCCGCCTTTTATGTTTTATCGGGGGAGAGTGAAGCGGCGAGAAATAAACTTCACGCGATCGCGCTTGGCCAGGCGGCATTAGAGGAAGTCAGGGCCGCCTCAAAAATTGGTTTTGATACCTTAGCCAGCGCGAATTTTCCGGATAACATCGACCAGTTAAAATACGGCGGATTTCACCGCGCGGTTACTATAACAAACGATGCCGCTACAATAGAGCTTAAAAGGGTGGATGTCGCTATCAATTGGACGGAAAGGAACGCCCCGCGGCAATATAACCTTGCCGTTCTCCTGGCCCGGCCGCCTGAACCCTTGCCCGGCAACATACACGGCACTGTCACTAACAGGAAAACAGGCCTGCCTGTCGACAGCGCCAAAATAGATATTAATTATGTCCAGCAGACTACGCTTACCGCTACCGCAATGACCTCTCCAACAACAGCTACCGCGCCATCGAATGGTTTTTATACCTTTCTTGATTCAGCCCGTAATCCGAGGCTTAAGCCGGGCGATTGGAATCTAGCGGTTTCCCGGAAGGGTTTTTATAATTTTAAAAACGTAGTAGTGGCCAATCTTGAATCAGGCGAGGACCGGGAAGTCAACGCCGTGCTTGACCCGAAACCTGATCCCGCGTATATAAAAGGCACCACGGTGAACGCAAAAAATAATAATTCGCCGGTTTCCATTTATGTATATTTATATGAAGGCGCCAAAAATGTAACCGAGGGCTGGACCAAGGGCGCTTTTGTTTTCGGGATCGATTTTGAGGATACGAATCCGAGGAGCTTTACCATCGCAAGCAGGGAGATAACCTATAAAGACGGATATTGCGGCAGTTTCCCCGGAGGTAATTGCAACGGATGGGGGAAAGACTATGATTACAGAGGCTGGTCATCTGCCCTTGTCCAGGCGGACGGTGGATATGTCTCAGGGAACCCATGGCTTGGGAACAAGGGAACTGACCGGCTGACAGTAAACCCGGGAGATACCCTTGATTTGGGTGATATACCCTTTGTCCCTGTGCCAACCGCGACCCTGAAAGGCCATATATATGACAGCGCTAGAACAGGCATCCCGGGAACCGTATACGTGCGCTGGCACGATGGAAGCACATGCACATATGGCAGCGGCAAATACGCCCGTCCGTCCGACTCAAGCGGATACTATGAGACCATTGTTCCGGCAGAGCAAGCTCTATTCCCTGATGAGATAAAAAAATATTACTCATATGCCATCGCGAAGGGCAGCCTCAATTTAACGGGTTCATGCGGCTTGCCAAGCGCCACAGCACTGTATTCAAATAATGACAATTGGGAAAGGATAGGGCCGCTTGAGGAAGGCGGCGTATTAGAGCATGATTTTTACCTACTCGTACCGCCTGAGACAAAATACGGCAACGCGAGAGGCGTTGTTATAGACGGTAAAAATCTTACCCCTCTTTCGGCTGTGAATGTTTCGATATGGGGAAGCAAACAAACAGACAGTCTGGGTATCTATGATTTTCGCTGTTCGCCCGAGCAGGAGGCGGCAGGGTATTTCATGATACCGGTAAAACAGTATGAGGTGCAGGCAGCAAAAAACGGATATTATACATTTCTGAGTGAGGGTAATACCTGTTATTCCCCGAAAACCAATATTCAAATAATGGCAAATCAGTCAGTTACTTATCAAACGGTCAAACTTTGGCCCGTTCAAACAGGGACAATAAGCGGCAGGGTAGTTGAGGGCGGTGTAGGGGGCGGCGCGATTCCGGGCGCGACGGTTGAAATAACCAGGCCCGGAGCCAAAAAAGAGACAGCGACCACGGGAAGCGACGGCAGGTTTATTTTCTCCAATGTCCCTGAGACATGGCCGCCCGCCGAAATAGACCCTCAAGACCCGTATTATAACCACAGCATATCAAATTACTCTTTAAAGGCATCGCACACCGAGGCATATGAGCCCTATGGGCCGACGCCTTATGATATAGTGGTGAATTCCATGAATGGTTATACTTACGATTGCGGCGATATAGCGCTTAAAAAGAAGGGCCAATTCTAATTGAGAAGGCGCGGGATTACCTTAGTAGAGATAGCGGTTGTTTTGGCAATAATAGGTATCGGCCTGGTTTTATTTTACTCCGTCTGTTTTATGAATTGGATGTCGCTTGAACAGCAGATGAGCGTGGTTGATCTTCAAATGGAAGCGGATATAATTGTAAGCATGATCTCTAATGACGCTAAACTTTCAAGGCAGATAATTGTGGACCCGAGCGGGAAGGCCGTAACCTTTAATTATCCTGTCTTTGACCCTCCTGTCGGTACCATCGTCTATTCCTTGACGCCGCAGGGTCAGATAACAAGGAATGATACGGTTATTTCTTCATACATTGATTTTAACAATTCTTCCTTCGCGAAGGATTCAAGCGCCCTGGTGGTAAATTTGCTTTTAACGGGCGCTTCCTTTGGGAGACGCCTGGAATTGCCTGTTTCGACCGAGGTATACCCGAGAAATTTACTATGAAAAAAGGATTTATATTAGTTGCCAGTTTGTTCTTAATCGCGTTTGTGGCTGTATTTTTGGGCGCGTCTATAATGCGGGCCGATATGCAGTTTAGGAAAATTGATATGCAGGCTTCTATGCTGAACGCCTTTTGCGCCGCTGAGACGGGCGTTGAGAGATCCATAGCGGAATTAAGGATGAACGGCCAATGGAGGGCAGGATTTACAAATGAAAACTTCCGACCTGCTGGCAGTTACACCGTTACCATAACCGATGGCGGCACATTGCTCGGCAACATACACATACCCACGGTTTTAATAAGCTCGGTAGGAACCGATGCCGTAAATCCTAATATAAAGCGCAGGATAATAGCCAGAGTGACCGTTGAAAACCCCGCGAGATATTTTACTTCTACCATAAGAAAGTTGACGTTAGGCGACGGGCTTGATATAACAGGGAGCATTCTTGGCAGGGACGTAGTTTTCGAACCCGGATCAAAGGGCATAAATGTTGCTGGTAACGTAGAATATATAAGGAGCATTACAGGACAGAATGCCCAGGGGGTAAATATAAACGATAATGATTCCGCGACCTCGCCGGATTATTATCAGCGGGCGCCAATCGCCTTTATCGGGGTCGATCTGGAGAGGTTCAGGCAATTGGCGCGACAGGCGGGAAGATATGAAGAGGGTGATCTCACAATTTCCGGAAACATTGACAAGGCTGCCCTTCGCGATCCGGATAAAGAGGCCTTTAACGGGCTTGTCTTCGCCGAAGGCGATATTCATATCTGGGGGGAAATACAGACGCCGGTAAACATTATTTCAGGAGGTAATATTTATATCAATGATAACCTTACCTGCGCCTCTTACTCTGACGCGAACGGCGTAAAAAGGCAATACCAGATTGGTTTATCGGCCCATAACGATGTGATTATACCTGAGACCGCGCCCGCTAACATTAAAATAGAGGCCTTCGTTATAGCGGATGGAGGGGTATTTGAGGCGAAGAGGACCCCGGCAGGAAGGGCGCGCCTTGCTTTTAACGGCGCGATCGCGATAAGGGGAAAAGAGGACCCTCAGACGGGAGAGGATTTAAGGACCGGGGTCAATCTCAATGAATACGCCGTACGAAATTGCGTTTATAACACGGAGCTCAGGGATAACCCGCAAATCCCCTTCATGGGATATGTGGTAAATATGGTGATCTGGCAGGAGGCAAAACCGTAATATCCGACGATAACCCTATTTGACAAACACCGTTTTATAAGATATACTTATAGTAGAGAACAGCATAACATAAGAAAAGCTGTTTTATTTTTTTCCCTAAAAAAGGGTGAAAACATGGGTATAATGCTTGAGCGCATCTCAGAATCTGACCTGGATACACTGGCCGCGGCGATAGAAACAAAGGATATATACAGCCGCGGCCATTCTGAAAAAGTCACCAGGTATGCCATCGAAATAGCCAATGCCATGCGCCTTTCCTTCAGCGACCAGCTTATCCTAAGTTATGCCGGAAGGCTCCACGATATCGGAAAGATCACCATCTCAGACCAGATATTGAACAAGAAGGGCCCTTTGACCCCGCGGGAGTGGGTGGAAATGAAGAAACATTCCATAAGAGGGGCGGAGATGCTGTCCAATTTCATGTTTGCTCAAGGCTGTATTCCCATTGTAAGGCACCACCATGAAAGATACGACGGAAAAGGATATCCTGACGGCTTAAAGGGTGAGGAGATACCGTTTTTGGCGAGGATACTTGCCTGCGCGGACGCCTTTGACGCCATGATATCCGCAAGGGCATACAAGCCCAAGATGTCCTTTGAGAACGCGATTAAGGAACTTAAGGCAAACAGGGGGACCCAATTCGACCCGAATATTGTGGATGTTTTTATAGAAGTGCTTAGCCCTGCGAAAACCGCCCGGCGAATTTCTTAACCGCCTTGTCCAAGGCCTCCTCGGCCACAACGCCTTTTTGCCTTGCCAGGTCCACGATATTAAAAAGCATGTCGCCGATATCTTTTGTGCCGCGGGATTTTTTATTTTTCCATTCAAGGCCGCGCCATTCGGCGCGCTTTATGACCTTTTCGGCCTTAAGCAACGCGGGGAGGCTGTCAGGGATACCCTTCAACAGCCCCTTTTTCCCTTTATGCGGCGCCTCAAGGTCCTTTTTTTCCTGCCAGCGCCGGTAGGCCTCGTCGGGGCCGCTCGCCTTGCGCCTTCCAAACACATGCGGATGGCGCCTTACCATTTTTTTATAAGAGGTCTCAAGGACGCCGTTTATATCAAAGGCCCCGCGTTCCTTGGCCAGCTGGGCATGGAATATGACCTGAAAAAGGAAATCACCGAGCTCATCCTTCAATCTTTCGGGATCGCCTGAATCGATAGCGTCGCATACCTCGTAGGCCTCTTCTATAAGGTGCTTTTTTATTGAGGCATGCGTCTGCGCGCGGTCCCAGGGGCAGCCGTTTTTCGAACGGAGCCTTGCCATCAACCTTAAAAGCCTGGTAAATGATTTTTCACTATTTGACATTGTTGATTTTTCAACTTACAATTATATCATCATTATGGAAAAATCATACAAAAAAATCGCGCGTTAATTTTCCTTGACTTTTTTTTAGGATAAGATATAATTCATTTAAAAGTGAAAAAGAAAACCGGAGGTGAAAAAATGGCGCTTCGAAATTTTAACAGACGTAATGGTAATTCCAAGAGAGGTTCAAACGACAGCCTCTTTGACGAGATCAGTAAACTTGCTTACCAGTTCTATGTGGACAGGGGCTATTCGCACGGCAATGATACGGAGGACTGGCTAAGGGCCGAGAGAATCGTAAAAGCAAGATTTAATACTTAATACACATATTAAAGCCATTCTTAAAGCTCCTCGCGCTTTTATTCTTAAAGCGCGGGGAGTTTTTGTCTGCGCGGCGTTAAGATGAGAAAAATTAAATTCGGCGTCAATCAGCCCAGGTTTTACCGTTTTTGGATGAAACAGGATACGCTTTTTGCCTTTGAGGCAAAGGTAAAAGAGACCGACCTGTATATAAGGGCAGACAGGGAATTAAAAAAAGAGGCGAAAGATTCCATTAAGCGGCACCGGGCGCCGATCGAGGATTTCATAAGAAAGAACCCCGGTTTTCAAAAGACCCTTAAGCCATATCCGGTTTCAAGGTCAATGCCGCCTATCATAAAAGATATGGCAAAGGCCGCTGAAAAGGCGGGCGTAGGGCCGATGGCAGCGGTGGCCGGCGCCATAGCGGAATATGTTGGGCGCGATCTTCTAAAGAAATGTAAAGAGGTCATCGTTGAAAACGGCGGCGATATATTTATTAAGGTAAAGAGGCCTGTTAAGATCGGGATTTACGCCGCGGACTCGCCTTTTACTAACAGGCTTGCCCTTAAGTTTGAAGGCCGCCAGACTCTCCTCGGCGTGTGCGCTTCATCGGGAACGGTAGGCCCGTCGCTTAGTTTCGGGAAGTCGGACGCAAGCATCGTGATCGCGAGGTCCGCTGTTTTAGCCGACGCCTGCGCTACGGCGGCAGGGAACATGATAAAAAAGGAATCCGATATCCCCCGAGCCATAAAACGCGCTAAAAAAATCGCCGGTATTTACGGCCTTGTGCTTATAAAAGGAAGGTCGATCGGCGCCTGGGGCAAGGTCAAGTTTGACTTTTGACCTTTTTTCCCTTAGATGATATAATAGAATGATAGAAGGAGAGCGGCGTAGATGTCAGACAAGATTAGCACAAAGAGGATCGTCCTGCATTTTCCCCGCAGGCTGGTAAACGAACCCATAGTCTGCAGGCTGGTCAAGGACTACAATCTTGATTTTAACATATTAAAGGCCTCGGTTACGCCTAAAGAGGAAGGGCTGGTTGTCCTGGAATTAAACGGCAGGGAAGACGACCTTAAAAAGGCGGAGGAATACCTTAAAAAGACCGGCGTCAGGACACAACCGCTTAGTAAGGATGTGGTCAGGGATGACGCGAGCTGCACGCACTGCGGGGCATGCATTACGGTTTGCCCGGTGGGCGCGTTTGAGCTTGACGCCGCCACAAGGAAGGTCAACTTTTACAAGGAAAAATGCATTGTCTGCGAATTATGCATAAAGGCCTGCCCGCCCCGCGCGATGGAAATCAAATTTTGAATAAAAGAATAATCCTCATAGCAATTGCCGTTATCACGGCGGTATTTTTTTCCGGAGACAGGCTTCGGGCGCAGGAATTAAGGCAGATAACAAGCGCCGACCGCGTTCTTATTATGGCGCCGCATCCGGACGATGAGACCCTTGGCGCCGCGGGTATCATCCAGAAGGCAGTTAAAGCAGGCGCGGACTTAAGGATAATGTATCTCACTAACGGCGAGCATAACGAGCTCGCCTTTATTGTTTACGAGAAAAGGTTTGTATTTAAGCAGAGGGCCCTTGTCGAGATGGGCGTCATGAGGCAAAAAGAGGCGATTTCCGCCATGAAGTTTTTGGGCGTCCCCGAGGAAAAACTGATATTTTTAGGCTATCCGGATTTCGGCACACTCGCCATCTTTTTAAGATATTGGGGGGAGGTAAGGCCCTTTAAGAATATGCTGACAAGGATATCGCAGGTCCCTTATAAAAATGCCCTCACCCCTAACGCGCCTTACAAGGGAGAGGCCATCGTAGGGGACATCGAGTCGGTGTTAAAACAATATAAACCTACGATGATATTTGTCACAGATTCGGTCGACACAAACAGGGACCACAGGTCGATGTACCTTTTTTTAAGGGTGGCGCTTTGGCAGCTGAAGGGCGTCATCCCGGAACCTGAGATCCATCCTTACCTGATCCATTGCTATGGCTGGCCAAGACCGCGCAATTATCACCCCGATCTCGCCCTTGAAATACCGGCCTCTCTTAAGGACAGCCAGATCGCATGGGAGTCTTCCGCTTTATCCAAAGAAGAAGTAAATAGAAAATATATGGCAATCCGAAAATACAGGAGCCAGTGCTCGGACAGCGCTTTTTATCTGACGGCGTTCGCGAGGAAAAACGAACTGTTTGGGGATTATCCGGTCGTGGAATTGGATAACCTGGGAGATCTCCCGGAAAAAGCGAGGTTCCAAATAGCCACAGTCTTCCGGAACAGGACGGTTACTTACGGCAGGATTGACGATAAACTTATTGTCAGCATATTCCTTAAACGGGAATCCGGAAAACCGCGGGGTTTTTATCTTAACCTTGAAGGATATAATCCCGAAATAGAATTTTCCCAGATGCCAAAGATAAAGATAAATGTCCGCTCTGAAGGCGTCAGGATACTGGATCGCGGGAAATTTATTGACTCTGAAGAAATAAAGATGGAACAAAAAGATCACTCGGTTTACATAAAGATACCGTTTAAACTTTTAAAAGACCCGCAGTATATCCTCGCCTCCGTAAATACCTATACTACGAATTATGCCTCAGACCTGAATGCCTGGCGTATTATAAAAGTCAGATAAATAATGGAACAAAAAACTGAAAATTTTTTATTGGATGAATGCGCAAACTGCGATGTCTGCTGCAGGTTTTTGGATCTGGAGACGCCCCTCGCTCCTGTTGGAAGGCGATTAGCCGGCTATAAGGATCGTTTTATCTGCGGCGATTTTGATCCCGCCAAAAACGAATGCAGGGACTATGATAAGAGGCCTCTTGATTGCAGGATTTATCCGTTCGTTGTAATGTGGGATAAGAATTATAAGAACATCGTGCTGGGCGTGGACACGAAATGCCCATATATTGAGAAATCCGAAACAAATTCCAAATTCCAAAAATACAAAAATTATCTTCTAACTGTCCTGAAAAAGATTGATGCAAAATATGTCTTAAGATTCCAGGATGATGTAGAGATTTTGGAAAGGTTTGATATAAAGACCCCACCCTCATTGAACAGGTTTCTTATAGGCGACAAGGCGCTCTTTGAGAAATATTTAAATAAGGCAGATAAACCGTTTTCCAGTTATTCATTCGCGGCCAATTATGTATGGACGGGAATGCTCGATTATTACTGGATTATAACGGATAATTGCTTCTGCCTTTTTTGCAAGACCCGAAATACTTTTTTTATGCCTATAATGCCGCTGGGAAAGGAATTAAAAGAAAAGACTATAAGGGCATGTTTTAAATTAATGTCCAGCTTGAATAAAAACAAGGCGTGTTCCAGGATAGAGGATATACCGGAAGGCAGTACAGGTTTTTTTGAATCCTTGGGTTATAAAATAAAGGAAAAGGGGCGCGAATACATCTGCAGTCAAAAAGACTTAACAGCCTTAGCAGGCGATGGTTATAAGGCAAAGCGCGCCCTGCGCAATTATTTTTTAAAAAACAACCGGGGATTTGAATACCGCGAATTCAGGGGCCAAGACGCTAAAGAATGCGTGGAGTTATTCAAACATTGGAGCCGGGAAAGAGCAAAGGCGCATAAAGATAATTATTACAAGGCCCTCCTTGAAGATTCATTCGGCGCTCATAAGAAGGCGATGGAAAGATTCCGTGACCTTGACTTTTTAGGCCGGGTTGTAAAGGTGGACGGCAGGATAGCGGCCTACACATTCGGTTATCCGTTGGGCAATGGCACATTTGTGATATTGTTTGAGGTGGCCGATCTTGGCATAAAGGGCCTGGCGCAGTTTATATTCAGGGAATTCTGCGCTGAGAGCGGCGCGGAATATATTAACCTGATGGACGATTCAGGGCTTGAGAACCTAAGGAAAGTAAAATTATCATATCATCCCGCCAGAGAAGAAAGGATGTTTTCGGCGTATGAGTAAGGCGCTCATTGTTGTTCCGGATTCGACGCGCAAGGCGCATCTTAAGGTCATTTTACCGGAGTTGCTACGAAGGACGAGGGACGCCTGTCCGCCGAAGCCTTGGCGAAGGCGGATGGGACGAAGGACGATAAAGATAATTGTCGCGACGGGCTTGCATAAGCCGCATACAAAAAGTGAATTGAAAAATTTGGTAGGTGAGAAAATTTTTTCTAAGTATGAAGTCATAACCCATACGCAGAAAAAGAGCGATTTGGTGTTTAAAGGAAAGACAAAAGACGGCATCCCCATTGTCCTGAATAAAAATCTGTTTGATGCCGACCATATCGCGGTCATCGGCCTTATTGAACCGCATCTTTACGCCGGTTACAGCGGCGGCCCGAAGACGATCGCCATAGGCCTGGCAGGGGAAGAAACAATTAATGCCACGCACCATCCCAGGTTCCTGGATAAGCCGGGCACGGCGCTGGGCGAACTTCAAAACAACCCGTTCCAAAAATGCCTCTGGGAGATAATAAAGGGCCTGCCGGTAAAAGACGCCGTAAATATCGTAAATGATAGGGACGGGAATTTAAAAAAGGTGTTTAGGGGCGGGTTAAGACGGGTATTTAACGAAGGCGTAAAATTCGCCGGACGGATGTTTGAAAAAAAGCTTCTAGAAGAGTTTGACGCGGTCATATGCGCCGTTGGCGCGCCTAAAGATCTGAATTTATATCAGGCCTCCCGGGCGTTTAATTATATCCTTAATACAAAATGGCCGATAGTAAAAAAAGGAGGCATGGTCCTTGTAATGGCCTCATTAAAAGAGGGTTTCGGCGCCGGTATAGCCGAAAAGAGGTTCGCCGCGTCCCTAAAAAGGATGCGTTCCCCTGAGGCCCTGATAAAAGGCGTAAAAAGAAAGGGCTGTGTTGCCGGAGAACATCGTGCGTATATGGTGGCAAAGGCAATGACCCGCGCCCGCCTCGGTTTTATCGGGCCAAGGGCAGCCCGCTATACCGCCGGCCTGCCGTTTATTTCATTTTCTACCATAAACGCCGCTGTAAAGTTCATAAAAGAAAAAAAAGGAATACACGCAAAGATCCATTTTGTATCAAACAGCCTTTCAATGATCTTATCGCGCGGTGAGTCCCGCCGACCTTGACAAGTAGTAATACTTATATTATTATTATAAGGGAAAGGACTGATTAACCATGTCCCATTCGAGAAAGATATTGATAGTTGATGATGAGGCCGACCTGGTGGAGGTCATAAAGATACGCCTGGAGGCGGCCGGTTTTTCGACTATTATCGCGCATGACGGGCAAGAGGGGCTTAATAAGGCCAGGAAGGATAATCCCGACCTTATCATATTAGACCTGATGCTGCCCAAGATAGACGGTTACAAGGTTTGCGCAATGCTTAAGCGCGACCAGCGTTATATGAAGATCCCCATAGTAATGCTTACCGCCAGGGCCCAGGAATCCGATATGAAACTCAGCAAGGAAGTCGGGGCGGACGCTTATATAACAAAACCTTTCGAGCCCCAGGCCCTCCTTGGGAAAATAGAAGAACTTTTAAAAACGCAATAAACAGGAGGATGGGATGAAAAAGAAGATTTTGATCATAGACGACGAGGTGGACCTCGTTGGCCTGCTTAAGACAAAGCTGGAGCTTCGCAATTATCATATCGTCCCTTTGTACACGAGCAAGCGTTCCTTAGAGATAACAAAAAGGGAAAAACCCGACCTGATACTGCTCGATATCATGATGCCGGATAAAGACGGCTATGAGGTTTGCAGGGAATTGAGGGCCGATGAGGATACCAGCGCGATACCCATAATTCTGTTTAGCGCAAAACCGGACCAGAAGGAATATTTAAAGACCGGCACCAAGTCGGTAGGCGCGGATGATTATATCGTCAAGCCTTTTGAGACAGACGCCCTTTTAGAAAAGATAAAAGGCCTCCTGGGATAAAGTGAAAAAGGAAAGAAAATCCTTAGGCGAGAGTCTGGTTGAGGCGGGGATACTTACCGCGGAACAACTCAAACAGGCCGAGGCGGATGAAGGGTATTCCGGCCAGCGCCTGAGGGACACCCTTGTGCGCCTGGGTTTTATCGCGGAGGAGGACCTCGTTACGTTTTTAAGCGATAAACTCGGCCTGCCGAGGATAGACCTTGCCAATTATATCATCGATCCAAAGATAGTAGAGCTCGTATCCGAAGAACTCGCCAGGAAATACCAGGTTATCCCCGTTTTAAAGATAGGGAACAGACTTACCTGCGCCATGCTTGACCCTTGGGATATCTTCGCGATGGACGAGATAAGGGCAAAGACTGATATGATCATTGAACCCGCCATAGCGACCGCGGCAGAGATCAGGAGGGCCCTTGATGAATATTACGGGGCAAAGGGTTCCATGGAGGACCTGATAAAATCCATCGACCAGGAAAGGCTAGATATAAAGGATGGCAGGGAGATTGACACGAACAAGCTTAAAGGGATCGTCGAGGAGCCGGTAGTCATAAAGCTCGTCAATCTTATCATTATGAAGGCCATCCAGGAAAGGGCAAGCGACATACATATAGAGCCGGAGGAGGGCGCCCTTAAGACGAGACTTCGGGTCGACGGCATGCTTCATGAGATCTCTTCTCCGCCAAAGTACCTCCAATCCGCCATCGCCTCCAGGATAAAGATTATGGCAAACCTTGATATCGCGGAACGCCGTAAGCCGCAGGATGGCAGGTTCTCGATAAAGGCGGAAGGCCGCAATATAGACGTCAGGGTCTCATGTGTCCCTACGGTACACGGCGAAAATGTCGTTCTGCGCCTTTTAGACATCTCGAATGCCGTCCTGAACCTAAAGGATACGGGATTTTCTCCCGGGGTCCTTGAAAGATATCAAAGGCTCATAAGCAGGCCGCATGGTATCATACTCGTCACAGGCCCTACCGGCAGCGGCAAGACAACTACGCTTTACGCGTCCCTAAAGAAGATAAATACGGTCGAAAAAAATATCGTTACCATCGAGGATCCGGTCGAATACAGGCTTGAGGGTATCAGGCAGATCCAGATTAACCCGAAGGTAGATCTTACCTTCGCCACAGGCCTGCGCTCAATATTAAGGCAGGACCCCGATGTGATCATGGTAGGCGAGATGAGGGATTTTGAGACCGCCGAGATAGCAGTACAGGCGGCCCTTACCGGCCATCTTGTTTTTTCCACCCTTCATACAAACGACGCGCCCGGCGCGATAGCGAGGATGCTCGATATGGGCATAGAGCCGTTTTTGGTTTCTTCCGCCGTTATAGGCGTCCTTGCGCAGAGGCTGGTAAGGACGATATGCCCAAACTGCCAGGCAAAGGGCTGCCCTAAGTGCATGAACACGGGCTATAAAGGCAGGATAGGCATTTTTGAATTGATGCCTATAGACGATAACATACGGGACTTGATAGCGTCCAAGGCCTCCGCCGACGAGATAAGAAAAAAGGCCCTGGAAGCCGGTATGACGGGCCTTAAGGAGGATGGGATGCTTAAGGTCAAGGCCGGGCTCACAACCCAGGAGGAAGTCCTGCGCGTTACAAAGGAGGATTGATCGTGCCTACTTTTGTTTACAAGGCGCGTGACATAAACGGCCGCCAGGTAAAGGGCGCAATGGAGGCGCAGGATAAAACAGGCCTTGTCGATAAGCTGCATAAAATGGGTTACATGACCACCACAGTAAACGAGACGGCCGCCGGAGAGCCGCCGGATTCCATAATTGAAAAGATAAAGCAGATAAGCCCGTCGGACATGCTGATGTTTTATATCCAATTTTCCAATATGATAAGCGCGGGGATAACGGTGCTGACAGGCCTGTCTTCCCTCGGCAGGCAGATAGAAAACAGGAAGTTAAAGAAAACCATCGGTGATGTCGCGAGGCAGGTGGAGGCAGGGGCCGACCTTTCGAAGGCGTTTGCGTCTCATCCGCGCATCTTCGACAAGCTCTTTGTCAGCATGGTGGCGGTAGGGGAGGAGAGCGGAAAACTTGATACGGTCCTTATGCGATACGCGGATTTTTCAGAGCGCAGGGAGGACTTAAGACAAAAGATAAGAGGAGCCCTTTTTTATCCTACCCTGCTTTTGTTCGCCGGCATCGCGGTCACCCTTTTTATAGTAACGTCGGTCATACCGCAGTTTGCCCAGATATATTTAAAAGCAGGCATAAAATTGCCCGCCCTGACCCTGGTCGTTTATAAAATAGGAACGGCGATAAAAACCTCCTGGTATCTTTTTATAGCGGCCATAGGCATTCTTTTGGTCGGCTTAAGGTATTATATAAAAACAGCCGGGGGCTCTCTTTTCTTCGACAGGTTGAAACTGAGAGCGCCCATCGTAGGGCCGTTGTACCGGAAGGCCGCCATGTCGCGCTTTTCAAGGACGCTGGCAACGCTCTTGGCTAGCGGCGTCCCTATACTTAAATCCCTTGAGATTACAAAAGAGGTTGTCGGTAACGAGGTACTTGGCCGGGTCATAATGAATGTTCAAAAAGGCGTTGAGAAGGGCGAACGCATGGCCGAGTCACTAAAGGTAAGCGGAGAATTTCCGCCTGATGTCGTCCAGATGGTCTCGGCGGGAGAAGAGACGGGCAACCTCGACGGGATGCTGAACAGGATCGCGGATTTCTACGATATGATGGTCGGCTACGCGGTCAAGAAATTAACCACAGTCATTGAACCGGTATTTTTAGTCATAATGGGCGGCATGGTAGGGCTTATAATGGCCTCGATGCTTATGCCAATTTTTGATATGATAAAGATATTGCGCGGATAAGCCGCGAAGAAAGGGGGGAACTGGGATGTTTAAAAATAAAGGTTTTACGATAATTGAACTTTTGATTGTCATAGCCGTTATTGCAATATTAGTCGGAATAGCACTGCCTCGCTTTAGAGGGATGCAGGAAGAGGGAAAGATCGCCCAGGCAAAAGGTGAATTGAGGACTCTTCAGACCGGGCTTGAAAGTTATTATATTCATAATAACAATACCTATCCGGCGGCGCTTAGCTCGTTGACTAGCGCAACCCCAAATATTATTGGCGCCGCTCTTCCAACGGATCCCTTTAACGGCTCAAATAACTATGGTTATGCAACCGATGGGGCCTCGCCGGTTAAATATTATGTCATTTATTCCGTAGGATCGGGCGGCAACGGAAGCGCAGCCGTCAGCACCGCAGGTGTCGTGACTGAGACAAATGGCTCAAGCTGTATCTATGTCACCAATGGAAGCTCCAAAGACACGCAGCCCTAATCACGTGCCAAAGGGCTTTACTTTATTAGAGGTTCTTATTGCCGCTGTTGTTCTTACCGCAGGGGTGGTCGCTATAATGTGGGCATTCAACACGGGATTGTACGCTACCACTGACGTCGAGAACGTGGATCTGGCTTTAAATATCGCACAGGCAAAGATGGAAGAAATTAAGAACTCGGCCTTTGCGGACTTAGCCGACAGCGGACCTACAGCTGACCCTGATTTTCCCCGCTTCTTGACAACTGTAAATGTTGCTGAAGGCCAAAACCCAATGCAGGTGGATGTTACTGTAAATTGGGATGCAAAAGGCGGCCAGACAGGTTTTACTTTAAGTACTCTAATAGCGGATTATAGCACGCAGTAGAAACTATGAACCTGAAAAAGGGGCTAACGCTGGCGGAGCTGATAATTACCATTCTAATGTTTGTTATTTTGACCGGGGTTATAGTGTACATACTTCGTGCAGTATTGTTGAGCTGGTCAATTCAAGAGACGCGTTCAGGGATTGATATAAGTCTTGATAGAGGCATAGAAGAGGTGGTGCGAGATTTAAGAGAGGCCAGGCAGGTAAGTGCGGTGAATAATGACGAAACAAGGTTTACTCATGACTTGACTAACTATTATATTTATTACCTCTATAATGCAGGTGACTCTTATCCGCCCGGCTTTAATCAAAGTTCATATCAGCTTAAGAAAGCTACTTTGACCGGAGGGCTTAGCGGCACTTTTACTTATGGTTCAGGAGACATTAAAATTATCGATGTCTTGCCGCCGCCGACTTCAGATTTATCTTTGAGCTCTAATTTAGTCACTCTTGATTTGAGCATTACCAGGAAAGGCGAGACAATCAGGTCAAAGACGAAGGTTAGACCAAGAAATCTTTAATCGTGTACCGTGTACGGTAAACGAAACATGCAAATCATGAGAAATAAGAAAGGCGCGGTATTAATTCTGACGTTTATAGTAATGGCAACGCTTGCGGCGATTACCGCCGCTTTTTTATCTCTGACTTCCATCCAAACCAAAGGTTCAGGTTATGATATTGTCAGCCACAAGACGCTCTGGCTGGCTGACGCAGGACTACAGAAGGCATTTTATACACTTAAGAATGATGTCAATTACCAAAATAATCCTACGCCACTAAGCGGCTCTTTAGGTGACGGGACTTATTTGGTAAGTGTGGTTAAAAACAATAGTATTTATACCTTTAGCTCGATCGGAACCGTAGGTGTAATGAATAGAAAAATTACGCATAGCATGGCCCTGACTTCTTCGGTTTTAGTGCGTAGCATTCACGCTGACGGCAGCAATCTTGATTTTCAAAACTCTAACGGAACAGTAAACGGTAATGTGAGCTGCCATGTGCAAGTGGTGAATTATGGAAATATGGTGATTAATGGTACGGTAACTGATGGTTTCCCCATGATTAATCCTGCCATAGATTATGATTATTATAAAACGCTTGCCCAGGCTCAAAGTAAATATTATACTACTGATCTTACATTTCAAAATGGCACTTTTACGGGGGTGTATTATACAACTAAAAAAGTTACCATAGGCGATAACGCCGTAATAAATGCTACAATTATCGCTATAGGAAACATAGATTTTAATAATTCAGCAAATAATATTCAGATAAACCCTGCCAATAATTATCCTGCCCTGGCTACCAAAGGCCAAATTAATAGCACAGGCGTAGGTAATCCTAAAGTGGGCTTGCAGAATAGTACAGTTAACGGGTTGATTATTGCAGAGCAAAATATCACATTTGATTATCTAATAAATACTACTTTTAGCGGTACTGTATTAGCAAGCAGTAATATTTCAATGAAATACGGTAGCAACTTTACCCTTAATTATAATGAGAATATTTTTGCGCCCATGCCGCCAGGTTTTAGCTATACTGCGAGTGGTACTACTGCGGTTATATCGCAAAAGGATTGGAATGAAATTGTTCCGGCTGTTTAAAAAAGACCAGGTGATCGGCCTGGATATAGGTTCAAGTTCGATAAAGCTTGCCCAATTTTCAGGTAAAAACGGCGGACTTGAGCTTGTCCGGGCGGATTTAAAAGAAATTAAAACCCAGGGCGACGCCGGGCGATGGGAACAGGAGGCCGTATCCGCGCTGAAGGAATTATTCAAGGGCATAGATTTAAAAAAGGCAAAGATCATCGCGGCCATAAATTGTCCCGAGACCGCCGTCAAAAAAATAGTAGTCCCTTACATGCCGAGACAGGAACTGAGCTCCGGCATAAGGCTCGTCGCAAAAAATTATTTTCCTTTCCCTCTGGACAGCTCCCTGCTTAATTTCGAAATCCTGGGCGAGGTTCAGGAGAAAGGCATCAGGAAATATGAGGTCCTTCTGGCCGAGACGCCTCAAAAGACCGCGGATAGATACCTTTCTCTATTGGCGAGGGCAGGGCTTAAACCCGCCGCTTTTGTGCCGTCATCTTACGCGTTGCATGGGCTGGCCGGGCGTTTATATTCCGATGAAACGGCAAGGTGCTTTATCGATATAGGAGAATCGCGCACCGAACTGATAATTTCAAGGGGAAGGCGTTTTGAGTTCGGCCGCAAGCTGCCTATTTCGGCAAACGATTTTACAAAGGCGATGACGGCGGTGCTTGTATCCGAAAGAGGAAAGATACAGCTTTCATTCGCCGAGGCGGAAAAGATAAAGCTTGAGACAGGGCTGCCCTCCGATTCCGAGCTGAAACTGATCGACGACAAGATCTCCACAAACCAGATCCTCTACATGATGAGAATGCCGCTTGAACAATTGGTCAGCGAGATAGAAAGGTGTTTTGATTATTACAGGGAAGAGGTAAAAGGCGCTCAGATAGGCTCGGTCCTGTTGTTTGGGGGAGGCTCAGAACTGGGAGGGCTGGCAAAGGCATTGTCTGAAAGGATCGGGACTGAGGTCAGGCTTGGGGAGGCCCTTAATAATGCCTCGCACCGGATGGCAATCGCCTCAGGCGCCGCTCTCTGCGGCGCCAAGGGCATAAATCTGCTTCCACCCGAAATAAGGGAGGAGACAAGAAGGCTCCTTAAACGAGGCACTATTGAGGCGGCGGGCGCCGCGGCTATCCTCATAGCGGCGTTTATTTACATTGGGGCAAGGATCGAGGGTGGAAATTTACAAAAAAGGATCGAGGTGGCTAACCTGGAACTTTCGGGGCTGAAGCCGGGCCTTAAAGAGGCAGGGGCAAAGGCCCTGGCCGACGCGCTTCTCGTAGATGAACCGGCATGGGAAGACGTTTTTAAGGAATTGAGCAATATAACCCCGGATTATATAAATTTTACCGGTTTAGACATGAAAAATAATATCATTACCATAAAGGGCATCGCGGCGGGCGGAGAAGAAAAAAATGTCTCAAAGTTCATGCTTGTACTGGAAAAAGGCATGTTTAACAGCGTAAAACTCCTCGGCACCAGGGATATGGGAGGCGCCGCCGGCATTGAATTTGAATTGCAGTGCCGGCCTGACCAAAAATGATGATTAAACTGAAAAAACCCGTTATGGTATTGTCGGCGGCCGTCGCGGTATTCCTGTTTCTTATCTACCTCATTTTTTATGCCCCGCTCTTTAGGGCCGCCGCCAAAAAATGCCTTGAATGCAAAAGCGCCGAGGAAAGACTGCTTGAGGCGCGCAAGATAATAGAGTACGCGGGGGGACCAGGGAGGGCGCAAGGCAGGGAGATGATGCCGGAGTCGGACGCCGCCCGCGCCATAGACGAGCTGACCAAATACTGCGCGGTAATGGGAATCAATGTCCATTCAATGAAGCCGGGGGAAATAACCGGTTCTGACCGGCCTGAATATAAGATATTGCCTGTTGCCATCGATCTTGATTCGACATATCAAAAATTCGCCATCTTTACAGGGTCGCTCGCGGATTTTAAAAAAGGCGTGATAAAGGTCAAGTCATTTGACATGGCCGGCCTTGAGGGCGATGCCAGGAAGATAGCGGCCAGATTGGGCATAGAGATATATCTAAGGTCGTCTGACACGGAAACAGCTGCCATACCGCCGCCCCGCCGGGCCGAAAGGACAAGGTTTACATCATGGGGCAGGAACCCGTTTCTTACAAGGATCTCTCTTACGGATGCCGGCCTTGCCGGCATACTTTGGGATGAGAAATCTCCAAAGGCGATAATCGGAGGCAGTATCGTGGGCATAGGCGACAAGATAGGCGGCAACACGGTAGTCGATATTCAAAAAGACAGAGTAATATTAAATGACGGCTCTGAAAATTTTGAAATCGGTATTTAGGGCCGGCCGGCTTGCTGTTTTTACCCTGCTGGCAGCAGGGATTTGTTATGCGGCGCCTGCCTATGGGCCAGATATGCCAAAACGCGGCCAGTGGTTCATGGGTTTTGAAGCGAACTATGTCTTTGGAAGGGAAATGCCAAAAGGGCTCGGTGACGCCAGGGCGAGGCAATTTTTTTACAACGCCTCATACGGGATCTATGACTGGTTGTCTTTTGACGGTAAATTGGGCGCCGGCGACATCGCGTTTGATACGGTCGGACAGGGCCGTCTTAAATATGATGTTGGTTTTAGCGGGGCCTATGGCTTAAGATTCAGGATTTACAACAACGAACCGGAGAGGATGAGGGGTATATTAGGTTTTCAGCATATCAGCGCGCATCCGCCAAGCGAAAAGATAAACGACGTAAATTACACCGCGATCTGGGATGAGTGGCAATGCTCTCTTTTATTCTCAAAGGGCTTTTGGCGCCTGGACCCTTATATCGGGGTAAAGGTATCGCAGTTATATATAATAAGGAAGGACAGCGTAGAAGAGAGTTGGTCATGGAACGGGGCAAAGGACCATTTCGGCCTTATAGCCGGCTCAAAGTTCAATCTCCCCAAAAACTGGTATCTTGATGTGGAAGGCCGCTTTATAGATGAGACCGCCCTTTCCGCGGCGTTAAGTTATAAATCATAGTGCGTCTTAATAAGATACATCTTTTGATCATTAGTTTTATTGGGTGGTTATTGTCTCCGCTTACATGGTGGAACGACCCCTTTATAAACCTGCCCCTGTCGTATTTGGCCGCCGGTTTTTTTAATAAATTGATTCCCGGGATATTTTTACCCGTGTTTCTGGCTGCTTATTGGTTGACGAATATTTTAGGGATAGTATTGATGTATATAGGGGCTGGGGCCTTCAGCATAAAAGGCCTAATAAAAAATAGACTCTGGCTTATGCTGTTGGCCGCTGTTATATACAGCGTTATAGCGATATTCATTATAAGGTTGAACATAATAAGGCCTTTTTAAAGATGAATCTATATTTGATCCGTCACGGGGAATCGACATGGAACAGAGAAAACCGAATTCAGGGAAACAGCGATCCGGGGCTCTCGGCACTTGGAAGGTCCCAGGCGGTAATCCTTGCCAAGGGATTTAAAAAAATGCAGATAGACAGACTTTATTCAAGCCCTCTTGCCCGCTCGATTCAGACCGCCCGCCCGATCGCGCAGGCGCTTGGCCTGAAAATAATAAGGAGGGAACATCTAAAAGAGATCGGCCTTGGCGAGTGGGAAAATAAGACGCCGGATGAGATAAACGGATTATATGACAGTAAATTCAAGAGGTGGCTCAGGTTCGGGCCCAGCAAGATTGATATACCCGGGTCTGAGCCGGTGGCTCATTTTAGAAAGAGGGTGGATAGGCAATTCGCCGAGATCATAAAGGAAAACATCGAAAAGGATAATATAGTT
>JAQURK010000008.1:26322-47004 GCA_028715645.1 Candidatus Omnitrophota bacterium | reverse complement strand
GTCGCCTTCACCGGCACGCCTACCACGCACGCCCCTGATCTCTTCGCGCACTCTACGGCCCGAGCTATAAGGGCCCGGCCTATAAATGGCCTGACCCCGTCATGAATAAGGACAATGTCAGTATCGCCATCCAAAAGCGCGAGGGCCTTTGATACGGTCCCTGTTCTTTCAGACGCGCCTGAAATGACGGCCTTTATCTTCCCTATATTATATCTCTTTATAAGGCCTTCACACCTTTTTTTATCCAGCCTGTGGACGGCGACAATTATGCTGTCAATCGCGCTGGAGGCGCTTAGGGCCTGCAGGGTATGTATGAGGATGGGTTTTCCCGAGATCTTAAGGTAAGGTTTTCTGACCCCGGGCGTGCTTTTAAGCCTCTTGCCTATTCCCGCAGAGGCCACAATCGCTTCCGTTTTCATTTATTACCGCTGCTTGCGGCCGGAATGATAATCGCCGCTTTCGAGTTTGGCGAAGATCATGCGGCCCGCTGACGTCTGGAGAACGCTTGTGGCGACGGCCCTGACCGTCTGGCCTATAAGATTCCGTGTATTATCCACAACTATCATGGTGCCGTCTTCCAGATAGGCCACGCCCTGGTTGAATTCCTTGCCTTCCTTTACTATGCGGACCTCAAGCAGCTCTCCGGGCAGGACTACGGGCTTTAAAGCGTTCGCAAGCTCGTTTATGTTTAAAACCGTCACGCTCTGCAGCTGGGCGATCTTGTTAAGGTTATAATCGTTTGTAAGAACCTTTGCGCCAAGCAGCTGCGCGAGTTTGACCAGTTTGGCGTCGACGTCGGGGATATCGGGGAAGTCCTCCTCTTCTATCTTAACGTCCATCGTCGTATCCTTCTGGATCCTGTTTAAGATATCGAGGCCGCGGCGCCCCCTGTTTCGCTTTAGCGCGTCCGGAGAATCCGCTATCTGCTGAAGTTCCTTTAATACAAACCTCGGAATGACTATTCTTCCTTCAATAAACTTGGTAGAACAGATATCCGCGATCCGGCCGTCTATGATAACGCTCGTATCGAGCAGTATGATCTCGTCCCTCTGGTCCTGACGGGTAAATTTTACATAAGGTATGACGAGGTTAAATTCATCCTTTCCCCTTATCGCTATGACCATGCCCAGATAACAGAATATCAGGGTAAGGATAATCTGGATCGTGGAAAACGCCCTTGGGTCCATCGGTACCAGTTTTATGGCGCTAGTCAGCACCCATGACATGAACAGGCCAAAAATAAGGCCGAAGACGGCCGCTGACAGGTTTCTCACGGAAACCTTGCGCATCCAGCTTTCAAACGTTATAAGGACGACGGAGGCAAAAAAACCCGTCATTCCTCCGATGATACCCCATTTCATTTCTGGCGAAATAAAAGAAATGCCAGTAAAAAAACCTATAACCGTGCTTAATATAATGAAAAAAATGCGGATAAATAGAAGGGTCATTTTTTAGTCTCCTTGTCTTCCTTTCCTTTATAAAGGAGCTTCCACGGATGTCTTCTTATATCATCGCTGAATTCCTTCAGATTTCCAGCGGTGGTATTAAGCTCATTATAGATGTCATCTTCCACCAAAAGTTTTCCCAGCGTGCCCTGGCCGCTCTTTATCTTCTCAAGGATCTCCTTTGCGGATTGAGCGGCGGCCTTTGCGCTCTCAGAGAGTTCCTGCACGGTCTTTGTGACCTCTTCAACAGGAACAGGGTCCTGCCCTTCAATCACGCTGTCATTCTGGAGGAATCCCGAGTCGGCCGTCCCGGGCGATATCTCAAGGTACTTTTCTCCGAGCAGCCCGAGGGTATTTATCTTGCAGACGGAGTTTTTTTCAATCTTGGCCTCTTTTTTTAGTTTAGAGATTAGAAAAACCTTTGTCCTGTTCAATCGTTCGTCATAATAAACGCCGATATTCTCAATCTCTCCAACATTTACGCCGGCAAGCCTGACAGGGGCGCCGACCTCTATGCCGTTGGCGAACCCAAAAAGGACTTTAATCTTATAAACCGGTTTGAAGATGTAGAATTCACCGATTGAAAAGACTATGATAAACATTATGAGTATGCCTATAAAAACGAATATGCCGACCTTTACTTCAAAACTTATGGGTCTTGCCTCCATTATCTCACCCCCCCTTCCCCCTCCTCATTTTCAGTTATCGGGCCAATCGCGGCGCCTGTTATAAACTGCTTCACAATCGGATTTGTTGTGCTCTTTATTTCATTTGGCGTACTAACCGCGACTATCTTTCCCTTGTATAACATCGCTATCCTTGAAGCGATTTTGTAGGCGCTGACCATATCATGCGTAACAGCAACCGATGTAACTTTAAGTTTATCATGAAGGTTCTTGATAAGATCATTTATCGCGTCGCCCATTATGGGGTCAACGCCCGTTGTTGGTTCGTCATATAACATGATCTCGGGATTCATGCATATGGCCCTTGCCAGGCCTACCCTTTTCTTCATGCCTCCTGATAATTCGGCCGGTTTGAGATCCTCTATCCCCTTCAAGCCCACAAGGCCCAGACATTCGGCAACCCTGTTCCTGATGTCGCCCTTTGGCATATTGGAATGTTCGATAAGGTTAAACCCTATATTTTCCTCTATGGTAAGGGAATCAAACAGGGCTGCGCCCTGGAAGAGCATACCAAACCTTACCCTGAAATTGTCAAGCTCTTTGCCGGCCAGTTTTGTTATGTCGGTTCCATCTATTATTATCTGGCCGGAATCCGGCTTCATTATGCCTATTATGTGTTTTAAAAGGACGCTTTTCCCGACGCCGGACCTTCCGATTATAACCATCGTCTCGCCGGTATTTATGGTAAGATTCAGGTTATCGAAGACCATATGGTCGTTAAATGACTTGCAAAGATTTATTATCTCTATCATTTATCTGTGTAATCTGTGCCTTTTTAAAAGGCGAAATAAAACAGCGCCGTAAAGAAGCAATCGGCCGCTATGATCATTATAAAACTCATTACGACGGACAGTGTAGTGGACTTGCCGACCCCTTCGGCGCCGCCTTCCGTGTTAAGCCCCTGAAAACATGCGACAACGCATATGATCACGGCGAAGGCGAATGATTTTATAAGGCCTGTAAACACATCTTTAAGCACAAGGGGATCGAAGGTCATCCTTAAATAAAGAGATGAACTGATGCCGAGTTTACCGACGCCCACCATGTAACCGCCGACTATTCCGATAAAATCGGCATATACGGTCAGGATGGGAAGCATGAAAAACAGGGCCACGAATTTTGGGACAACAAGATATTTTACGGGATTTGTCGCAAGGGTCTCAAGGGCATCTACCTGTTCGGTAACCTTCATGGCGCCAAGTTCCGCCGTAATGGAAGCGCCTACGCGGCCGGCTACTACCAGCGCGGTAAGCACGGGGCCGAGCTCGCGGCACATGGACAGGGATACCAATGAGGCGATGTACATGGTTGCGGAGATTCTCTGCATCTGATAAGCGCTCTGAAGGGCAAGCACCATCCCCGTAAAAAGGCTTGTCAGGAACACGATCGGCAGGCTCTGAACGCCTACCTTGTGCATCTGTTCCAGGATATGCTTTCTTTTAAGAGGCGGTCTGAATGTCCAGAGCAGGGTTTCAATAAAAAGCGCCCATATGCCGCCGGCATATCTTAAAAAAACCAGGATCTTTTGGCCTATCTCCCGTAATCTTTCCAGCATATTTAGAATTTTATCTTGTGCTCAATTCCGACAAACGCGCTGTCTGTCTTCATTTTAATGTTTATATTTTCGTCTTTTTTTATCTTATAATCCAGGCCTATCTCGCTTTCCTTACGTTCTTCGTTTGTTTCTCCCGCATTGACGTATGTCTTGAAATTTACGCCAAAGTCCTCCCCAAGGCTTTTCTCCGCCTTTATTTCAGAGGTAGACTTTGTGATGTCCCAGCCTTCCCAGACTATAACCTTATGATCCGTCTCAATCTTGACATTTTCAAATATGTTTCTCTTTCCGATTTTCCGCAAATCGACCTCGCCGCTGATAAAAAGGACGCCGCCTTCCTTTATGAGCCTTGAATCCGCGATGGTAAAAAGCGGGCCGCGGCCCCTTAGGTTAAAATTAATGGCGCTGAACTTGATGTCATTTATGTTGCCTTCTTCAACGTTTATGTTGCCTTCCGTAACCGGTTCCTGTAACGGCCCCTTTATTTTTATCTTTCCGCTGATAAGTCCGGCGAAGCCCTCTTTCTCTTCCGCCCTTGAAAAGACAAGCCAATCCGCCAGGTCGGCATTATTAATGGACAGATTAAGGTCCAGGTCATAAGGCGAGGCCAGCTTGAGCTTTCCGAAGAGCCTGTAGGCGTCGCCCAGCGAGAAATTGGTTAAAAAGAGTTCCTTCTTTTTAAGCACCCAGCTCGCATCTATATCATGGAAGGGTTTATAATTCACAACGAGGTTCCTGGTCTTCAAGCTGCCGGTCACCATTTCATTCGGCCCCTTATAAAATGTCGTGCTTAGATCAAGCTCGCTCAGCAAATCGTTTCCAAAAAAATCAATATGGTTAAGCTTTGCGTAGACGGCAAGAGCCTTTTTTTCGGTGATCCGGCCGACGATCTCAATAAACCCTTTACCATTTTCGGCCATCGAGGCGGCGCTAAATTTGCCTGACTTGTCGGAGAGATTTATATCGCCGTTTAAAACAAATCCGCTTTTTGGGTCAAGGGGGTTAGTGATAGCGAAATCGCTGATTTCAAGGGTCTCTCCGTCGACATTTATCCTGCCCTTAAAACGAGCGTCAAACCTGTCAAAGAGCGTAAGCGAGCCGTGAACAACCCCTTCGCTTTTTTTGCCGCCGCTGTTGAATGTAAATGTCGCGCTGTAATATTTGTCTTTCACGGTGAGCCTCAGTTTTATGACAGGATCACCCATGATATTATCTATCCTCCCGTTCACTAAGACGGGTATATTTATGAATGCGCCCGTGAGACCATTAAAGATAAGGTTCGACTCTTGAAATGTGACAGACCCGCCCAGATTGGTAAGAACCGGCCTTTTGCCGGATACCCCTATGCTTCCGTTTAATATATTGAATTTTAACGGGCCCGCCTTAGAGAAAGACGTCCCTAAAAAATAGGGGGCGCCGCCGGGCTTTGAAAGGGCTATCTGGCCTTTCGTATTGGGCGTAAAAACGAGCGCGGGCGAAACCAGATAGATCTCGCCTAGTTTTTCAAACTGGTTGAGCATAAGATCGGCGAGGCCGTATTTGATTATTATCTTGTCGGCGGAAAAAATAGGCGGGCCTGCCTGTCTTTTAGAAACGCTGAAATTCTCTATGGCCAGTTTGCTAAGTCCGCCTTCAACACCCGACAGCCTTACCTCCTTGCCGATAAAAATAGAGTTCAGCCTTTTTTCCAGGAAGGCGCTGAAATCCTTGGCGATAAGGCCGCTTTTTATGTCAAACCCCATGCCGAGCCCTACCCACGAAAAGGCGATAAGGAATAAAATAGTTGAAACTTTTTTTCTCTTAATTAACTGTGCTCTTCGCATCTGCCGACTCAAATACAAGATGGTCGATCTTGCTTGTTACCTTCACATAACCGCCCTTCTTAAACCTGCCGGATATGATCTCCTCGGCCAGCGGGTCCTCAAGGAACCGCTGTATGGTCCTCTTTAAGGGTCTTGCCCCAAATACCTGGTCAAATCCCTTTTCAATGAGAAATTCCTTGGCCTCTTTGGTAAGTTCAAGGGTGATATCCTGGTCCTGAAGCCTCTTTTCAACCTCAGCTATCTCTATGTCTATGATCTTGTAAAGATCCTCTTTCGTAAGCGACCTGAATACGATTATGTCATCGACCCTGTTTAAGAATTCCGGCTTAAAGGTCTTTTTCACCTCATCAAGAAGGCGGTCTTTCATTTGCTGGTACGAAACCTCTTCCAGCTGGCTTTTGAAACCTATCGAGCCCTGTTTCTTCAGCATCTCCGCGCCGATGTTCGAGGTCATGATCAGGATGGTGTTTTTAAAATCAACCTTTCTGCCGAAGGAATCCGTCAGCCGGCCTTCCTCAAGGATCTGCAGAAGGAGATTAAATACATCCGGATGCGCCTTCTCGATCTCATCGAGAAGGATGATCGAATAAGGGCGCCTCCTTACTTTTTCGGTAAGCTGTCCGCCCTCTTCGTAGCCTACATATCCCGGAGGGGCCCCGACCAGCCTTGATACATTGAATTTTTCCATGTATTCAGACATATCGATCTGTATGATCGCGTTTTCATCTCCAAAAAGATAATCGGCCAGCGCCTTGGCGAGAAGGGTCTTGCCGACCCCTGTCGGCCCGAGGAATACAAACGATCCGATGGGCCTCTTTGGGTCTTTAATGCCTGCCCTTGAACGCCTTACCGCGTGCGCTATCGCCAAAATGGCCTCGTTCTGCCCTATGACCCTCTTATGAAGGCCTTCCTCTATCTTAAGGAATTTATCGCTTTCTTTTTCCTCAAGCCTCATGAGCGGTATGCCGGTCCATTTTGAGACGATTGTCGCGATATCCTCGGTGTTTACGGTAACCTCAAGGGCGCCCTTCTTCTCTTTCCATTCCTTCCTTACCTTGAGGACCTCTGCCTTGGCCTTTCTTTCCTCGTCCCTGAATTTTGCGGCCTTTTCGAAATCCTGCGTTTTTACCGCGTCTTCCTTTTCCTTCCTGAGCTGTTCGATCCTCTCGTCCAATTTTTTAAGATCCGGCGGCTCGGTCATCACGGAAAGCCTTGCCCTGGAACCGGCTTCGTCTATAAGATCTATCGCCTTGTCGGGGAGGAACCTGCCGCTTATATACCTGTCCGAGAATTTTACGGCCGCCTCAAGGGCCTCGTCCGTGAATTTTACCTTATGATGGGCTTCGTATTTATCGCGGAGGCCTTTAAGTATCTCTATCGCCTCCTTTACCGACGGAGGTTCAACCATGATGGTTTGGAACCTTCGTTCGAGCGCCGCGTCCTTTTCTATATGCTTGCGGTATTCGTCAAGGGTAGTGGCGCCTATGCACTGTATCTCTCCACGCGAAAGGGCGGGTTTCAGGATATTCGACGCGTCTATGGCGCCTTCGGCGCCGCCGGCGCCTACGAGCGTATGCAGCTCATCTATAAAGACGATAACGTCTTCCGAGCGCTTAAGCTCGTCCATGACGGCCTTTATCCTTTCCTCAAACTGGCCCCTGTATTTAGTCCCGGCGACCATGAGCGCAAGGTCAAGGATAACGATTCGTTTATCCTTTAAAACCTCGGGCACATCCCCCGCTATTATTTTCTGCGCCAGGCCTTCGACGATGGCGGTCTTGCCGACGCCCGCCTCGCCCAGCAGCACAGGATTATTTTTTGTCCTTCTGGATAATATCTGGATTACGCGCTCTATCTCGCCCATACGGCCTATAACAGGATCAAGCTTGTCCTGTTTGGCCAGAAGCGTCAGGTCCCTGCCAAACGCGTCCAGCGCCGGTGTCTTCGATTTCCCCACAGGGCCGCCCGGATGCGGTTTCTGGCCTGTTTCGTAACCGGGTGTCGCCGATCCCAAAAGCTGCATGACCTCGTCCCTCACCTTGTTAAGGTCAAGGCCGAGGTTCAAGAGGACCTGGCTGGCTACACCCTCCCCTTCGCGAATGAGGCCCAGCAAAAGGTGTTCTGTCCCTATATAATTATGCCCCAGGTTCCTCGCCTCGTCCATCGCAAGCTCTATAACCTTTTTTGCCTTAGGCGTAAACGGAATATCTCCCGATATTACAGTGCTTGGGCCGGGCTGGACAAGTTTCTCAACCTCGATCCTGATCTTTTCCGAATCAAGCCCAAGGTTCTCAAGCACCGCGGCCGCGACGCCTTCCCCTTCCCTTATAAGGCCGAGCAGTATATGCTCCGTGCCGATATAGTCGTGATTAAAACGCTTTGCCTCTTCCTTGGCTAAAAGTATGACCTTCCTAGCTCTTTCAGTAAAACGGTTAAACATAATATCCTCCGATTATTTTAATTTTTCTCTTATTAGATCGGCGCGTTTCATATCGCGCTGGTCTGCCGTAAGCATCTTGTTTTCAAGCTTTTGGAGATGCGCCGGCTGCGTCATTATAAATATCTCGTTGACTGTCTTTATGCTGATGTCAGGCAAAAGGTCCATGTGGACCCCAAATCTGATATTGGACATAAGATTTATGGTTTCATTGCTGGTAATTATCCGGGCGTTCTTTAACGTGCCGTAGGCCCTCAAGATCTTATCCTTTAATTCATCCCTGTCCTTCATAATAAGGAACCTGCGGGCCTGCGCCTCGCGTGTAATCACCTGGTTCATTATCCTTTCAAAATTTCCTATTATGTCTTCCTCGGGCCTGCCAAGCGTGACCTGGTTTGAGATCTGGAAAAAATTCCCAATGGCCTCTGTGCCCTCACCGTAAAGCCCTCTTACGGCGATGCCCAGTTTTGCCAGGGCATGAAAGACCTTGTTTATCTGCTTTGTCAAGACAAGGGCAGGCAGGTGCAGCATGAGCGAGGCCCTCATTCCTGTCCCCACGTTCGTCGGGCAGGCCGTGAGATAGCCCAACTTTACCGAGTAGGCATAATTGAGCGCCTGGTTAAGCTCGGTGTCTAATTTATCGATAAGCGACCACGCGTCGCGCAGGTTGAACCCGGATTGTACCGTCTGCATCCGAATGTGGTCCTCTTCGTTTACCATGATGCTTATGATCTCCCTGGGTTCGACCACCAGGGCCTTATGCTCAGGTTCATAGGTATGCTCAGGGCTCATAAGGTGCCTCTCTATCAGGAACTGCCTGTCCAATTCCGACAATTCGGCCATCTTAAAGAATTCCGCCTCTTTAAGAAGGACGCTTTTATCTACGGCCTCCTTGACCTGGACCAGGATCTGTTCCTTTTGTTTTTTATTGGCCCAATTGGTAAAAGGCACCTTGTCTAAATTCCTTGCCAATCGTATCCTTGTCGAGATAACTATATCCGCATTCGGACCGGTTGACTTCAGCCATTCACTGGTCCTGTTTAAAAGTTCACTTAGCTTCATCCTGCCTGGTTCCCTTCCTTGTTCCTTTTATTTTCCAACTTTTTCTCAAGTTCCTTGATTTGGTCTCGCAGTTTCGCCGCCTCCTCAAATTCCTCAAGTTCAATAGCCTTTTGCAGGCTCGCCCTCAGCGCCTGGGCATCATCCCTTACCTTGGCGGCCTTCTGGGCCTTTATCGGCGCCTTGCCGTAATGCTGGTCCGCCCCATGTATCCTTTTTAAAAGCGGCGCCAGGTTTTTCTTAAAGGCGGTGTAGCACTCGCTGCAGCCCAGGCGGCCTATTTTTTTAAAATCCATGTAGGTAAAGCCGCAGTTCGGGCATTTAAGTTTAGTCATCTCATCGGATTCAAGTTTCCCGCCGAAGTCCGCCAGGCCGGCCAGAAGCTCGGCCAGGCCAAAATGCTCCTCCATCTCCGAGGCCTTATCCTTCGCGCATTCCTCGCAAAGATGAAGTTTTGTGACCTCGTTATTGATTATCTCCGTGAGATGTACCGTCGCCTCATTTTTTCCGCAAATATCGCACAACATATATTTTTCCCTCGCTTAATATCTTACGCCGTCTACCTTAGTCAATAACTGAAAATCCCGGGTGAGCCTGGCCGTTATGGGGCCCGGTTTGCCGATCGAGATAATCCTGCCGTCGATTTTTACTACCGGTATTATTTCCGCCGCGGTCCCCGTCAGGAAGCATTCGTCGGCGTTATAAAGATCGTACCTCGTCAATACCTCTTCGCCGCAGGCGATCTTCGCCTTATTCGCCAGGTCTATCACTGAGCCCCTGGTAATACCGTTTAAAACTCCGCAATAAACCGAGGGCGTCGCCAGCCTCTGGTTTTTTACTATGAATATGTTATCGCCGGTGCATTCGGAAATAAATCCGTCCTGGTTCAGCATTATCGCTTCTTCCACGCCGGCGTTTATTGCCTCTATCTTCGCCAGGATGTTATTAAGATAATTTAAGGACTTTATCTGCGAATTGATCGCCTCCGGGATATTGCGCCTTGTCGGCACCGTAACTATGGAGAGCCCGTCCTTATAAAGCTTTTCCGGATAGAGCGTCACATTGTCTGTGATTATGACGACTGTCGCATTATCCCTGCATTTTCTGGGATCAAGGCCCAGATCCCCGGCGCCTCTTGTCACTATCGCCCTTATATAACCGCTTTTTATATTGTTTGTTTTTAAAGTCTTTATCATCGCGTCCACGAGCTGCCTCTTGCCCATCGGTATAGTAAGCATTATTGCCTGCGCCGAGGCATAAAGCCTGTCGATATGCTCTTTGAGCTTGAATATCAGCCTGTCATAAACACGGATCCCCTCAAAAACACCGTCCCCGTAAAGAAGTCCGTGGTCGAAGATAGATATCTTTGCGTTATCTTTTTCAAGCAGTTTGCCGTTAATATAAACCTTCTGGGTCAAGGTTTCCCCTGCCTTTGCCCTTGAGCGATGCCTTATTATCCGCGCCTTTGCCTTGCCTGTTTTTTTCTTTTTAGCCATCGTGCCTATGAGACCTCCTCTTATTGAAGCGCTCCGTCCCTTATGTGGACAACCCTGTCTGTTTTCCCGGCGATCTGCTCATCATGGGTAACCACCATGACGGTCGCCCCTTTTTCCTTATTCAGTTTATATAAAAGTTCTATTATCTCTTTTCCCGAAGCGGAATCCAGATTTCCTGTAGGCTCATCGCAAAGGAGAATCTCCGGCTCATTTATAAGCGCCCTTGCGATCGCCGTTCGCTGCTGTTCGCCGCCCGAAAGCTCATTCGGCCTGTGGCCTGCCCTGTTGCCCAAACCCACGGATCTTAAAATTTCCTTAGCTTGTGCCCTTGTGTCCTTGTCCCTACGGGAGGCTTCGCACTGCCCTTGTGTCTGTTTCTTTATGAGCGCCGGCAACATCACGTTTTCGAGCGTGCTAAATTCAGGCAGCAGGTGATATGCCTGGAACACAAAACCAATCTTGCTGTTTCTGAGGTGCGCCCTTTTCCTGTCGCTTAGCCTGTAAATATCCTGCCCCTCAACCATGGCCTGCCCCTGCGTAGGCTTATCCAGCCCCCCCAATATGTGAAGGAGCGTCGATTTACCCGCGCCTGACGGGCCAAGAACCGATACAAAGGCGCCTTTTTCTATCTTAAGATCTATGCCTTTTAAAACGCGTAATTCCTTGCCGCCGTTTTTGTAAACCTTATGAATGCCTATCGCTTCGAGCAAATTAGACCTGTGAATTATTCGTGCCTTAGCGCCTCAATCGGGCTTAAGCGCGCCGCCCTGAATGCCGGATAAAGCGTGGCCAAAAGGCTTATGACAACCGCCATGACCATTACCATCGCAAAATCCTGCGTCTCTATCTTTACAGGCAACCTGTCAAAGTAATAAATCTCCTCAAGGCCGAAGAACCGGACCAGAGGATATTTGCCCAGAAGCCTTGCCAGCCATAAACCAATTGCCCCTCCGGAAACCGCCCCTGTCACTCCCATCAAAATGCCTTCGAGGACAAATACCTTCATTATACCGGCGTTAGATGCCCCTATCGATTTTAAGACACCGATATCCCTTGTCTTTTCTATGACGGTCATTATAAGGGTGCTGGCAATGTTAAAGCAGGCGACCAGGATGATAAGCGTCAGTATAAGAAACATCACCAACTTTTCAAGTCTCAGCGCGGAAAAGAGGTTCCTGTTCATATCCATCCATGTCCTTACCCAGTATGGGAAACCTAATTTCTTTTGAAGCTCATTTTTGACCTGCTCCGCCTTAAGCGGATCTTTAAGCTTCAGTGAAACGCCGCTAATGGCCTCACCCATGCCAAGGATTTCCTGGCCGGTTTTGAGGCCTGTAATAACAATATTGGCGTCATATTCATACATGCCTGAGGTAAATATCCCGCATACCCTTACCTCAAGAGACTTTTTAAGCGCAAGCGAAAGGAACGAAACTTTATCGCCGATCGTCACATTAAGCCTTTTGGCGAGCTCGCTTCCGATAATAACACCCTCATTCGCCGCGGGCAGGGTTCCGGACTTTAAATATTTCTCTATATCTGTGACCTTATTTTCTTTAAGCGGGTCTATGCCCCTCAACAATACGCCTGATGTCTCTTTGTCCCGGCTGATTATTGCCTGGCCGTTCACAAAATCCGCGGCGGCGATCACATTTTCATCCGAAAGGTTTTGAACCGGCCTTTCCGTCAGGATAACCATGTGCGCGTTCATTCCCATGATCTTATTCTGCAGCTCTTCGTCAAAACCGCTCATTACGCCTATCACCACAAGCAGCGCCGCGACGCCGAGGGTTATGCCAAGGATCGAAATGAAGCTTGTCAGCGAGATAAATCTTTCCTTCTGCCTCGCCAGTAAATATCTTTTACTTACAAACAACTCCCACATTTTTATTCCGCCCTCAGTTGAGGAAATAATATCACGTCCCTTATGGACGCGGAGTCGGTAAAAAGCATGACCAGCCTGTCGATGCCTATGCCCAGTCCGCCCGCGGGAGGCATCCCGTATTCGAGCGCACGGATGAAATCTTCGTCAATCTTGGGCGCTCGAGGGTCTATGGCCCCTTCGGGAGGCTTCGCCTGCTCCTCGAAACGCTTTCTCTGCTCAACCGGGTCATTTAACTCGGAATAAGCGTTCGCCACTTCCATCCCGCCCATAAAAAGTTCGAACCTGTCTGTAAGGAGCGGGTTCTCCTTTTTTGTCTTCGCCAGCGGGCAAAGCTCGGTGAAGAGGTCTATGACAAACACCGGATGCGATTTTACCTCGGGCTCGATAAGGTCCTCTATGATTTTTAACAACTGGGTCCTTGAAATCTCGCCCTTTTCAAGCTGAACATCCTTTTTTTTCAATTTTGAAACCCATTCGTCAGTGCCGTCATCCGGGTTAATATCGAAATTTTTTTTCATGAGGTCTGCGAATGAGATCCTGCCCCAACTAGCGAGGTCTATCGTTTGCCCCTGATATTGCAATTCTTCCTTACCCAGGACCTCCCTCGCGAGGAAACGCATCAGGTCTTCTGCCAACCTCATGGTCCCTTCGCAATCCGAGTATGCGGTATAAACCTCAAGCATGGTAAATTCCGGATTGTGCCTTATAGATATGCCCTCGTTCCTGAAGCTCCGGTTTATTTCATATACCTTCTCGAAGCCGCCGACCAGTAATTTTTTAAGATACAACTCGGGCGCGATCCTTAGATACAGGTCCATATCCAGCGCTTCATGGTGCGTCTTAAAGGGCTTGCCGGCGGCGCCACCCGGTATCGAATGCATCATGGGCGTTTCAACCTCAAGATACCCCTTGTTATCAAGGAACTGCCTTATCTTGCTTATTATCTTGCTTCTTGCGTAAAAGATATTTTTTACATCCTGATTTACTATGAGATCCACATAACGCTGCCTGTACCTGGTCTCAACATCTTTAAGGCCGTGCCATTTCTCAGGGAGCGGCCTTAAGGATTTTGAAAGAACGGTGAAATCCGTCACCTTTATCGTAAGTTCACCGGTGCGGGTCTTAAACACCTCGCCCTTTACACCTATTATATCCCCAATGTCAAGTTTCTGGAAGATGTCGAATTTTTCCTTGCCAAGGATATCCTCTTTAATATAAATCTGGACCCTCGCGTTCTGGTCCTTTAAATCGCAAAACGCGGTCTTGCCGTGTGAGCGCACGGCCATAAGCCGGCCGGCAACTACAACTTCTTTCCCGGGAGCTCCTTCAGCAGGCGCCTCTTTTAATAAGTCATTGATTCCCAGGGACTTATCGAATGCCCTGCCATACGGCTCGATTCCCAGCTCTTTAATGGCATCCAGCTTTATCAACCTCTGTTTTATCAAATCATTTATCTCTTCGGCCATATATTATATATTTTATGTATATTTTATTATATGGGGATTGCCTTGTCAATATGGAATGTAAAAAACTTATAGCCAGATCTCCCTATTCGCGTCAACCACCAAGAGGGAAAAGAAAATGTTGACAAAAGGTAGATATTGTGTTAATTTGGGGCGCGAGGAAATAGCATTAGGATGAATGAGATCGAGCTTATAAACCGCTGTATCCAAAAAGATGCCCTTGCCTGGAACGAATTCGTCAGGCGGTATTCCGGCCTTGTTTATTGGGCAATCGAGAACAGGCTTAAGAGGTGGGACTATTTTTATAAAATCGAGGACATCGAAGAAATACATCAAAACGTCTTCCTCTCCCTCTGGAAAAAGAATAAGCTCGAACAGATTAAGGACCAAAAAAGACTTACGACGTGGCTTGTGATAATTTCCGGGAATGAGACGGTGGATTATTTAAGGCTTCAAAAATCCCAGACCCCTCCGAAGGCCATATCACTTTTCGAAGAAATAATAAAAAAAGGCAAGGCGATATGCGTTGCGGATGTCCTAAAGATTAATGAAGCCGATGCCCGCGCTAAAATTAAATCGGAAGAGATAGAAAAAATACTATCGGAGGAAATCGAGAGGCTTTCAGCCGCGGAAAGGCTGATATTGAAATTAAATGTGCTTTACGGCAAAAAATACCGCGAGATCGCCGAGATAATAAACATGCCGATTGGGACTGTTTCAACGACGTTAAAAAATATAAAGCAAACACTAAAAGGACGGTTAAAAGAAAAAATATAAAACAAAACCGTCCTTTTTTACGTCTAATATAACAGGAGAGAAAAATGCGAAAGATAGATAAATTAATACGGCTGAAATTGGCTCAACACGCGAATGACCGCCGGCTTGAGGCCGGATCGACCTGCCCTTCCAACAACGAATTAGCGGGTTATGCGGCTAATACATTGGATGCTGCCGGAAAAAAGACAATAGAAAACCACATCGCGGATTGTTTTCTGTGCCTTGATAAGGCCGTCTCCGCATACGAAGGTAAAAGGCTTCTGGGAAAAAGGCGTATCCGTAAGACCGCTGCTCGTGTGGCCTGGAAAGCAAAAAATATATACAGGATAAGCGACGAACTGCTTCAGGACAAGATTGACGCCTGCTTAAGCGAAAATAAGACATTTGTCAGAACAGAAAAATTGTTAACCACTGAAAAAGCCGTGATAAAATGGCTTCCTAAAAACCTTAAAAAAAATAAATGGCTTATAGCCTCGATTACCTCATTTGTCCTTTCCTTTGCCTTCCCTCCAGTATTTCTCCAATTTCTTCTTGCCGCAGGCATCCTGGGCGGAAAATGGATCTTTGACTCTGAAAACACAAGGACCCTCATCATGATCTATAACGCCTGGAAAAAAGGCGGCGAAAAAGAGGCCGGTGAGATGCTCCGAAGCCTTAAAGACCGTCTTCCAAAATAAATAACACAGATTTTTTTTAAATTTTTTAAAACAAAATCGCCCCTTATTACGTCTAATATAATAAAGGGGGTGATATCTTATGGAAAACCTCGTTAAAATAGAGGTTGACCGCTTGTACCGGTTTGACAATGGCGGACAACTCAAGGCCTTCGCCGACATTGTGTTGGCCGGCCAGTTTTCGGTCAGGGGTTTCAGGGTTGTCGACGGCAAAAAAGGCCTATTTGTGAGCATGCCTTCGGAGATTGGAAAAGACGGTAACTGGCATGACACCTTCAAGCCCGTTACAAACGAAGCAAAGGCGGAATTAAACAGGGTTGTGTTGGAGGCCTATAAACAGGAATAGTATTAAGGTTAAGGTTAGGGATCCGGTATGGTTTTACAATATCGGGTTCCTGACCTTAACCAAATCTTTATGGATAACAAGACCTTAGGAAAGACAGGAGAAGATCTTGCCGTCCGGTTCCTGAAACGAAAAGGTTATACGATCATTTACAGGAACTGGCGGTGCCTATTAGGGGAAATAGACATCGTCGCCAGAGAAAAGGATTTTATAGTGTTCATTGAGATAAAAGCCAGGCGGTCCCTTTCTTTCGGGCCGGGATATCTTGCAGTAAACCATCGAAAACAATCAAAATTAATCAAATTAGGCCAGGCCTACCTTAAAAGATACGGCCTTACCGAAAGCCCTTGCAGGATAGACGTAGTCTCAATAGATATGCCTGAAAGCGGCGCGGATTTCGAAATAGAATTAATAAAGGATGCCTTTTGGGAGAACCGTACCTAAAGGAGATCGAAAAATGCTTGCGAAAATAAATTCGGCTTGCGTGCCGGGAATAGACGCCTGCCGTGTAACTGTAGAGGTAGATATCGCCAACGGCATGCCTTCGTTTTCAATAGTAGGTTTGCCTGATACCGCCATAAAAGAATCGAGGGATCGGATACGTTCCGCGATAAAAAATTCTGGCTTTGATTTTCCGACAAAGAGGATAACCGTAAACCTGGCGCCGGCAGATGTCAAAAAAGAAGGCGCAGGGTTTGACCTTCCCATAGCAGTGGCAATACTGGTCGCGACAAACACCCTGCAAACCGAAAAATATAAGGATTATATTATATGCGGAGAGCTCTCCTTAAACGGCGAGGTTAAGCCGATAAAGGGCGCGCTTCCCATTGCTCTTTCCTTTTCAAAGGCGCGCAGGAACAAGATACTCATACCGTTTGACAATATACAGGAGGCGGCAATCGTAAAAGAGACAGACGCTTATCCGGCAGCCAACCTTAAAGAGGTGGCGGATTTCCTGAATGGACAGGTTGAAATAAAACCAAAAAAGATCGACGCCGCCAGGCTCTTTAAGAAAAATTCACGGTGCAGGCTCGATTTTTCCGACGTAAAAGGCCAGGACCATGTAAAAAGAGGCCTTGAGATAGCAGCGGCAGGCAGCCACAACGTCCTCTTGATAGGTCCGCCTGGTTCCGGAAAAAGCATGCTCGCAAAAAGGCTGCCTACCATATTGTCGGATATGAATATTGAGGAATCTCTTGAGACCTCAAAGATACACAGTGTTGCCGGCCTCCTCCCCCCTAAAAAGGGGCTTATAGCTGCCAGGCCGTTCCGTTCCCCGCATCACACAATATCCGATTGCGCGCTGACGGGCGGCGGCACTTATCCAAATCCCGGCGAGATAAGCCTTGCCCATAACGGTGTATTATTCTTAGATGAGCTCCCTGAATTTAAAAGAAACGTCCTTGAGGTAATGCGCCAGCCGCTTGAAGATCAGACAATAACCATATCCCGCGTCGCGGGCACCCTCACGTATCCGGCAAGATTTATGCTGGTGGCGGCCATGAACCCATGCCCGTGCGGTTTCTTCACTGATCCAAAGAAGGAATGCCGCTGCACCCCTGCGCAGATACAGAAATACCTCTCAAAGATCTCCGGCCCTTTGTTGGACAGGCTCGATATCCATCTTGAAGTACCCAGGCTCAATTATGAGCAGTTGACAAAAAGGACGGAGACCGAAACCTCATCGCAAATAAAGGAGCGTGTGGACAGGGCCAGAGGAATCCAGAGGCAAAGATACAGGAAGGAAGGGTTTTTATTTAATGCCTTTCTTGAATCAAAAGAACTTGAGCGGTATTGCCAGCTTGGCACCGAGGGGCAGGAGCTCCTTAAGATGGCAATACTTGAGCTGGGCTTGAGCGCAAGGGCCTATGATAAGGTGCTTAAAGTGGCAAGGACGATCGCGGATCTGGACGCGAAAGGAACGCTTGAAGCCTGCCATATATCAGAGGCTATCGGATACAGGAGTCTGGACAGGAACTTGTGGGTGTAACTAATTACACCTTTTAACTCGCCTCTTGAAGGGAACCTCCCGGATTGCCTCATTAAGATACCTATTATTTCGATCCTGTTTCAATAATCTCCAGGTTGCGACGTGCATCCGCACTATCTGGATTTATCTCTAATGCCTTTTTAAATGCGGCGGCGGCCTCTTCCCGCCTGCCCAATTCAAAATATGCGGCACCTAAGTTAGTATACGCTCCTGCATAGTTAGAATTAAGTTCTATCGCTTTCTTATACAAGGCAATAGCCTCTTCTTTTTTTCCTATTTCATAATATGCAAAACCAAGGTTATTATACGCATCTGCATAATCGGGATCGATCTCTATCAGTTTCTTAAACAAGGCGATAGCCTTTTCTTTTTTCCCTATTTCATAATATGTCCCACCGAGATTACCGTACGCAGCAGCATAACTGGGATTGATCTCTATTGCCTTCTCATATAAATAAATGGCCTCTTCTTTTTTCCCCATCTTGTCGTAGAGGGTGCCAAGGTTATAGCAAGCTTTAGCGTCATTGGGATTTAATTCCAACGCTTTATTAAACATGGCGGCGGCCTCTTCTTTTTTCCCCATTTTAGCATATGTGACGCCGAGACTAGCATACCCAGAGGGTTGATCGGGGTTGATCTCCATCGCCTTCTTAAACATGGCTACGGCTTCTTCTTTCTTACCCATTTTGTCGTAGGCAGAGCCGAGGTTAGAGTAAATTTTTGCGTCATTGGGATTTAATTCTAACGCTTTATTAAACATGGCGACAGATTTTTCCATTCTCTCCATTTTATTGTATACGATGCCGAGGTTATTATATGCAGCGGCTTGATCGGGATTGATTTCTATTGCCTTCTTAAACATTGCAATAGCCTCTTCTTTCCTTCCCATATTATCATATGCCGTGCCAAGGTTTATAAGAACATTTGTACTGCGGGGGGCGTATTTTAAAGTCCTCTCATAAAAAAGTATCGGATCCTTCCACGTCTCATTCTGTCTGACGGTTAAATATGAATAAAATGCCAATAAGCAAGATGTAAATATTAGCAAAGATATGCGCGTTTTTTCTTTTTTTAAAAAAGGGCTTAATAATCCGGCTATGACCAAAAAGAACCCTATCGATGGCAGATACAGCCAGTTCTCTGACATATAGGCATTGAGCGGGTAAAGGTTGGATACGGGAAGCAGCGTTATGATAAACCATGACAGGGAGAAGAATATGAGTCTGTTGGTCTTTCGTGTATTGAGGATACAAAATATCAGGGCTACCAGTATCACTAGGCCGCATATAGCCCTGGGATCGTTGAAACCAAAAAGGCGCTCTCCATATTCGATGTGAAGGCCGAATGGTAAAAAGAGGAGGCGGAGATACTCAGCAATGGCGATAAAGAAGCCCGGGATCCTTTCAAAAAAGGCGCTTTTGTAAGCGTGGCCAACCATTAAATGCTTCAGGACCGTCATCCTTAGAACTATGTAAAGCCCTGCGGCGCCTGATACCGACAGAAATTCCCTCATCCTTACCTTCTCTTTAAAGGTGAAGTGATACAAAAGAAGCAGCGCGGGCAGGATCAGGGCGTTCTCCTTGGAAAGGAGCGAGAGCGAATAACTCGATATCGTTATTAGATAGTAAAACACGCTGTTGGATTTCAAAGATTTAATATAAAATATGAAGGAGACCAGCAGGAATAATAGATATAGGGATTCAGCGCGGGTTGATATATAGCTGACGACTGTGGTATGTATGGGATGTACAACAAATAGTATAGCGGTTAGAATAGATATCGTCTTGTCGCTAAAGAAGATGCAGACAAACCAGTAGATACACAAAACGACTAGGATGTGCAAGATAATGTTTGTGAGGTGATATCCCACCACGTTTAACTTCCACACATGGTAATCTATGGCATAGGTAATGATCTGGATGGGGCGGTAAAAAGTATATGTTATACCGGTGGCTTTTCCTATATCTTCACTAAAAATTTTTGGAATGAATGACCACTCTTTTATAAATGCATTATCCTTTATCAGGTTTTCATCGTCATAGAGGAATTTGCCGTTTAAAGAATTGGCGTAAACGGCAAGGCCTAAAATTATTATCAGGGCAACGGATAATAATACGATTGTTTTGTCAAAGGGCCTGGCAGGGGTTTTTGTCTCTTCCTTGAAATCTGCAGGTATTTTTTTCTGCTTCTCGGTCTCTACAAACTTCCTTACCTTTCTTTCCTTTAGGTCTAGGTCCGAGGCAAGCTCCCTTATGGATTTCTTAGTGATATTTTCCAGGATGTATTTTTTATGTTCGGGGTTCATTGCAGTTCTCTGGCTTTCTTATAGGCAGCATTGGCCTCTTCTTTTCTGCCAATAGTGTCGTACACAATGCCAAGGTTATTGTATATAATTGCCTCGTTCGGATTCAGTTCTATCGCTTTTTTAAATACAACGATAGCGTCTTCCTTCTTGCCTATATCGCTATAACAATTACCGAGATTACTATATGCCTCCGCAAAATTAGGTTTTAATTCTATCGCCTTCTGATACGCCGCAATGGCCTCTTCCTTTTTGCCTATGTCACTGCAGGAAACTCCGAGGTTATTATATGCCTCCGCAAAATTAGGTTTTAATTCTATCGCTTTCTGATACGCCGCAATGGCCTCTTCCTTCCTGCCCATATCATTGTAGCAGGCGCCGAGATTGTTATAGGCCCTGGCGTGATTAGGGTTTAATTCTATCGCCTTCTGATAGGCCGCAATGGCCTCCCCTTTTCTGCCTATGTCAGTGTAGTAAATCCCGAGATTATTGTAAGCGTCGGCGAAATTAGGGTTTAATTCCATTGCCTTCTTGTATGCATCAATGGCCTCTTCTTTTCTGCCGATGTCATTATAACAATTAGCGAGATTACTATATGCCTCTGCAAAATTAGGATTTATTTCTATCGCTTTCTGATACGCCGCAATGGCCTCTTCCTTCCTGCCCATATCATTGTAGCAGGCGCCGAGATTGTTATAGGCCCTGGCGTGATTAGGGTTTAATTCTATCGCCTTCTGATAGGCCGCA
>JAQURK010000008.1:0-26222 GCA_028715645.1 Candidatus Omnitrophota bacterium | reverse complement strand
ATGGCCTCCCCTTTTCTGCCTATGTCAGTGTAGATATTGCCGAGGTTATTATATGTCTTGGCGCTATATGGGGAATACTTCAACGTCCTCTCATAAAAGGCCATGGGCTCTCTCCAGTATCTATTCTGTTTTATAGTAAGATAAGAATAAAAGGTTATTAGACCTATTATAAAAAGTGGAATAAATATTTTAAATCCTGCTTTTTTATACAACGCGCTTAAGCCTTTTGCCAGAAGTAGGAAAAATCCAATAGATGGCAGATACAGCCAGTTCTCTGACATATAGGCATTGAGCGGATAAAGGTTGGATACGGGAAGTAACGTTATGATAAACCATGACAGGGAGAAGAATATAAACCCCTTGGTTTTCCTTGTTCTGAGAATGCAGAATATCATAGCAGTCAGTATCGCCAGTCCGAATATAGCCTTGGGATCGCTGAAGTTAAACAGGCGCTCTCCATATTCGATGTGAAGGCCGAATGGTAAAAACATAAGGCGTAAATATTCGGCAACAGCAATAAAGAAACCTGGAATTCTCTGAAGGAGAACACTTTTGAAGTCGGCGGTAACCATCAAATGCTTCAAGACTGTTACTCTAATAAACATATAAACAACTGCGGCGGCTGATAGCGACAGAAATTCTTTTATCCTAATCTTTTCATTGAAAGTGTAGTGATAAAGAAACAACAGGACAGGCAGAATCAGGGCATTCTCTTTTGAGCAAAGCCCCAGCAAATAACTCGATAACATGATAAGAAAAGATAATGCTCCCCCTTCACGAATAGATTTTATATAAAATATAAAAGAGATGAGCAGGAAGAGCAAATACAACGATTCCGCGCGGGTTGATATATAGCTGACTACGGTAGTATGTATGGGATGGACTACAAAGAAAACAGCGGTAAGAAGGGAAATGGTTTTATCGCAAAAGAGGAGATAGGCAAACCAATAGACGCATAGTGATACCAGTATATGTAAGAATATGTTTGTAAGGTGGTACCCCCAAGGGTTTAACCCCCATATGTGATAATCCACCGCATAGGTAATTATCTGTATAGGGCGGTAAAAACCATATGTTATACCGGCAGCCTTTCCTATATCTTCACTAAAGGCCTTTGAAATGACGGACCACCTTTTTATAAACGCGTTGCCGCTTATCAGGCTTTCATCATCATATACAAATTTTCCATTTAACGAATTGGCGTAAAGGGCGAGGCCTAAAATTATTATCAGGGCAACGGACGCTAATACGGTTATTTTCTCATATTTTTTATGTTCGGGCTTCATTTATTTCAACCCTGTTTCAATAATCCTTAGGTTGTGGCGCGCATCTTCATTATCAGGATTTATCTCTAACGCCTTCTTAAATGCTGCTGCAGCGTCTTCCCGCCTCCCTGCTTTAATGTATGTAATGCCGAGATTATAGTACGCATAAGCATAATTGGGATTTATTTCTATCGCCTTCTTATACATAGCGATGGCCTTTTCTTTTTTGCCCATATCATCATATATAGTCCCTAGGTTATTATACGCATCGGGATTGTTTGGATTTAATTCTATCGCTTTTTCATACATGATACCGGCCTCTTTCTTTCTCCCCATATTATAGTATGCAGAGGCGAGGTTATTGTACGCATCGACATAATTGGGTTTTAATTCTATTGCCTTTTTATACATAGTGATCGTCTCTTCTTCCCTCCCCTTGTCATCGTACATAACGGCGAGATTATTATATGCCTCAGCGTAGTTGGGGTTTAACTCTATCGCCTTCTTATACAAAGAAATGGCCTCTTCTTTCATATTCATATCATAGTATACAGAGGCGAGGTTATTGTACGCATCGACAAAATCGGGTTTTAATTCTATTGCCTTCTTATACATGGGGATTGATTTTTGTTTCTCACCCATACGATAAAGTGTAAAGCCGAGGTTATAATAAGTCTTTGAGCTATCCGGGGCGTATTTTATAGTCCTTTCATAAAAGGCGACCGGTTCTCTCCATGTCTCATTCTGCCTGATGGTTAAGTATGAATAAAAGACCAATAAGCATGCCGTGAGAATCAATGCCAATATTCGAAACTTGCCCTTCTTGTAAAACGCCCCCAAGGATCCTCCCAGGGCCAGAAAGAACCCTATAGAAGGAAGGTACAGCCAATTCTCCGACATGTAGGCATTGAGCGGGTAAAGATTGGATACGGGAAGTAACGTTATGATAAACCATGACAGGGAGAAGAATATGAACCCGTTGGCTTTCAACGTCTTGAAGGCACAAAATATCATGGCCCCAAGTATCAGGAGGCCGCTTATCACTTTTGGATCGGTGAAGGTAAATAGGGGTTTTCCATATTCGATATGAAGGCCAAGGGGTAAAATAAGAAGGCGGATATAAGTTGTGATAGCGGCAAAAAAGCCCGGAATTCTCTGGATAAGGGGGGCATTTGGCGCGGCGCCGGTTATTAAATACTTTAAAACCGTCATCCTTAGCAAGATATAAATAAACGCGGCGCCTGTTAGTGAGAGGAATTCCCTTAGTCGTATCTTTTCCCTGAACGTATAGTGGTAAAGAAGTATCAATACCGGGAAAATCAAGGCGCTTTCTTTGGACAGAAGCGACAGTGAATAGCTCGAGAGCATGATGACGTAAGGTATTATGCCCTTGGTTTTTGAGGACTTTATATAGAATATGAAAGAGATGAGCATAAATAAAAGATACAGCGATTCCGCGCGGGTTGATATGTAGCTGACGACCGTGGTATGGATGGGATGGGTTACGAAAAAGATAGCGGTAATAATGGAAATAATCTTATCGCCGAAGAGGATGTTGATAAACCAGTAGATACACAGCGTCACGAGGATGTGTAAAATTACGTTTGTAAGATGATACCCTACCACATTTAACCTCCATGCGTGATAATCTACGGCGTAACTAATTATCTGGAGAGGACGGTAAAAAAAATATCTTTCACCCGCCCCCTTTCCTGTGTCTTCGGTGAAAACCTTAGGCAAGATAGACCAATCTTTTATAAATGCGTTCTTCATTATCAAGGTCTCATCATCATATACAAATTTTCCATTTAACGAATTGGCGTAAACGGCGAGGCCTAAAATTATTATCAAGGCAACGGATAATAATACGATTATTTTGTCAAAGGGCCTGGCAGGGGCTTTTGCCTCTTCCTTGAAATCTGCAGGTATTTTTTTCTGCTTCTCGGTCTCTACAAACTTCCTTACCTTTCTTTCCTTTAGACCTAAGTCCGAGGCAAGCTCCCTTATGGATTTCTTAGTGATATTTTCCAGGATGTATTTTTTATGTTCGGGGTTCATTAAGATTCCTATTATTATTGGGATTCTTGGCTAATGGCCTCCAGGTTGCGCCTGGCATCTGCATTATCGGGATTGAGCTCCAGCGCTTTCTTAAATGCGGCGATGGCGTCTTCCCGCTTGCCAGTTTCATAATATGCGACGCCAAGATTAGTATATGCGGCGGTAAAACCGGGATCGAGCTCAATTGCCTTATTATACAAAGGTATCGCCTCTTCTTTTTTACCCATCTCATAGTACACAAAACCAAGGTTATTATACGCATTCGCATAATCGGGTTTTAATTCTATCGCCCTCTTATACATGGAAACGGCTTCTTCTTTCCTGCCCATACCATTATATGCATTGCCGAGATTATTATACGGGTTAGGATAATCGGGTTTTAATTCTATCGCCTTCTTATACATGGAGATGGCTTCTTCTTTTTTCCCCATGCCATAGTACGCAAGACCAAGATTATTATAACACTCGTTATTATCAGGATCTAATTCTATTGCCTTCTTATACATGGCAGCAGCATCTTCCTTCTTATCCATATTATAGTAGGCGAGGCCGAGGTTATTATATGCGTCGGCGGAATAACCGGGAATTATCTCTATCGCCTTCTTATACATGGAGATGGCTTCTTCTTTTTTCCCCATGCCATAGTATGTGTTAGCTAGGTTATTATAGGCGTTGGCTTGATAGGGATTTAATTCTATGGATTTTTTATACATGGAAACGGCGTCTTCTTCCTTATCCGTTTCAGAATATAAAATGGCAAGATTATTATACGGGTTACTATCGGAAGGGGCGAGTTTTATCGCCTTCTTATACAATGCCATAGCTTTTTCTCTTTTGCCCATGGCTGCATATATTTCTCCGAGGTTGGAATAAACAGCAGCGCTGTCAGGCGCATATCTTAACGTCCTTTCGTAAAAAATTATCGGATCAGCCCATGTCTTGTTCTGTCTAAAGGTTAAATATGAATAGAATGTCAACAAACAGGCCATGAAAATAAAAACAGGCATCCGGAGATTTTTCCTTTCATAAAGTGTTTTTAAAAATTTCGCCAAGGCCAAAAAGAGCCCTATGGAAGGCAGGTATAGCCAGTTTTCCGACATATATGCGTTCAACGGATAAAGGTTGGATACGGGAAGCAAGGTTATGAGAAACCATAATATTGAAAAAGATATGAGCCGGTTGGCCTTTATTGTCTTGAAGACGCAGAATAACAAAGCCGCAAGTATCACGACGCCCGCTATTGTTCTAGGGTCGTCAGGATTAAAGAGACGGAAGCCGTATTCCACATGAAGCCCCAAAGGCAAGAAGAGAAGACGTATATAGGTCGCTAACGCAGCGAAGAAGCCCGGCACCCTTTGAAATAGCGTGCTGTTGGACTCCACGCCGGTTATCAAATACTTCAAGACCGTTATTCTTAATAGGATATAGATAAATGCGATACCTGCTATAGAGATAAATTCTCGCGGCGATATCTTCTTTTTGAACGCATAGTGGTAAAGAAGTATTAATACAGGCAGGATCAAGGCGTTCTCTTTGGAAAGCAGAGCCAACAAATAGCTCGCTACCATAATGACCCATGGGACGAGATTGTTTGCCTTTAAAGACTTAATATAAAATATGAAAGAGAGAAGCGTGAATAAAAGATAAAGGGATTCGGCGCGGGTTGATATATAACTTACTACTGTGGTATGGATAGGATGGGTTATAAATAATATGGCGGTAAGAAAAGAAACGAGCTTATCTTCAAAAAGGATAGTGATAAGCCAATAGATACCCAGCGCTACGAGGACATGCAGAATGATGTTCGTGAGGTGATATCCCATTGGGTTTAATTTCCATACATGATAATCCATGCAATAGGTTATCATCTGGAGGGGGCGGTAAAAAGGAGATTTTACATAGGCGAATTTCCCCATATTTTCTGTAAAGAATTTCGAGGCAGGAGGCCATTCTTTGACTAAGGCGTTATTCTTTATCAGGATCTCATCGTCATATACGAATTTACCATTTAACGAATTAGCGTAAACGGCAAGGCCTAAAATCATTATCAAGACACTGGATAAGGCTACGATTGTCTTCTTATGTTTTTTACGCTCTTCCGGTTTCATAATTTTTTATCTTTGGTAAATATTAACGACGGAAGCACCTTTACGATATTGACACCATATTTAAGATACTGAGAAATACGGCGCATATTCCTCAGGTGCCTAAAAATCACATTAAACCTGAAATAGAACTCTCTATAGAACTGTTTTTGTTTGATATAGAATATTTTTTCACTTAAACCAAAGGGCACAAAAACCGGTTTCCAATACGATAGTTTAGACCAGTCATTACCGTGGAAGAGACCGTATTTGGGCGCCATAGAATAAAGCTCTGAGCCGGCTATAGGTGTTGCAAAAGTAACTACTACGTCGGAAAATGGAATTGATTTGGCGAAATCAATCGTTTCATCAATTGTCTTTACGGTATCAATGGGGTGCCCGATTATAAAAAAACCTTTAACATAAATGCCCAGCTTATGGCTCCAATTAACCACATCCCTTACCTGCCCCAGCGTGATTCCTTTCTTTATAAAATCCAATACCTGCTGATTTCCGCTTTCCACGCCGATACTAATCTGCCAGCAGCCCGCGGCCTTCATAGTCTCAAGCAAATCTTCGGTTATGTTATTTGCGCGGGTCATGCAGGTCCATTTAATCCTTATTTTTTCTCTCTGCATCAAAAAGAGAATTTTTCTTACCCTTTCCTCGTTAACGGTAAAGGTATCATCTACAAAAAATATTTCTTTTGCTCCGTAGCGAGTGATCACATTTTTGATTTCCGACACTACGTACTCTGGTGAATGATACCTGATTGTCCTGCCAAAAACGTTCTTGTCGCAAAAGATGCATCCATAAGGGCAGCCACGGCTGGTAATGATGCTTACCGCCGGCGTATCGGAATAACTTCCTAAGGGAGGGACATATTTTTTTATATCAGGTAAAAAATGTCTTGCAGGGAAAGGCAGGGAATCTAAGTCATCAATGTACGGCCTTTGGGGATTAATAATTACGTTGCCATTTTTCCTTAAGACAACGCCGGGGAGCCCCTCTAAAGAATCATTCCTCTTCAGCCCCTTAAGCAATTCAAACAACGTAATCTCTCCTTCCCGCATAACCCCGTAATCAAAACATTTAAAAGATAAGGTTTCGCGGGGATTAGCGGTTACATGGGGGCCGCCTATAATTATTGGAATATCTGGTTTGGAAAGCTTGATATCGGTCGCCAAACTTTTGGCGCGATGGAAGGCTACGGTGGTGGAGGTAATTCCTACCGCGTCCGGTTTAAAAGAACTGATTTTCTTTCTTATTTCGCGATTTGACAGTCCTTCCGCCTGCGCGTCTATAAAACTGACTTCAAACCCATATTTTTCTAAAAATCCTGCGAGATAGCATAACCCTAAAGGGGCCTGATGCCCTGCGATATCTCCTATATCCCTTCCATAACGTTCAACCGTACTTATCGGAGGATTAATTAATATTATTTTCATTTTTTGCGGTCTTCCGGGCAATGATCATGAACATATCGCCGGTGTTGAAAGAAAGGGTGATTTTTTTGAATAGCCCGCCGCCGGCCCGGATCCCTAATCTGCCGAGGATATATTTTAAGGAAAAAATTTTCGTGTAATTTTTCACCAGAATCGGCGTAAAGCCGTTTTTGAACAACATGGCCGATAACGTTTTTGGTTCGAAATGATAAAGATGAAATCTCATCAACCACGGATATCTCCTGCCCGCCAATCGCGCAAACCAGCCCTTAACATTATGGGTTGTCATCGCAACTATGCCGCCCTCCTTCAACCAGCGGCATATCTGCCTAAAACATGCGGAGGGGTTTTCCAGATGCTCAACGATATCCCACATAGTTACTACGTCAAAATAATTTTCAGGCAAGGATGCCTCGTCCCAGCTTCCTTCCAAAACCCTCACCCCGGTCTTTTCCCTTGCGAATTCCGCGGCCCATTTTGAGGGTTCTATGGCAATGATATTGTAATCTTCCTTTTTAGCCTCACTCAAAAAAATTCCCGCATAACAGCCTATATCAAGAAGATTGGCTTTCTGCGCTTTATATCTTCTTAATATTTCCAAATGGCGCCTAAATGTAACAGCTCTTTCATCCCAACTTTCAATGTATTCTTTATCTACGACCTTTCTATAAAAATCTTTTATTCCCGTATCTCTTGGATTCATATAGATCAAACCGCAGCGCCTGCAGGATACAAGCCTATGAAACAAACCGTATTTATTTACCGTACTTTTATAATCCTCTGTTCCGGGAGGGATATCCCCTACGGTCGAATTATACAGCACGGTATAATCATCGGCATTGCATAAGTTGCATCTGACATCCTGAGTTATCATAATTCAAAAATAGAGTTCTACGGAAGGGCTAAAATAGAAAGACCGCAGAGGCCACGACGGTGGAATACCAGCCATTTGCCCCTACAATTGTAGATTGCGTGATATTGGTGGTCCTAACGATCTTTCCGCTGATTTTATATAATTCTTCCTTCTCGTCCCAGCCTTTGTCTTCATCAAACTCTATACCGAGAGTGGAAGCAAGCATGGCGGCGGCGAGGGCTTCGGAATAATCACCGGCTACTTCTTCGGTTTCGCCGAAGGCGTGGTGTTCGCTAAGATAACCGTACGTATTGGTGTCTGACGGGATAGCGCAGCCGACAGAGGCTGCGATCAGGCGGTGAGGCTCATTGCTTGAGCAACGCGCAAGGACGCAGAACGTAAACATCCCCGGGATAAGCTCTTTAAGGCCTTCATTTCGTGAAATAGTCTTGCAATCCGGAGGAAAGATGCTTGAGACCTGGACCAGGTTGCATTTTTCTATTCCCGCGTCCCTCAAGGCAAGCTCAAAACTCCTGAGCTCTTCCTTATGAGTCCCCACTCCCTTTGTGAAGAATACCTTCTTTGGGAGGAGTATCTTTTTCCTTGGAGTTAGAATCATCCTTTTCCTCTTTCTTAAGCTGGGACAGCCTCTTTGACGAAAACATATATCCCAGCAGCCTGTATATCAGCTTGGCCGCGAAAAAATCCGAGGCGGGCTGGTCCTTTATCGGACACAGTTCGACCATATCCATACCGACGATATTTTTTTCCATTATGACGGAATACAATAACTCAAGAAACTCATACCACCCTATTCCGCCCGGCTCGGGCGTGCCGACCGCGGGCATGAGAGCAGGGTCAAATACATCAAGGTCTATCGAGATATAGACATTCTTTGAGAGAAGACGGGATACGCGATCCTGCCACAAGGCGTCGTCAAGGATATCATAGACGCTTATAACGTCCACCCTTGTTTTTTCCGGCGGGTTGTTTAAAAAATCCTTTTCTTCCCTGCTGAGGCTCCTGGTGCCGACCTCCACTACCGGGGCAATCTCGGAGATCCTTCTTGCGGCACAGGCGTGGCTGAATTTTGTCCCGCCGAACTCATTCCTCAGGTCATAGTGCGCATCAAGGTATAAAACACTCAGGTCTTCATAGATCTCCCGAAATCCCTCGACGGGAGGGGTGCTTATGGAATGCTCGCCTCCGAGTATAACCGGAAATTTACCGGCCTTAATCAGGTCCTTTAACGCGTCCTTTAACCGTTTCGCCATTTCGGGGTAGGGAAGGTTCCTTACGTCAAGTTCATTCATAGTATGGATGCCTATCTTGTAGGTCTCCTGGTTCAATTCGTCATCGAAGGCCTCCATATAAAGCGAGGAATCTATAATAGCTGCGGGCCCAGCGTCCGTCCCTTTCTTATACGAGGTAGTTACGTCATAGGGGACCGGTACTATCACCACCTTTGCCCGTTTAAAATTTGAGTATTCCTCGCTGATAGCGCCGAAATTAAACGGCCTTTTCTCATTTGTGTTTCCCATACCGCTCCCTTAATTTTTCAGAAAATCCAATAGTGCGCTCTATAATCCTGCCGGAAAGATTCTCGTCGGCAAGGCCAAGCCCGCAGCTTGGCGTAACGAGCATGGCCTTCAATATATCCGCCTTTGGTATTCCTTTTGCTGCCAAGAGCGCAAGCGCCTTATCCAGCCTTTCGGTCAGCGAATCATAATCTTCCGAAAGGGCCTGGGGGGTGTTTGGTATAATACCCCACGCGAGAACCCCGCCCTTTTTTAAGAATTGCTTTAGCTCCTGCGGATAAAGAGAAATAGTCTCATAATAATTGTAGGCATCGAAACTTACCACATCAAATCCCATCTTGAAAAGCATGCCCCATTCAGTATTTCCGCAGCAATGTACGCCGCAAAGCGAGCCTTCTTTATGAAGGGCCTCAATGATCTCGCCCATGGCAGCCTCAACCTCTTCTCTCTTTATTGTCACAAAGCTGGACCCTATCGAAGTAAGGTACGGCTCGTCTATAAACACCAGGGGATCTATGCCTGTCTGTTTCAGCTTTCTTGCCTGCCACCTGGCCCTCATGCATAAGGTTTTTACAAGGGCCTCCTTTAATTCCGGGTTATAAAAAAGGGCGCGTTTTTTTTCATCGGTAACGGTGAGACCGAAACTGACCGGCCCGGTGATTTGGCCCTTTAAAAATCTGGGTTTTACAGTTTTCTTTGACAGGAGTTCCAGAAAGGCGTACAGGCCTTCCGCATACGCCCTGCCGATCGAAAAATAATCTACGTCGTCTTTTAAGACCTTCTCATACAGCGCTTCGATTTTGTCAGAGAGGCCTTTTTCACTGTCCACATATATCCTTTTATTTTCCAGGTCGACGACGACGCCCGGAAACCCTTCGGAAAACTGGACATACATATTTTCAAGGAACGAACGTTTTACCAACTGGGGCCAGAAAGGTATCTCTTTAAAACTTCCCAGTATCTTGGCGCAGGCCGCCTCCGGATCCCTGTAAGGCAGGCTTCCAACCGCGGTAGGATAAAATCTTCCCTTTAACCCCTCGGTCACCTAAGCTACCATCTCCTCAAGCCGTTTAATCCGCTCGCGTATCGGCGGATGAGTGGAAAAAAGCGTAGCGAAAAAATCGCCGCTCAGCGGATTCACAATAAACATGTGCGCGGTCTGCGGCGAGGCGTTTAATCTCCTGACCTTCGAGGCCTCGTTCAGCTTCCCGAGGGCCCGGGCGAGCCCGCTTGGGGAATGCGCTAAAAGCGCCCCTTGTTTATCCGCCGCATATTCCCTTGACCTTGAAATAGCCAGTTGAACCAGCATCGCGGCAATCGGGGCGATTATTATCGCAACTAAAAAACCGATCGCGTTACCGCCGCCCTGCCTGTCTCTGGAACGGGACCCTCCAAAGATTGCCGCCCATCTCGCCATATTTGCCAGCATCATTATAGCGCCGGCCACCGTGGCTGCCACTGTCATGATAAGGATGTCCCTGTTCTTTACGTGGCCCAGCTCATGCGCCAGAACGCCTTTTAATTCTTCATAATTCAGTATTTCCAGTATGCCGCTTGTTACGCATACCACCGCATGCTTCGGGTTTCTTCCCGTCGCGAACGCGTTCGCTGCGGATTGCGGTATTATGTAAACCTTCGGCATGGGAAGGCCCGCCTCCTGGGTCAATGATCTTACGACCCTATAAAGATCCGGATACGCGGATTCATCCGCCGGCTTGGCCCTATACATCGCAAGCACAATCTTATCGCTAAACCAGTAACTTGTAATGTTCATAACGAACGCTATTATAAAGGCTATCTCCGCTCCCTTCGCGCCTCCCAGCATACCTCCTGCCCAAACGAGCAGCAGGGAAGCGCGATGAGTAAAACAGCTGTTTTAAAATAACTCATTTTTATATACCCCCTCTTTGTTTAACAATCCCTTCTATATTTCTTGAAACATCCGCATATAAGCTGCCGGCCTCCTGCCTTGTCCTTGCCTCGGTAATGATCCTTACTATCGGTTCCGTATTGGAAGGCCTTATATGAATCCATTTGTCCTGCCAGATTACCTTTACCCCGTCGAGCGAGTCGATTTTTTCTTTTTTATATATCGATTTTATGGCCTCAACAACATCCGAGGTCTTCGAAAAAGGACACTTATACTTTCCTTTTATCATTTCATAACGCGGCAGCTCATCGACCAAGCCGGACACTTTTTTGCCTGACTTGGCAAGATATTCGAGAATGAGGCCCATCCCTACAAGGCTGTCCCGTCCATAGTTTATATGCGGGTATATTACGCCGCCGTTGCCTTCCCCGCCTATAAGCGCCCCTTTCTTTTTCATTTCATAAACTACATTTGATTCGCCGACCTTTGTCCTGATCAGCTTTACTTTAAACAAGTTTGTAATATAGTCTATCACACTTGAGGCCGAAAGGTTAGTGACCACTATCCCCTTTTTTCTGTAGCGAAGTACGAATTTAACCGCGAGCGCAAGGGTGAGCTCTTCACCGATGGTCTCTCCTTTTTCCGAGATTACCGCTAGCCGGTCGGCATCCGGGTCCTGGGCAAAGCCTATATCAAGGCGCTTATGCCTTACCAGCCTGCCTAGGCCTTTTAGGTTTTTGGGGATAGGTTCCGGCTCATGCGCGAATAGGCCGTTCGGTTTGTCATTTATTGGAAAAACGCGGCATCCCAGTTCAGACAGAAACCTTGGGGTTATAACGCAGCCTGCCCCGTTTACGTAATCAACGCCTATCTTGAAATGTTTCTTCCTGATAGCCTTTACATCCAGATTTTTAAGGACCGCGTCTATATGGGCGTCTATGGCGGCCGTGTCTCTTGTTACCCCCTTAAGGGCCTCCCATGGGACCGTCCTGAATTCCTTCTTATAATAGACATCAAAGAACTTGGCGAGCCTGGCCTCATTTAAAAAAGTGCCGTCTCTATCAATAAATTTCAGGCCGTTCCACTCGCCGGGATTGTGGCTGGCGGTGACTATGATGCCGCCCTCAACCTTTTGCTGGCGCCTTGCGTAAAAAAGGGCGGTCGGCGTAGGTATGATCCCGCCGTCAAGCACCTCGCATCCCGAAGACAAGATGCCGGCGATAACAGCATTCTTAAGCATGTCGCCGCTGGTCCGCGTGTCTCTTGCGACAAGGATCTTCCCGCAGTTTATGAAGGTGCTGAAGGCCTTGCCAAAATCAATCACTATCGCGTTTGTCAGCGAAGAGCCGACTATTCCCCTGACCCCCGAGATCCCTATCTTTAGCGAACTCATGCCCTACCCATCAAAACCTCTACCTTATGAACCCTGCCGTCTTTATGCGGCCTGACAAGATTCCCGTTTATGGCCTTGCCGTCCACCCTGATCTCTTTTATGCCGGATTCGACGCCGGCGGGATTTTTTATCGTGATCTCATAAACCGCGTTCCTGAAAGGTCTCCTGATAAAACATCTCTTCCATTTTTTGGGAAGGCAGGGGTCTATCAGCAGGCCGCCAAATTCTCTTCTTGCGCCCAGCATCCATTCTATGGCCGCTGTGAACATCCAGGGAGAGGTGCCCGTATTCCAGGTAAAGGCCCCTTCGCCAAATCTGTATTTTGAACCGGGGCCGATTATGTATTCCGCCCAGACATAAGGTTCAACCTTATATTTATCGTGGTCCTTTTTCGCGGGGCTCATAGGCATCAATTTTGAGTAGGTCTCGTACGCCTTATTCCCGCGCTTTATGAAACAATCGGCAACGATCTTGAAGGCGCAGGCATGTGAAAAAACCGCCGCGTTTTCCTTGGTGCCCTCGGCGAAGGCGGAGACCCTGCCTATGCCGGGATTAAATTTTGTATAACTTGGCAGAAATAGCGCCGGGCCATAAGGGGTATCCAGGTAATTGTCTATGGCGCCAAGTACCTTGGACAGCCTTCCCTTATCCTTTGCCACCTCTCCAAGGATGGCCCAGGTCTGGCTGTTTAACGGCACCTTTCCTTCTTCATTTTCATCTGACCCTATTTTATATCCCTCATCATTATAGGCGGCTATATACCATTTGCCGTCCCACCCCGACTGATTTATTACCCGGTAAAGTTCGTCGTAGATCTTGCGCATTTCCTGCTCGACTGGTTTATCCCCTATAAATTTGGCGAGGTCCTCAATTTGCCGGGCGGCGCGGCACAAGGCCATGCCCAGCCAGATGCTTTCCCCTTTCCCCTTAAGGCCGACGTGGTCATAGGCGTCGTTCCAATCGGCCTTGAGTATGAGGGGCAATCCATGGGAACCCCTTGTCTTGTAAAGATATCTTACCGCCCTAAGGATGTGCTCGTATACCGTGGCGGAGGTTCCGTCGCAAAACCGGTATTCCTTTTTTAAAAAGTCCGTGTCACCGGTTTCCTTCACATAAGACACAACACAATAAGGCAGCCATACCGCGACATCAGCCTTGCCGATCACACCTGACTGGTAAATGAGGTCCCATGCCCCTTCCGTATCCGAAAAACCCGAAACCGCATGACCGCTTGAGTATTGATATTGGAGGATCTTTTCCATCTTTCTTTTGCCTAACCCAAGGTCAAGCGCAAAAAGGCCTTCAGCATCCTGCGCGGTGTCTCTGTAACCCAGACCGCCTTCCACACCGTGATACTGTGACGTCCCCCTCCAGTGTGTAATCGCGCAAAGCTGATATTTTCCCCATATGTTTACCATGAGGTCGAAATTCGGATCGGGCGTCTCTACCTTTATCCTCTCTATCGCATGGTTCCAGTAATCCTTTATATCCGCCAGCTCTTTTTTTACGTTGTTTACGTCTAAAAACTTATCCCTTAAGCCCTTAATGGCCTTTACATCCTCGGTAAAGCCGAGTATGACAACAAACTCCTTTTCCTCTCCGGGAGATAATTTCAGAGTGGACTCAAGGACCCCTACCATGTCCTCGCCTCTGACATAGGTATCCTGAAGCCGGCCTTTAGAGAGGATCATCTCGGGCTTTGTTACGTCATTATATCTGCCGTAAAATTTTTCCTTCCGGGTATCGTATCCTTTTATATCAAGGCCGGACGTAAAAAAAGAAAATCCCTGCTTGTGCGTGCTCTTAAACCTGTGTTTAAAGGCAATTATGGATTGCTGCCTTTTGTCGAAATAGGCCTCATTATAGAGCATGATAATGTTCCTATAACAGGCCTCAAGCTCTATGTCGCCGGAGACAAATTCAACAAAGGGAAATACCTTTAGGGTCCTTTTCTTTCTGGAATTATTCTTAATCCTGACAAGCCATACCTCCAGAGGCTCATTCCTGGGGACCAGATATGTAATCTCGCCTTCGATCTTATTATGTTCGCATAATATCCTGGAATAGCCAAGGCCGTGTACCGTTTGCCATTTGTCCACCGGTTCGCAAAACGGCTGCCAGTTCAGCGACCATACGGTTTTTTTATCTTCGTCCCTCAAAAAAATGTACCTGCCGGGTCTGTCAGTTGAAAGATGTTCATATCTTAAGATCCTGTTTGTCTTCGGGTCCTTATAATAACTGAAACCGCCGCCCGTCTGAGATACGAGGGCGTGATATTGGTCATTAAAAAGGTAATTAAACCATGGCCTGGGGGTGTTTGGATTTGTGACTATATATTCCTTAAAGTCTTTTGAATAATGTCCGTATTGCATTATCGCTTATTTCCTCCCGTTTTTTCTTATTGAATTTTTATACCTTACTGAATACGTTCCTTATGACCAGCGTGGCCGCGCCGAGCGCGACGGCATTATCGCCGAGCCTGGCAGGAATGACCTTGACTACTTCCGCCATTTCTTCAAATGCCCATTTCTTGACGGCCTTCCTTACCGAGTCCAGCAGTATCGAGCCGGCCTGTTCAACGCCGCCGCCGATAACAACCACATCCGGATTCAGCAAATTCACCAAAAAGGCGATGCGGACGCCGAGGCTGTATCCCGCGCCCTCAATCGCATCTATGGCAAGTTTATCGTTTTCCTTGGCCGCCTTAAAAACCATATCCATATTCACCTCATCAATATTGCCCGTCATTTTCGAGATCTTCGACTCTTCGCCTTTTTTTATGCGCGCCCTTACCTCATCCGGGATACCCAGATGGCTGGCCCATGGGCCAAGGGCGGAAAGCTTTCCAATCCAGAGGTCGGTCGGCTCAAGGTGGTCCTTTAGGCTTGTCTCGCCGGCTACGCCTGTCGCGCCTCGAAAGACCTCGCCGTTAATCACGATCCCGCAGCCTACGCCCGAATACATATAAAGCATAACCTTTGTCTCAAAGTCCAGGCTTAGCGCCCACTCTCCATAAGCGGCGGCCGTGGCATCGTTCTCAAGGAAGGTATTGATATTGAATCTTCTCTCAAGCGAAAGGTTTATCGGGAGGAATACGCTCGTCGTTCCGTTTGTCGAATGGACGGTCCCCGCCTCTTTATCAACAAGGCCTGAGGCCGCTACGCATATGCCTTTTATCTTGGATCTATCAAGCTTTGAAGTCTTTATGACATCATCGACCGCTCCAAGCATGGCATTTATAACGCTGTCAGCGTCATCCTTTGGCCTGTCCTTTCTTGAAGAGGCGATTAAATTGGCTTCGAGGTCGGTCAGCACCGCCCGGATATTATTTATGCCCAGTTCGACTCCGATTACATGGGTATAAGTAGGGTTTAATTCAATGATTGTCGGGCGCCTTCCACCGGTTGAGGAATCGTAGCCTTTTTCGACAATCAGCCCCTTTGTTATATAATCATTGATGTAATTCGAGACGGTAACGATATTTAGGCCGGTAAGTCTTGAGATATCCGTCCTTGAAATGGTCTTCCCGCGCCTGATAACCTCGAGTATGGCCAGGTTTTTCCTTTCATGGTCGGATAAAGTGCTTTCTTTCCCATAGCCCGTGCTAACCATTTTTCCCCCTTTCTACTTCGCCCTTCGCTTGCAAAACTGCGGTGGGGCTTCGTAGGAACCGTCAAATATCTTTTAAAATGCTTTTATATACCTTAATTATATTTTTATCAACCTTAGCATATATTATTATAAAAGTCAACCCTCTTATATATCATTCCCTGCCGTGGAGCTCCTTAAATGCCTTGCCAAGAGTGGTCCATACCATTTCCGGGTCGTCGCTTGCCAGATATGACATGCAGCCGGTGCCAAGGTAACTCCAGGCAGCGATATTCCTTATTCCCTTCTTATATGCGGTCATCACCGCGGTTTCTATATCCTTTTCTGTGCCCTTTTTTATCCGGAAATTCAGTATCCAGATCTGGCCTTCCTTGCCGTATTTTACGGATAATTCATGTATTTTTTCTGAAAACCGCCCTACCAGGCCTTCTATGTCCTTCTCCCCCGGTCTCCAGTATGGGTCCGTCCCGATAATATCAAGGGCCTCGAGGCCGGCCGCCTTCGACCAATCTATTATACCGCCCAGAGAGCCCTTAAACGGCAGCAGGCAAAGCGCGTTTTTTAATTTATTGTTTTTTATTTTTACGTAACCGCACATGGCCTTAAGGAATTCTATTATGGAATCCTCCTTGAAAAGTTTTATGTCATCGTTGAGCCTGGCGGGCATCGCGTAACTAAACCTTTTTTCAAACAGTTCGCGGCAGACAGGACAGCGGCAGGCCCAGATCGTCTCGTCCTTCTCCATCTGGTCAAGGGGATATAAATAAAAATGGGGCTCATCCCAGAAAAACACATCGGCGCCGGCCTCCGTCGAGGCGTCTATCCATGAAAACATAAATTTCCTAAAATATTCGTTATTTAGACAAGCCGCGGGGAGGGATTCCCCCTTGGCGGATACCTGCCTTGAATCCAGGTTTATGGATACAAAGTTTGAATAGGCCTCGCCGCCAAAAACGCCTCCGACCGCCCAGGGGTCTACCCAGACCTCAAGGCCTTCCTTATGCGAAATCCCGGCGATCTCTTTCATCGTTTCTTTATAAAACTGGAGGTCATTCTCGCTGAATGTGTGGACTACAAAATCGCAATCATGGGCGGCTATGTCGCGCATATCCTCTTTCACATGCCTCTCTATCCTTGAGCCGAAATAACTTACTCCTGTTTTTACCATGTCCTAATTATATACAATAGCCGCTCCTTTGACAATGATATAATTATATGCTATATTACTTAATGAAGATGAGGACTTTAAAAGCTATTTTATTCACATTTTTACTCACTTTTTTCCTGTCTTGCTCTTACGCGGAAGAACCGGTTACCCTCACCCTCTGGGAATTCAGCGCCGGCGAATCGCTGATGCGCAACCTTATAGATAAATTCCAGAAAGAAAACCCTGATATAAAAGTAAATCTGCAGCAGCTTACATGGGAATACGGCCTTGATAAGTTTGTCATGAGTCTCGCCGCCGGCAACGCGCCCGACGTATGCGAGCTGGGGACTACCTGGATTTCAAAATTCGCCTCAAGCGGCATCCTTCTTGATATCACCGAAAACGTCAAAGATGTTAAAGAAAAATATTTTTTATGGGATTTCGCTTCCTATGACAACAGGGTTTACGGCATCCCCTGGCTGGCCGGGACAAGGGTAGTTTTCTATAACAAGGACTTATTTATAAAGGCGGGGCTGGATCCGGAACGGCCCCCGCAAACCTGGCAAGAGCTGCTTGATGCCGCAAAAAAGATACATGACCCAAAAAAGGGCATATGGGGTTTTTCCGTATGCGCCGGAGAGCCGGAATCGCCGTGGCAGGAATTCCTGCCTTTTGCCTGGTCAAACGGCGCCCGTGTGCTTTCGCCAGACCTCAAGAAAAGCGCCCTTGATTCCCCTCAAATGGTAGAGGCGCTTAAATTTTATCAGTCCATCTCCCGTTATTCCCTGATCGAAAGGCAGTCGCAGATAAACGAACTTTTCGCGGAAGGAAAAATCGGCATTCAGATCTCGGGCTCATGGAATATGCGGCTTATCTCAAGGATAAACCCCGGGTTAAGATTTGGGCTGTCGTTTATCCCGCGCTCAAGCGAAGGAGGGCCTGAAGGCATCGCGTTTTCCGGCGGCGAATTATTCGTGATCACCAAAAACTCAAGGCATCCTCGCGAGGCGCTCGAGTTGATCCGCTTTTTGACCGCGAGGGAAAATGTCATGGAAGTCGTTTCCATTCAGCAAAATGTCATCCCGGCCCAGAGGGAAACGATCGATGAACCATATTATAAACAATATCCCGAACAAAAAATCTTTTTATCACAGCTTGAAAATGCCCTTGGGCCGCCCAATCACCCAAAGTGGACGGATATCAGGAAACTCTCACGGCCATGATAGAACAAACGATAATGAAAGGGACAAGCCCTGGCCTGGCCGTTAAATTGGCCGCCGCAAAAATAGACAAGGTCCTTGAATCCGCAAACGAAACCGGCGCCGTTACAGGTATGCCTCAGATGCTGACCGCGGTATTTGCCATCTTCGCCGCTGTTCTCTTCCTTTTTATAGTTATAAGGGGGAATTTAAAACCATTTTTATATCTGGGCCCGTGGTTTCTGATCTTTCTGGCGTTTGGACTGTATCCCCTTGTATATTCAGTGATAATAAGTTTTTCAAAATACGATATATTGACCTCGCGCCTGACATTTATAGGTTTAAAGAATTATATGGCGGCGCTTGGCGACAAGAATTTTCACAGGGCCCTTTGGCATACGCTGATTTTCTGTATTGGGACGGTGCCTTTTACGGCCTGCATTTCGCTTTTTTGCGCCATACTGATAAACAGAAAAATACCTTTTAAGCGATTTTATGAGGCCGGGCTCTTCCTGCCTGTCACTACATCCGTAGTCGTAATCGCGACAATATTTACGTATTTATATTCCCCTAAGGGGCTCGCGAACCGGGCGCTGGATTATTTCGGCATCATGCATCCGCAATCAAGCTGGCTGAACAGCCCGAGGGCATGGCTTGATATAAGCCTTCCGCTCTTAAGCATAATGGTCATGAATATCTGGGCAAGTTTCGGCTACTATACCGTGCTTTTTCTTGCGGGTCTCCAAACGATCCCCGATAACCTATATGAAGCGGCAAGCCTTGACAGCGCCACCGAATGGCAAAAATTCAGGTTCATAACATTTCCCCATCTAAAACCGATATTCCTTCTTGTGATAGTCATGAATACGATATATGCCCTGCAGGTATTCCCCGAAATATTCACAATGACTATGGGCGGGCCGCTCGGATTAACAACGACGGCCGTCTATTATATCTATGAACTTGGGTTTCACAGTTTTGATATGGGCATGGCATCCAGCGCGGCATATATACTGTTTACCATAATAATGGTCTTTTCTCTTTTACAGATGAGATTGATCTCAAGCGACGAGGAATGGAAAGAATGAAAAGGGCGCCTTTCGCGAATTCGTTTGTAGCGCTTTTATTGTTTGTGATCGTTATATGCACGCTTACGCCGCTTTTTCTAATGTTTCAGACCTCCTTAAAATCGGCGGGCACCCTGACAGGCAGCGTCAAAAAAATTACCCTGATCGCGGATCAAAGCATTACAGATAAATATCCTCTGAGACTTAATCTGGACGTCCGCAAATTTAAGAATATCTCCATCCTTTTCGGAAATTATTCGAAGGAAGATTACCTTGAGATTACATTTTCAGACGCCCAGGGCAGGTCCTGCTCTGTTTATAAACGCGCCGGGCCGCGCCTAACCATTCCCATATCTGATTTTGATATAAAGGCGCTGAACCCGGGCCTGCCGGAAAGGCTTGCCGAGACAATCACGATCAGCCTGAAAAATAACAACAATCCCGTCTTTATAAAAGAGTTATCGCTTACAATTAAAAGACTGACCCTGGCCAATTACTGGGATATCATTATCACCGGTTATTTCGGAAGGTATTTTTTTAACAGCCTTCTGATCGCCGTAGCGGTGACCCTTGGAAATATTTTCTTCTGCACCATTGTAGGATATGCCTTTGCCAGGAAACGTTTCGCCTTCAAAAATTTTTTATTTCTCCTTATCATGGCCGGCATAATGATACCGCCTCAGGTGCTTATCGTCCCGATCTTTATTATGATGAAGAATATCGGATGGTTGAATACCTACTGGGCCCTGATCGTGCCTTCCCTTGTCCAGCCATTCGGCATATTCCTTATGAGGCAGTATATCTCAAGGCTCCCCGCTTCCCTCGAGGACCAGGCGCGCGTCGACGGCGCCACAGACAGGCAGATCATTTTTAAAATAATATTCCCGCTTTCAAGGCCGGCCCTTGCCATAATCGGCATAAATACGTTTATGGGTTCCTGGAACACGTTTCTTTTTCCCTTTATACTTACGGATACGGCGCGGATGCGGACACTGCCGGTAGGTCTGGCCTTGTTCAAAAATCTGCAGGGCGCCGACTGGGTGCATCTCATGGCGGCGTCAAGCATGACGGCCCTGCCTATAATCATTATCTTTTTGGGATTTCAGAAACACATAATAGCCGGTCTTACCACGGGGCTTGTAAAAAGGTAGGGTTTAATCCAGGTCCACCCACTCCGTCTTTGCCTTGTCCCATTCCTGGATGATGTGGTGGCGCTCCTCAAAAAATTTTCTTACGTCTCCCTCTTCATATTTAAGTATATCCTCAAGGATCGGAATAAGCACGCTCAGGGCGTTTTCCGATACGATCGTTCTCCTGCAAATATGCCCCATGTAAGGCGAAAGCGAGACAGAGATGGTGTAACCCTTGTAGGAAAGGACGTGCAGCATTACATGGACATCAGAGGCGCCGTCGCCGACGTAAATTATCCTGTGGCGGGGGATTTTTTCCTTGGCCTTCAACATGTCCACCGTCGCGACTTTCGCGTGGCCCGCGCCTGTGCGCTCTATGTCTACCGCGATATTGTTATTGTCAAATATAAATTGGCTCCCAAAGATATGGTCGGTGGGCAGGAGGCCCTCCAGTGCGCTTTGGGGTATTTCCTGAGGGGCGGCCGAAAGGACATAAAACGAAAAAACGCTGTCATTAAATCCTTCGCTAAGGAGCTTAATCAGGTCAGGAACATTTTTTTTAAGTTTCGTCTCCTTGCCTGTCTGGTATAAAAGGTCCTTGGTGACGCGGCCCTTGTATGCAGGGTCGTTTACTATAAGATGCGCCAGTTCCCCTCCCAGCTGGGTGATGTTCTTTTTCTTTATGTCTTCGATCTTTATGAGGAAGTCATTTACAGAAACGCCCAGCCGGGCGCTTAAAATAACGCCGGCGTCATCTATGCTGAGGGTCTTATCAAAGTCCGAGATAAAAAGGTATTTCCTCTTCATTAAAGAAGGGGGTTTAAAACCCCCACTCCATCTTCCCTATCAAGCGCAATATTATCTTAATGGTAACAAAACTTACGATAAGCGATATTATGCCTAATAGATATTCTCCCATGCAAAGCCAGCCCAGGCCAAAAAGCGCCGCATAAATGCTTATTACGGTAAGGACCCAATTAATGAACTCGGGCCATCCCAGGTGTAATTTTTTCACATCGGCGCATTTTGCCGAGATAGGGCCCCACCACCCGCCGGGCCGCACCCTTCTATAAAATTTTTCAAGATGCGCCTGAGGTTCCGCGGGAGTCAAAAATGCCACTGTCAGTGAGATAGTTGTGCAAAGTACCAGCGTAAAGACGAGCCTTATAGGGTAATAATCATCCGTATAAAGAAGCGGAATGCCGAGCAGCTTGCTTACGCCCGGATTTAAAAGAAGGAGGGAAATTACGACCGTAGATATCAATGAGGCAATCTCGCACCAGACATTGATGCGCCACCAATACCAGCGCAAAAGAACGATGAAGGAAGTCCCTACCATAAGCGACATTACAAACAGCCAGGCGGAATAAATAGAACTCATCAGAAGACAGGCGGAGCCCGCCAAAGCGGTCATAAATACGATGCCCAGCCTGGACATCCACACGTAATGACTCTCAGAGGCGTTTTTTACAAGGAATCTTTTATACAGATCGTTGACAAGGTACGAGGACCCCCAGTTTATATGCGTCACGACCGTCGACATAAAGGCGGCGAGGAATGCCGCTACCATCATGCCCCTTAAGCCGTTTGGAAGAAACATCGTCATCATGCGCGGATAAGCGGTTTCCGGATCCGCTATATTGGGGAAATAAATAAGCGATGCCAGGCCGACAATGATCCATGGCCAGGGCCTTATGGCGTAATGCGCGAAATTATACCAGAGGACCGCAAGGAGTGAATGTTTCTCATCCTTGCAGGAAAATAGCCTCTGTGCCAAAAATCCTCCGCCCTCCCCGCCTCCCCACCATTGAACGAGCATAAAGACAAGAAATGTTATAATGGCGAGGTTTGATGATTGAAGATTCGGAAAGATATTAACAAGCTGGCTGGAATCTACGACCCTTGATTGGAGCGGCATGGCGCTTGCCGCCTTTGCCGCCGCTACGGATTTCACAAGAAGCGCCGAAGGGCCGCCAACCTTGACCAGCACGATACCCGCCAATGTGATGCATCCGCCCATCGCAAGGATAAACTGGAAAAAATCAGTGGCGATAACGCCCCACAAGCCCGAGAAAAATATATATATTACGGCGATAGATACCAATGCCCATGTCGAGAACACCTTCGGCCACCCTAACAGGACGTTTACTATCTTGTACATGGCAAGGATAACCCATCCAAGCACTACTGAATTCCAGAATATCGAACGGTAAAAGGCATGAAATCCTCTTAAGAATGCGGCAGGTTTGCCATGATACCTGATCTCCATGAATTCGGCGTCGGTGATAAGGTTCGCGCGTCTCCAGAGGCGCGCATAAAAATAAACGCATAGCACGCCGCCCATCACGCCGCTCCACCAGTACCAATTGCCCTGGAGGCCCCTGGTTCTCACGATGGAGGCGATTGCAAGCGGCGTATCCGCCGCGAAGCTCGTAGCGACGATGGAGGTGCCGGCGAGCCACCAGTTGACCTCCCTTCCCGCCACAAAGTACTCGAGGATACCTTTTGAACCCCGTTTCGTAAAGTACATGCCTATCGCTATAGAAATAAGCATGTATATAATAATGATACTCCAGTCCAATTTAGAAAGAACCATCAATACATCCATAATGAGCCCTCTCCTTTTTTTGGTATTTTTGGCATTATAACATGACAATTAAAATATAAGCAACTACTTTCTTCCATCTGTTATTATTACCGCGCCTGAACGGTCTGTCCTGTAAATTTCGGTCTTTAAACCATTTAATGCGGACTGGGCTTCCCTGTTAACGCCTTTATTCCCCAATGAGATGACGGTTATCTCCGGATTTATTGTCTCAAAAAATTCCTGCCCCGCATCCCCGAGACTGCCGCCATGATGCGGCACCTTTAGGATTTTCGACGGTAACTCCCCGGCGTGGACCAATAATAAATTTTTTGCCGCCTCTTCCCTTATGTCGCCGCACAGTAATGCGGAAAAATCACCCGCGCATACTTTTATCACTATTGAATTATCGTTCAGCTCCTCAAATTTCCTTAAAGGCGGATTTAATACCAGCAATTTAGCTCCATAAAATCCTGTAATCGTGTCGCCTTCCCTGACAACGCCTTTTTTTACCTTTTTTTGTTTGATAAGCCTTTGGCATTCAGCATACAGGGGATTTGCCTCCATGTCTCCATTATCCAGGAACAACCCCACCCTGAAATTCTTAAGTACCCAGACCAGCCCGCCCACGTGGTCGGTATGGGGATGAGTCGCGAGGACGACATCTATTTTATTTATGCCCTTCGAGCTAAGGTATCTGCCTACTACTGTTCTGCCCATATCCGCGCCCAGGGCCTCTCCTCCATCTATAAGCATGGTCCCGCCCCTGGGAAATTCCAGCAGTATGGAATCTCCTTTTCCGACATCAAGGAATGATATCTTAAGCGGCGCTTCGCTTGTAAAAATAACATTTATCCAAATGACCAAATTTATAAAAATAAGCGCGCCAAAAAGGAAGAATTTTGCCCTTATGCCAACCCTTTTCCTCTCGAAGAAAAGAAAAAGAAACAAGTAAAAAACAAGGATCAAAATCCATGGCGGGCTTTTTACATAAAAATACGCGGATGGAAAATTAGCAAGGAAGGCAGCCGCCTTTAAAAGAACCAGTATTGAGAAATCCGCCGTCTGCGAGAATATAAGAGCCAGGATGGGCGAAACAGCGCCGAATAAAACAAAAATGACCGCGGAGGAAAGCACAAAAAACATCCAGGGCACCACAAATAAATTGGCGATGATTGTTACCGGCGAAAAGATATTGAAATATGCCGCTATAAAAGGGGCGCTGCCCATCCAGGCGCAAAACGAGACGGCCAAGGCCTTTAAGGGCATGGCCTTGTAATGATGAAGGCGCGGGGTAAAATATATTATTGAGCCTACGGTCAGAAAGGAAAGTTGAAATCCTATGTCCATGATGTCGTTGGGATTCAAATAAAGGATTACAAGCGCGGAAAGGCCGAGCGTATTTAAAAGATCCTGTTCCCGTTTTAAGAGCCTTCCTAATAAAAATACAAGCGTCATTACGGCGGCCCTTGTAACCGGGGGCCGGCTGTCCACCATTACGGCGTAGAACAGGACGAGCGGCGCAAGTATAAAAAACCAGACCTTGAAAGGCAGACGAAAGAACTTAAATAGAAGTATGAATATGTAGACCAGGAGACCGACATGTAAACCGCTTATGGCAAGTATGTGCGCTGTGCCCGTCTTAACAAAATCCTCATTTATGTCATCATCGATGTCTTCCCTTTTTCCCAGCAAGATCGCCTTTAATACGGCGGCTTCATTAAATGGAAAATAGGCGTCTATGAACCTTTCCGCCCTTTCTCTGACTTTATAGGCGGCCGCCCTGACGGGCAATATCCGCCCCCGGGATACAATCTTGTAAAAATCGCCTTTTCGCGCCCTAATTACATAGAATATCTTTTTTCTTTCCAGGAATTTTTTATAATCGAACTGCCCGGGATTCGTAGCGCCTCTCGGCTGATATATTTCTCCCTCAAGGATTATCCGGTCTCCGTATTTGAAATCACAACGCGGGTCAAAAACATTCACGGAGACGATGCCTGAAACCGGCTGCCAGCCCCTCGCTGCCTTTAAGGCATTTGCCTCAAGCAAGAATCGCGATTCCTTCATCTTATAATAAGTAATTTTTTGCGCAGGCTCGTTTATAATTTGTCCGCGTAAAAAAACCTGCTTATGAAGGCCGGACGGGACGGTGAGGAGATTTTTTATATGATTCCGGGGCAGGGAATTATACTGCTTTGAAGCAAGGGCCCCGGTAAAAAGAAAGACGAGGGCCGCGAAAATTAAAAAGGCCGTCCTTGACCTCTTAAAAAGGACGGCTAAAAAAAGAAAGACTACGGCGTAGGCCAGCAGATAAAAAACGGGGATATCAAGGACCTGTTCGCTTAATATCCCCGCGGAAAAAGCGATCGCTATCCCCAGAAGGGGCCGTTTCATTCTACCTTAATGTTATCTTTTATACTGTCGTATTTCGCCTGGCCTATTCCTTTTACCTCTTTAAGTTCCTCAGTATCGTTAAAACGGCCGTTCGCCTCACGGTACTTAATTATTTGTTCCGCCAGCGAGGGCCCAATGCCTTTAAGCCGCGCCAGTTCGTCTTTTGAGGCCTTGTTTATATCGATTATCTTAAAAGCCGCGATCTCCGCGGCAAGCCCTCTCTCCCCGGCTTGTATCTCAACCCTGGGCCGGCCCCTTAAGGCCTTATAGCAAAGCATGCCGGTCCCTAAAAGCGCTGTTGCCATCAAAAATATTATTACTCGTTTTTCCTGCTTCGTCAGTTCAAGCATTTAAACCTATACAACGATATTTACCAGTTTATTCGGGACAACTATGAAATTTTTGACGGGCCGGCCCTCAAGCCATTTTTTTACCGCCTCGTCAGAAAACGCGGCTTCTTTCAAAGCGGCCTCAGGGCTGTTAACGCCTGCCTTTAGCCTGGACCTTACCTTGCCGTTAACCTGGACGATTATCGTAATCTCATCCTGTATTAAAATTGAGGGGTTATGCGCGGGCCATTTAG
>JAQURK010000007.1 GCA_028715645.1 Candidatus Omnitrophota bacterium | reverse complement strand
TTTAACGACACAGTAGCCGCAAATATCGCCTATGGGCACGAGGTTGAGAAAAGGCGCGGGGATATAATTCAGGCGGCAAAGGCGGCAAATTGCCATAATTTTATCATGAACATGCCTGAGGGTTACGATACGATAATCGGCGAGCGCGGCTTCAGGCTCTCCGGCGGCGAAAAACAAAGGCTTTGCATAGCCAGGGCGATATTCAAGAATCCGCCCATCCTGATACTGGACGAGGCAACTTCCCAGCTTGACACCGAGTCTGAGCTCCTGGTCCAGGAGGCGATAGACCGCCTCATGTCAGGCAGGACGGTCCTTGTGATAGCGCACCGGTTAAGTACCATAAAGCACGCAAACTGCATATATGTCCTTGAGGGCGGCCGGATAGCCGAAAGCGGCTCCCATGACGCCCTTATGGAGCGTTCCGGCCTGTACAATCGGCTATATAATCTGCAGTTTAAAATGGCCTAAAAAAGGCCAAAAACTAATTGCGCTTTTTATATTCTATGATATAATAATCGCACTAAAAAGGAGGGTTTTAAATTGGCACAACAACAAGACACGACGTTAATCAAGCAGCTTTTGGAAGCAGGGGTACACTTTGGGCACCAGACAAAGCGCTGGAATCCAAAGATGAAGACTTATATCTTCGGGGAGCGGAACGGCGTATATATCATCGACCTTCAAAAGACGATAGAATGCCTTACGACCGCGTGTAATTTCCTGAGGGGCATCGCCGAAACCGGGGGCTATATCCTGTTTGTAGGGACTAAAAAACAGGCCCAGCAGATAATAAAGGAGGAGGCCCAGAGGTGCGGCGCTTTTTATGTTACCGAAAGATGGCTCGGCGGCACCATAACGAATTTCCAGACCATAAGAAAGAGCGTTCACCGCCTTGAAGAGATAGAGAAGATGAGAGAGGACGGCACCTTCGACGCCTTAAAGAAAAAAGAGGTCTCACAGTTGACCAAGGAGATGGGCAAACTGAACAAGAACCTTGAAGGCATACGCCGCATGGAGCATCTGCCCAAGGCCATTTATATCATCGATTCGAACGCCGAGGCCACGGCAGTCCGCGAGGCACAACGCCTTTCCATACCGTCGGTAGGTCTCCTGGATACAAACTGCAACCCGGAAAAAATCGATTATGTCATACCGGGCAACGACGACGCCATACGCTCGATAAGGCTTATTACTTCCTTGCTGGTCAACGCCATAGCAGAAGGCAGGCAGAAGTTTATTGAGCAGAAATCCGCCGAGGAAAAGGAAGAGGCGGAGAAAGAGGCCCAGGAGGCCAAGGAAGCCGCGATCGCAAGCGAGCTGGTCGAAATCGCCGAGACAGAGGAAGAAAAGGAAAAAGAAAAAGAGGATAAGGTAACCAAGCGGAAGAAAAAAATAGTTAAATAAAAATAGAAAGGATGTTTTTTTAAATGACTTCGAATATAGAGATAGTCAAAAAATTACGCGAAAAGACGGGCGCCGGATACAGCGATTGTAAGGAGGCCCTTAAAGAGGCGGCAAACGACCTTGATAAGGCGGTTGAGATACTTAGAAAGAAAGGCATCTCGGTCGCCATGAAAAAAACGGGCCGGGCCGCGAAAGAAGGCGCGATAGGAAGCTATGTCCATGGCGGCAAGATAGGCGTCCTTGTTGAGGTAAACTGCGAGACCGATTTTGTAGCAAAAAACGAAGATTTTAAGAAGTTCGTAAAGGAAATCGCGATGCAGATCGCGGCCACCAACCCAAGATATTTGAAGATAGAGGATGTTCCGGCCGAGGTCATAAAAAAGGAAAAAGAGATCCTGAAGGACGAAGGCAAACTCGTACAGTTTTATCAGGAAGCCTGCCTCCTTGAGCAGCCCTCAATAAGAGACCCAAAACTGAAGGTAAAAGACCTGTTGACCGATACGGTAATGAAGATCAGGGAAAATATCATCGTAAGGCGGTTTGTCAGGTTCCAGGTTGGAGAGGAACTGTGAGCAGGCCCATCTATAAGCGCGTAGTCCTTAAATTAAGCGGCGAGGCCTTGACAGGCAATTCCGGATACGGCATAGATCCGACGGTCCTTTCAAATATCGCCCTTCAGATAAAAGAGATAAGGGACCTCGGGGTCGAGGTCGCCATCGTGATAGGCGCAGGGAATTTTTTCCGCGGCACGCAGATCTCCGCAAAAAGCGGTATAAGCCGCGCCACGGCGGATTACATAGGGATGCTCTCCACCGTTATAAACGGCCTTGCCCTGCAGGATGTCCTTGAGAAAAACGGCGTCATGACAAGGGTCTGCACGGCTATCGAGATGCACGCACTGGCAGAGCCGTACATACGCCGCAGGGCCGTAAGGCACCTTGAAAAGGGGAGGGTAGTTATTTTTGTGAGCGGGACAGGCAACCCGTATTTTACGACGGATACCGCCGCCTCGCTGAGGGCCGCCGAGATAGGCGCGAATGTGATATTAAAGGCCACAAAGGTTGACGGCGTTTATACGGACGACCCCATGATCAACAAAAAGGCAAAAAAATTCGAATCGCTTAAGTACCTTGACGTATTAAAAAAGCGGCTTAGGGTTATGGACAGTACGGCGATCAGCCTTTGCATGGACAACAACCTGCCGATAATAGTCTTTAACCTTAATAAAAAGGGGAACATAAAGAAGGCGGTGCTGGGAGAACGCATCGGCACCATTGTAAAGGGGTAATAGAAAGAAGGAAGGTGCTTAGATGGCCGGCTTAAAGGATGTGACGCATGAGGCGCAGGAAAAGATGAGAAAAACCGTCGAGACCGTCCAAAGGGAATTTAATACGATAAGGACCGGAAGGGCCTCAAGCGCCCTTGTTGACGGCATAAAGGTCGAATATTACGGCACGCCGACGCCGCTTAAGCAGCTTGCAAGCATCTCAACACCTGATCCGAAGTTGATAGTTATCCAGCCTTGGGACACATCGGTCCTCCCGGAGATAGAGAAGGCGATACTTAAATCGGATATCGGCATTACGCCGTTAAACGACGGGAAAAGCATTAAACTCGGGATGCCCCAGCTTACCCAGGAACGAAGGGAAGAGCTGGTAAAGGTCATAAAAAAACTCTCGGAAGACGGGCGTGTATCCATACGCTCGATACGCCGCGAAATAAACGACAAGATCAAAGCCCTCGAAAAAAATAAGACCGTCAGCGAAGACGAAAGTTTCAAATCTACGGAAGAAATACAGAAGCTTACGGATAGCAAGATAAAAGAGATAGACGCTCTTATTTCAAAAAAAGAAAAAGAGCTGATGGAAATTTAGTTACGGGCCGCTAGCTCATCTGGTAGAGCACCACACTTTTAATGTGGGTGTGGCAGGTTCGAGTCCTGCGCGGCTCAAAATTTTCCAATATGCGCTACGAGCTTATCCCTCACACCGCAGATATCGGCATCAGGGCCTACGGTAAAGATCTGCGGGAACTATTCACAAACGCCGCCTACGGCATGTTCGACATCATCGCTGACTTGGACGGCCTCACGCCCTCGGTTTCACAATCAATAGAAGTAAAAGCCGCAAACAGGGAAGAATTGCTCGCCGCCTGGCTGGCCGAGCTTTTATACCATTTTTATACCAAACAGATTATTTTTTTTGATTTTAACATAGAGAAGCTGGATGATACGAGCCTGGATGCAAAGGCCTCAGGCAGGCATGTAGGTGAGAACAGGAACCGCTTAAAGACCGAGATAAAGGCGGTTACTTACCACGAGTTAAAGATTGAAGAGAATAGGGCAGAGCTGTCCGCGACGGTGATATTCGATGTCTGAAAAGACACAATGGAATGGGCATTTAGAAAAAATTGACGACTATCGCTGGAGAATTCCTAAATCTTATAAAACAGGGATGCGGGTGGACGGGGTTATATACGCGAGCGAGGAAATGGTAAAGGCCATCCGTTCGGACAAGGCCGCCGAGCAGGTGGCAAACGTCGCCTTTCTCCCCGGAATAGTAAAATACTCGCTTGCGATGCCCGATATCCACTGGGGATACGGATTTTGTATAGGCGGCGTTGCCGCGACTGACATAGATACGGGCGGCGTCATCTCCCCTGGGGGAGTTGGTTTTGACATAAATTGCGGTGTGAGGCTTGTAAAAACGAACTTAAAGGAAGAAGATGTCAGGCCTAAACTTAAAGACCTCGTGTATGGCCTTTATAATAACGTGCCGGCGGGGGTCGGCTCAAAGGGCGATATAAAGATCAGTCCTCAGGAAGAACGCAAACTTCTGGTTGAGGGCGCTGCCTGGGTCGTTAAAAAAGGTTATGGCAGGCAAGAGGACCTCGATTACACAGAGGAAAGGGGCGCCATAAAAGGGGCTGATCCCGACGCTGTTTCTGACAGGGCATACGAGCGCGGCAAGAACCAGTCCGGCACCCTGGGCTCAGGTAATCATTTTATGGAGGTCCAGGTAATTGATGAGGTATATGATAAAGAGGCGGCAGCTGTATTCGGCCTCGCCGCCGGGGCAGTGACTTTAATGATTCATTCCGGCTCGCGGGGCCTTGGCTATCAGGTATGCGACGATTATGCAAGGGGTATGATAGCTACCCTTTCAAAATTCGGCATAAATGTGCCGGACAGGCAGCTGGCATGCGCCCCTGTTAACTCCGAAGAAGGAAAAAGATACCTTGGCGCCATGAGATGCGCCGCCAATTACGCCTGGGCAAACAGGCAGTGCCTTATGCACCTTGCGCGCGGTGTATTCGAGAAGGTATTCGGCATGGGGCCTAAGGATTTAGGTATGGACTTAATTTATGATGTGGCGCATAATATAGCTAAGATAGAAAAGCATAGTGAGGGCGGGAAGGAGCGGACCCTGTGCGTCCACAGGAAAGGCGCTACAAGGGCGTTCCCTCCGGGACATCCGGATCTTCCGCCAAGATATAAAAAGACAGGCCAGCCGGTGATTATACCGGGGGACATGGGACGCAATTCTTATTTACTGGCCGGCACAGAGAAGGCCAAAGAGACATTTTATTCCACCTGCCACGGGGCCGGAAGGCTGATGTCGCGCTCGGCCGCCATAAAGGCAGGCATGGGGCGCTCCATAAAGGCAGAGCTTGAGAAAAAAGGGATAGTTGTGATGTCCACAGGCAGGGAAACGCTTGCGGAGGAGATGCCTGAAGCGTATAAGGATGTAAATGAGGTGGTAAATGTAGTTCATAACGCGGGCATCTCGAGAAAAGTCGCAAGAATGAGGCCGTTAGGGGTAATTAAAGGGTAAGGAGAAAAATGTTAGATATAAAATTTATTCGTGAAAATCCAGATATCGTTAAAAAGTCCATAAGCGACAGGGGCCTTGAATTAAACCTTGATGAGCTACTGACCATGGATGAAGAGCGCCGGAAGCTCCTAAACGAGGTAGATGAGCTTAAACATACCAAGAATATCGTATCAGATGAGGTAGGTAAGCTCTTAAATGAGAAGAAAGACGCCAAAGATAAAATATCAAAAATGAAGGTCGTATCCCAAAAAATTGATGAAATTGACAAAAAAGTGGATGGAATAGGCGAAAAAATCACCAAAATACTATATATAATCCCAAATATACCCCATTCATCTATACCAGTATGTAAGGACCCAAGCGGCAATAAGGTGGTAAAAGAATGGGGTAAGAAGCCTGTATTTGACTTTAAACCCAGGGATCATATGGAATTAGCGGCTAATCTGGATATAATTGACTTTCCACGGGCAACAAAGATATCAGGTGGCGGGTTTGTCCTGTATAAGAAGGCAGGCGCAAGACTTGAAAGGGCGCTTATAAACTTCATGCTGGACCTGCATACAAAGAAACATGGCTATACCGAGATCTTCCCGCCATTTCTGGTAAACCGGCAGTCCATGACAGGAACGGGCCAGCTTCCGAAGCTGGAGGAGGATATGTACCGCTTAAAAGACGATGACCTGTTCCTTGTTCCTACCGCCGAAGTTCCGGTTACAAATATATTCAGGGACGAGATATTAAAAGAAGAGGACCTTCCCATCTATTATACCGCTTATACCGCATGTTTCAGGCGGGAGGCGGGCTCTTACGGCAAGGATACAAAAGGGCTAAGCCGCGTCCATCAGTTTGATAAGGTCGAGCTGGTTAAATTTGTCAAACCTGAGACCTCCTATGATGAGCTTGAGAAGCTTCGCGCCGACGCGGAAGAGGTATTACAGCTCTTAGGGCTTTCTTACAGGGTGGTCATGCTCTGCACCGGTGATATAAGCTTTGCCGCAAGCAAATGTTACGACCTTGAGCTCTGGGCAGAGGGGAGCGGAAGGTATTTTGAGGTATCAAGCTGTTCTAATTTTGAGGATTTCCAGGCCCGTCGGGCGAATATCAAATATAGACCACAGACCACAGACCATCGACCATCGACCCGATATATTCACACCTTAAACGGTTCCGGCGTGGCCTTGGCCCGGCTTGTTATTGCCATCCTTGAGACATACCAGGAGAAGGACGGAAGCGTCATCATTCCCGAGGCCTTAAGGCCTTATATGGATTACCAGGAGAGGATAAAGGCTGGATAAATATGAGCTTTCTTAAAAAGATATTCATGGTAGTCATCGGCGTAATACTGCTTCCCTTGACCGTTACCGTCTCGAAGGCATTCTATTACCAGTTAGCCGGGATTTCGATCTTTGATTCTAAAAATCAGCTCTACTTTTTATGGGGCGTCACCACATACGTTATTATCTATATTTTCTTTTTTAAGCTAAACTACGTATATAATTTCGGCCATGAGTTTGTTCATGTAATCTCAACATGGCTTTCCTTTGGTAAGGCCGGCGATATGAAGGTCTCAAGCAAGGGGGGAAGCGTAAAGACCTCAAAATCCAACTTCTTTATCAACATAAGCCCCTATTTTATTCCGATTTGGACGATTTTGCTATGTCTGACCTTTCTTATCAGCTCGAAATTCACCGAGATCGCGGTCTATGCGCCGTATTTTATCTTTTTTATTGGCCTGACGCTTGCGATGCATATTATCCTTACCGTCGAGGCCTTAAAGATCGCCCAGCCCGATATCATAAAGACGGGATATCTATTTTCACTTTCGCTGATTTATGTTATAAATATAGTGATTGTCGCCTTTGTAATGAGCCTCATCTTCGCCGGTTTCTCATTCATTGACTTTTTCACGCAGTTCTATATTGAGACCAGAGATCTGTGTACGGCGATATTCGTGCAGTTGTTTAGGGTGTAAAGGAGTTTGGTCCCTCGCTTCCTGATATGTAAAACAAGGGAAGCTCGGGACGATTTGCATAATTGTAAAATTAGGGCAAATCGGAGGAGTGGCAGAGCGGTTGATTGCGGCGGTCTTGAAAACCGTTATGGGCGCAAGCTCATCGAGGGTTCGAATCCTTCCTCCTCCGCCAAAAATTTTCGCATATGTGCTCACACCATCGTCATTGCGAGCCCCGCGAAGCGAGGCGAAGCAATCTCACCACAGATTTTGGGTAGATGATTTTTGGAACGACAGCCGCCTTGACAAAGCATATATTTTATGGTAAACTTTCATCCAGTAGAGGACAATATGGGTGGTACGTTTCGAAGGGGGAACTGCCACGTTAATATAATTAAAACCTTCGCTTGAAAAGGCGGAGGTTTATTTTTTATGAGCATAAATCCGATAGCAACAAAAACAGAGATATATCCACAAGTAATGCCGAGTGTATATGACGATGCAATAGCGCATAGAATTGCAAAGTTGTATAAGCAAACGCCATTAACAGATTTTTCTAGCGTTAATCCAAAAACTGACCTTAATAACCTCAATTTAAATTGGCGAGAAAGAGACTTACCAGAATGCATGCGAACAAAACATGTGCATAGACTACATCCATATATGGGGAAATTTATCCCACAGCTTGTCGAGATTTTCTTGAGGAAATTTGAGCCAAAATTAGTATATGATCCATTCTGCGGTTCAGGAACAACATTAGTTGAGGCCAATACTCTTGGTATTGATTCAATAGGTACAGATATATCAGCTTTTAATGTTTTACTTTCAAGAGTAAAAACCTTTAAATATGACCCCAAAATATTAGACAAAGATCTTCTCGATATAGTTAAAAAAGTGTCTGATTATATGAAAAAAGCTTCAAAGGAAACTAAAATACCTAAAAGGCTCACAACAACTAATGAATATCTTAATACCTGGTTTGCCGAACAAGCTAGAAAGGAACTACTTTGTTATTTATCTTTAATACCTAATTATCGTTGCCGTGGCTTATTAAAAATTATTTTATCGCGGTCAGCAAGATCGGCCAGGCTCGTAACTCATTATGATCTCGATTTCCCAAAGAAACCTCAGCGAGGGGCATACTATTGTTATAAGCATAGAAGAAATTGCCATCCTGTCCAACATGCTTATGGGTTTTTAGAGCGTTATACGATTGATACCCTAAACCGCGTTAAAGAATTTGCAAATATTAAGACCAATGCAGAAGTAAAAGTAATTCATGGCGACTCACGAAAAGTAGATTTGCCTGAAAATATCGATATGATTTTTACCTCACCGCCTTATATTGGCCTTATTGATTATCATGACCAGCATAGATATGCCTATGAGTTATTGGAGCTTGAAAATAATGAGATCAGAGAGATCGGCGCGGCTAAAAACGGCCAATCCGATGAAGCAAAAATTAAATATATTACTGGCATAAATGAAGTTTTGCTTCATACTAGAGAATTTATGACAAGAGATGGACTAGCTATAATTGTAGTTAATGATAAATATAAGTTATACGACCCTACAAAAGTTGGCTTTAAATCGATTGGCAGGGTTGACCGTCACGTAAATCGTCGAACCGGCAGGCGAAATGGGGCATTTTATGAAAGCATTTTAATATGGAGAAAAGCATAATGGATAAGAATAAAGAACAGAAAATACGAGAAAAGATAGCAGAATATATTATTGAGATGACACAGAAATATGAAAAGTTAAAAAGAGAGGACTTAGCAATAAATCCTTTTTTAGCAGGCGCGCTTAAACTTGATACCGAAGAAAAAGTTTGGAAATTTTTTATTACTCAAAGATTACAACGCGGTATTGTAACTTCCTTTGGTAGTTTATTGCAAGAAATAGCCAAAATTTTGGATTCCGAAGCCAATATGGAAGATATAGATCTTGTAATAAAGAAAGATAGCAAGATCCATTACGTTCAGCTAAAAAGTGGCCCCGAAGGATTTACTCGGCCTGCTCTGAGAAAAACTAAAAGCGCCTTTGATAAATTAAAGGCAAAAAATCCAGCATGCGTAACCACCATAGCTTTTTCTTATGGGGTTAAGAGTCAAATTTCTAAAATATGGGGTAAAGAAGTCTACAGCAGTGCCGATATTGTCCTAGTAGGAAAAGAATTCTGGGATTATTTCTTTGGAGAAGGTTTTTATGAAAAATTGATAAATATATTTAAGACTATTAAAATTGGCAAAGATCAGGCGACTATTAAAAGAAAATCCTTTGACGAAATTTTGAAAACCGTATACGGCCGAATTTTAAACGAGAAAGTTAAAAAATAAGATTATTCCCTTAAAAAGGTATGAAAATTATAGATAAAAAAATTGGACGTTTGAATATGATCCAGGACATTATTAATTGTACGGCGTCCTTAAGGACGGTCCAGAAATGACCAGCCCATAAAATTATAGGATGGCACCATAAGATATTAGTGGTTATCTACTATTTTAACGCGGAGGTATTCCTTTGAGTACACACGACCCAAGAAAAGTAGTTGAGGATTTACGCGATCACCTTGCAGCCCACGATAAAACACTAATATTTCTATTCGGAGCTGGAACTTCAAGTTCAATAAATATCGCTCCTTTACCAGCCGCTGGTGCGAAGAGGGAGCATAAACCGCTTGTACCAGCCGTTAAACTGTTAACTGAAAGATGCAAAGCGGCTGTAAAAAATTTAGGCACCAATTTTGAAAAAGCATGGGAAATATTAGAATCCCAATGTACTGAATGTAAGAAACCGGCTAACATTGAAAATATTTTGTCGCGCATTCATTTTAAAATTGATGCGATTGGTAAAGGTGAGAAATTACTGGATCTCGAAAAATCTGATCTTGAAAAATTAGAGACCTCGATATTGAAAACAATCGCTGGAGCTGCAAATCCAAAGAAAGAGGATATCCCTGAAAATCTACCGCACGATGATTTTGCCACGTGGATTAAATGTGCGGCAAGGACCGCTCCGGTGGAAATATTCACAACAAATTATGACATTTTGATTGAAAGATCTCTCGAGGCTATGCATATTCCCGTGTTTGATGGTTTTGTCGGCTCAAGTGCGCCATTTTTTTATGCTGACAGTTTGGATAGATCCGAAATTATCCCGCCCTCTAGCTGGATTCGTCTTTGGAAGATTCATGGATCGATCAATTGGAAAATTGCGAAAAACAAGCTTGAACAAAAAATCATACGTTATTCTGAGCCAATTCCGTCAGGAGAGATGATTCTCCCGTCTCACCGAAAATACGATGAGTCGCGTAAACAGCCTTACCTGGCATTATTGGATAGATTATCCAATGTCTTAAATAAAGAACATGCCATGCTAATTACGTGTGGATATAGTTTTGGTGACGAGCACATTAATGCGATTATTTTTAATAATCTCGATAATAGACCAACTACTCATGTTATTTCACTACAATATGAAGAGCTATCATCAAACGTTCAACTCGTAGAATGGGCAAAGAGAAGATCTAACTTTACGGTTTTGGGCCCTAGTTCAGGAGTTATCTCAGGACGATTGGGTACATGGCGATTAATTCAGCCAGTTGATGATAAGAGTAGTTCGTTTATGGATGTTGCCTTTGACAGCAAAGCTTGCGTGGAGGTTGGAACGGTAGCTCCTGCTGTGGCAGTTTCTGCGGATAATTTCACAGGAACAGTTCGCTTAGGCGATTTCAATTGGCTTTGCAAATTTCTGAACACAATGGGACGAAAAATCGGGTAATCTGATGATTGGAAAAAATCCTACTCTGATTGGTCACGTTGACTCTGTAAATGGTGGCGTGGTTACAGTGTGTCTTCTTGATCATATGCCCACCCTTGTTATGGTTGCGGGTCAATCATATAGAATAGGTCAGATTGGCGCATTCGTGCGCATACCGTTGGGGTATACACAACTTTACGCTGTGTGTACTTTGGTAGGGGCTGCTGCAGCTCCTCAAAAAGATCCTCTCGAACCAAATCATGGACATAGATGGATTTCTGTCACGCTTTTTGGGGAGTCTGTTGGGGATTCGTTTGAGAGATGCGTAAGTCAGTACCCAACGATTCAGGATGAAGTTCACATTGTTACTCCTGATGATGTCAAGATAATCTATGGCTCAACTCTTCAAGATAAAGCTATTACAGTCGGCCACATTGCTGCTTCATCAGGAATTGAGGGAAGGCTAGATTTGGCAAAACTGGTCGCCAGGCATTCTGCCATTGTTGGTTCAACGGGTGCTGGAAAATCTAATTTTGTTGCAGTGCTTTTGGAAGCTCTTGCAACGCAGGGCCTTAAAGCATCTCGCGTTCTCGTTATAGATCCTCACGGGGAATATGCATCTTCCATTGGAAAGTACGGTTATACTTTTCGAGTCAATCCCGATATATCCAAAGGCGAGAAACCTCTTCACGTTCCTTTCTGGGCCCTCCCATTTGATGAGTTGAGAGATATAGCCTTTGGGGAAATGCAGCCAGCAAGCGACTCAGCAATTAGAGATGAAATTAAAGAAAGAAAAAAGAGTACAGCATTAACATTGACACCAAAGCCTCCAGAAACAGCTATTACGTCAGATTCTCCGATATCATTTAACATTAGAAAGCTCTGGTTTGATTTTGATGATTTTGAAAGGCAAACGTTTAATCAAAATCAAGGAAGGGATTTGTGCACGCCAACAACGATAGGTGATTCCGAAAAACTTATATCTAATATTTATCCAAAACCGGCATTAGGTAGTTCTGCTCCATTTGCAAATCCGACCCCGAGGAGACTGATGAAACAGCTAGAGCTTCTTAAAAGTCGGTTACAAGACACTAGATTTAATTTTCTCTTTAATCCGGGGCCGGATTACACACCAGATGTTGCGGGTAAAACATTAAAAGACCTGGATACTCTTGTTCAGACTTGGATTGGACATGATAAACCTATAACAGTTTTGGACGTATCTGGAATGCCATCGGAAATATTGTCTACGGTTGTTGGCACAATGTTGAGGATTGTTTATGACATGCTTTTTTGGGCAGCGGATCTTTCAGTGGGAGGCCGAAAACAACCCTTGCTCATTGTTTTGGAAGAAGCCCATATATTCTTACCCGAAGGGAAGGACAGCCCAGCGCACCGGACTGTTACAAAGATAGCTAAAGAAGGACGTAAATACGGTGCGGGTTTATGTATTGTAACCCAACGCCCGACCGAGGTAGAAAGTACAGTTTTGAGTCAGTGTGGAACAATTATTGCTTTGAGGGTTACAAATCCAAGAGATCGAGAACGGGTTGCATCTACTATGCCTGATGATTTAGGAGCATTAGCGGGCATGTTGCCTTCATTGAGGACGGGGGAAGGTTTGGTTATCGGCGAAGCCATGCCCATTCCTTCTCGCATTCAATTTTATCGAGCAAACAACAAACCCATAGGCGGCGATCCAGATGTATTAGCTGCGTGGATGGCAGTACGACCTGATGGAAGTGATTATAAAAAAGCACTCGAAAATTGGCGTCGTCAATCGATATTTAACACAGGAGAAACAAACAATGGTTGATATGCATTTTGTGGACTCGTCTAATATTGAAGCGATTGGTTATGATCAAGCCGCTCAAGAATTGCATGTACGCTTTCTGTCGGGGACAGAATACGTTTATCACGGAGTACCGCAAGAAGTTTATGATGAGCTTATGGCCGCCCCATCAAAGGGCAGTTTCTTGAATAGGGCTATCAAATCGAATTATCAATATTCCCAAAAGTGATAGAACAGACTAGAAATTATCAAACGTCTATTTAGGCACATCCTATAACATATGAGTGAATACTATACCGCAAACCGTACTAATAATCTATATGATCCGACGAGTAAGACGCCATTCAAGCTGAGTCGTTCCCGTATAGAACTCTATATGTCATGCCCAAGATGTTTCTATCTTGATAGAAGGCTAGGGGTGGATCGGCCCCCAATGTTTCCTTATACGCTGAACAGCGCTGTAGATAAACTGCTCAAAAAAGAGTTCGATCTATTACGTGAGAATAAGGAAGCACATGAGCTCATGAAGAAATATAAGATAGATGCGATCCCGGCACAGCATCCGGAGCTTGATGATTGGCGGAATAATTTTAAAGGGGTGCGATATCTCTACAATCCGACGAACCTCCTGATATTCGGCGCCATTGATGATCTTTGGCAGAATCCCGCGGAAGAATATATTGTTGTTGATTACAAGGCTACTGCGAAAACCGAGGAGATTATTGCGCTTGATAAAGATTGGCAGGATGGGTATAAACGGCAGATGGAAATATATCAATGGCTTCTTCGACAAAATGGATACAAGATATCAAAGACCGGGTACTTTGTATATTGTAATGGCAGGTTAGCTGCGGAAAAATTCGATGGCAAGCTAGAATTTGATATTACGATTATTCCTTATGAAGGTAATGATGGATGGGTTGAAAACACCGTAAAAGATATCCACTCATGTCTTAATAGTAACGAGATACCGTCGGCAGACGAAGATTGCGATTATTGTGCTTATATAGATTCTGCCAACGAAGTTATGAAGTAGAATATATTGGAACCCAAACAATGACCGTATACGTTTATTGCATAAAAGAAGATTACCCACATAAATCCTCCATTACCGGCCGTTTTTTAGAGAATGAATGGTTTAAGCTTGACCAGAACGGCATGATCACGGTCAAAGGTACGAATAAGCGCGGCTATGCATGGGATGGTTGCAGCCCTAAGATACTAAAGATAAGAGATATGTATTTCGGGACGTCCGAAGGGGTCCTGAATTATGAAACCGGACAACCAAAAACCTATTATGCCTCGATGATTCATGATGTATTTTATCAATTTAGTAAAGACTTAAAACACCTGATAAAACGTGAAGAAATCGACAGAGAGTTTTATGCCATTCTAAAAAGGGACGGGTTTGGTGCAGCCAAATTTTATTATCTGGGAGTTAGATTGCTTGGGTGGATTTGGTGGGGCAGACGATAAAATTCTACTCAATAAGGCATTAATAGCATATAATAGTACCAAGATATACCCCTTGAGGCATTTTTGATAGTTCGGTAAGTTCACTCCAAGTTTTTCGTTATTTGTTTGCCAAAAGGCAGATTTTGGGGCCTGCAAAATCTGCCTTTTGGCCTGCATTGCTGGTTTGTGGCTCGGTGCTCCGCCGTCCATAGAGGTTTTACGTAATCGTAGGCGGCCTCGTCCGGAGGCCGCGGCATTTCCTCGGACATTGCGTCCTCGGTCGTAGGCGGACGAGCCCTTAGCTCTTACATACATAAGCATTTTTCACGAGTGTGGTGAGGACGGCCGTAGCCGAGCCAACACGCTGGGAAATTTAGGCGGTTTTAGAGGGAGACCCTCTAAAATGTGTTCGAACAAAAGAAAGAACGCACCGCCAATTTTTTTGGGGTAATCCAAAAAATTGGCGAGACGGAAAATGTCAGAATAAAGTGGAACAGGCCCATTTGCATGATTTCAATACTGTGCTATCCATAGGTACATGGGATTAATTTCGCTTCTATACAGCAATCCGGTCCTTTTCCTGCTCCTCGCAGTCATTCTTCTTTATTCCATTATTCTTCATGAAATCGCGCACGGCTGGATAGCGCGCCTGTTCGGCGATGACACCGCCTATCTAAGCGGCAGGCTGACGCTTAATCCCGTCTCCCATCTTGATCCTATCGGCACACTCATGCTTTTTATCGCCGGCTTCGGCTGGGCAAGGCCTGTTCCCATCAATTATGACCGCTTGGCAAGCAGGCAATTTGGGTTATTCTTCGTCGCCCTGGCAGGCTGCGCCACGAATATTCTAATAGCCATCGTCTCGCTATTTTTAATGCAATTTGATGCCGTAAATACCAATTCGGCCTTAATGGCTATTCTGCCCATAGCGGCGAAGATCAACATTATACTTGGCGCCTTCAATCTTATCCCTATCCCGCCGCTGGACGGCTCAAAGATCCTTATGAGCTTTCTTTCCTATCAGGCCCAGCTAACTTTCGCAAGAGTAGAACCTTACGGTTTTTTTATCCTCATCCTTTTATTGTTTACCGGGCTGCTAAATCCGGTAATAATTTTCATGCAGAATCTGATTTATGGTGTAATCAGCATCCTTTTTGGTTTCATCCATAAATAAGGTAAGAAAGGAACAAAAAATGTATTTTCTATTGAGATGGCTGATCAACGCAATATCGATTTTTATCGTCGCTCACATCGTAAAAGGCATTGAGGTTTCAAGCACCCTGACCGCATTTGTAATCGCCCTGGTTCTTGGTATCATTAATGCCTTTGTTCGGCCCTTGATTATCTTTATCACCCTCCCAATAAACATCCTTACCTTGGGCATACTCACCTTATTCATCAACGGCACACTTTGAGCATGCTGGTAGCGAATGTCTAAAAAGGGAAAGATATGGGGTCAAGAGATGAGGTGAAAATATGTCATCGTTTATAAATTTGCCATCAAGAATTATCGGACTGCTCGAGGCGAATGTCTCAGCGCGCGAGATCGCCACTGGCGTCTGTCTAGGGATGTTCCTTGGTCTGATTCCGCTGAACGGTTCTATGGCGCTGATGTTGGTTGTATTCTTTTTCGTATTTAAGTTAAACCGCGTCTCTACGTTGCTTACGCTGCCGCTGTTTAAAACCGTCTACCTGCTGGGTGTTAGCTCCCTGCTGGAACGCTTTGGCGGGTATCTCCTGATCGACGCATATTTTCTGACCGGTTTCTGGCGCTGGTTCACCGGGCTGCCGCTAATTGCGCTACTGGATTTTAACAATACACTTGTGTGCGGCGGCTTTGTCGCTTCGGCGATGCTCTCCGTGCCGGTCTATTTTTTAGCAAAACAGACGGCGCTTGGAATGCAACGCTCATATGCGCGCGGACTGAAAAATCCGTTTGTCGCGCAGGTCGTCTCAAAAATAAAATTTATTAATAAAGCGTCGGCGATCGTTACGCTTAATAGGGGCCTTGATATCAATCAGGCCGGTATAAAGACGACATTGATCGGGGCGCTCAGAAACAAACTTTTTTTCTGGCGGCGCAACAAGGGACCTGCGAAAGGGATCCATAGAAGGATCTACGTCGTACGTCTTGCGATAATCGCGATCATGCTGGTTGTTGTGCACATCGGCGTTGGCTTGGTCCTGAGTCCGCTTGCCGGACCGCCGATCGTCAATTTCGTCAACAGAATCAACGCCGCGAAGATATCCATTGAAAAAGTGAACGTATGGCCGCTTACGCTTTCGTTTACGCTTAAGGGGCTCAAGGTGTTTAACCCCGAGCGGACCGATCAGCGTATAGTGCAGGCAGAGAGCGCCTTATGCCGCATGAGCCCGCTGGCGCTCCTGTCCGGGCGTATCTCGTTCTCTTCAATACGCCTGTCCGGGGCGTCGATCGATATCGAAGGCGCGCCTGACGGCAGCTTCAACATCCAGGACATTGGCAGACCCGCGCAGGCGGCCGGCATATGGAAGTCTGTCGCGGGAAAAAAGGACTGGTTTGGCAGGATATACGGTGTTATCAAGAACCGGTATGCGAAAAAAAATCAGGCGGCAGCGAAAGCACAGCGTGATGCCCAAAAAGGCGCGCGTAGCGTGGCCGCGCTGCCGCGGGGCAGGCGCGTGCATTTTAAGTACAATACGTACGTGTTCGAGATACGCGACATCGGCATCGATAACGGGCGGGTCAGCCTGAAAGCGGCCGACAGACAGTCGATCGATATTGAGCATGTTTACGCGCGCCTGGGCCGCATCGGTATCGATCCGGATAACGGCGTGAAAGTCGGGCTCTGCGCCCTGCGTGGCGCCGTAAGCAAAGCGGGAACGCCATCCGGCAGCGTTGATATATATTTTGAGCACGATACCAGCGGCAGCGTCCCCCACCTACAGCTGCGGGCTGAGCTCAAAGACGTCGATCTGAATGCCGTACGCTTCATCTATTATGATTCATTGCCGGTAAATATAGTGCGTGGGGCGCTGACCTTGAACTCGCGTACATCGATCAATGGTGATGCGATCAATTCATACAACGAAATCTACCTGAAAAACCACGCGCTGGAGCCGAAGGTCGGCGCAAGCCCTATGATGGGATTTGTCCCCGTTTCGACCGTATGCGATGCCATAAACCGCGTTGACCCATTGACGCTTAAGTTTAATATCGGCGGGATCGTGGAAAACCCGGAATTCGGGGGATTCCAGGAATCATTGATGGCATTGATAAAACCCTATATTGCCGATTTACGGAAAAGTATAAAGAACGAGGGTCTGAAGGATAACGCATTGAATTCTTTAAAATCGCTTTTTGGAAATAAAAAAGAGTGAGTGATAAGTGTGTCCGCTTTCCAAGTATCCATAGAACTAATCTTCAAAGTGTCCCTCATTTTTTAAAATAATTAAAATAAAATCGACCTTTCTTACGTCTTATATAATAAGAGGCACAATTTGTGACCTTGAAGAAAGGAGGGATTTATGGGTAAAGCTGTATCAGTAGAAGTAATAGCTACTAAGATTTTTGAGATAAGGGGTAGAAAAGTGATGCTGGATAGGGATTTAGCCGCACTTTACGATGTCCTGACCAAGGTGCTAAACCAGGCAGTTAAAAGGAATAGAAGACGATTCCCTGAGGATTTTATGTTTCAGCTAACTGAATTGGAGAAAGAGCGACTGGTCACAATTTGTGACCACCTCAAAGATTTAAAGTTTTCTTACCAGATTCCATATGTATTTACAGAACAGGGCGTAGCGATGCTTTCCAGCGTATTACATACTGAAAGGGCCATAAAGGTTAATATCCAAATAATGCGGGCATTTGTTAAGTTAAAAGAGTTACTCCTGACGCATAAGGATCTGGCAATAAAGATTGACGCGCTTGAAAGAAAATATGACGATCACGATCAGAATATAAAAGCCATATTTGAAGCGATTAAGAAATTACTGGAACCACCGCCTGCTAAAGACAGAATAATTACTGGATTTCAGACGGAGGATGGAGTAAAATAAATTCTGGCGGAGGCCTTGATATCGTGCCAGATGTCCCGGAGGCGGACATAACCTCGCCCGGGGATATCGCAAAAAGCAAAATTATAGAATTGGTGCTTTAGATTGCCTGCCCGCCGCCATAGGACGTCACCTTTTGGGATGGCACGGACTTACAAATGTCCAAAAAAATAGATATATCAATAATCATACCGGCATACAACGAAGCTAAAAGACTGCCGCTATTCCTGAATGCCGTTATTTCTTACTGCAAACGCAGCCAGAAAATATACGAGATAATCATAGTAGATGACGGCAGCAAAGATAACACGTTCGGAATCGCAGCGTCATATAAAGACAAATTTGCTGACATTGATGTTGTTAAGATCAGGAAAAATAGAGGCAAAGGATACGCTGTTAAGCGAGGATTCTTTAAAGCAACTGGGAATATATGCTTATTCCTTGATGCTGACGGATCGGTTACTCCGGATGAAATAGAAAAAAATATACACTATATTATGGAAGATGGATATGATATTTTTATTGGGTCGCGCGTTATCAAAAATAAAGAAAACGTAGTCAGCGCGGCATGGTATCGAAAATTACTGGGGTTGGTTTTTAATTTTTTTGTACATTTTTTTCTTTTTAAAAATGTAAAAGATACTCAATGCGGTTTTAAAATATTCCGTAAAGAAGTGATAAAACCTTTATTTTCCCGAAGTTATCTGAGAGGCTTCGGGTTTGACTTAGAGATATTATATCTGGCATACAAGATGGGATATAAAGTCAAAGAAGGTTCCGTATCCTGGCATCATGTCGGGGGGTCAAAGATAAATCTTCTTAAAGATCCAATTGTAATGTTCTTTAATATATTACAGATAAGAAATTGGGGTTAGAGTCCGTTTCTGAAAGAGGCGATATATTACTGTTTAAGGTGGAGAAGGACTGGGGTTCATGGAGATAAAAAGAAAGGCTTTTGGCCTTATTATTTTATTCGGGTTAGTCAGTCTTTTTGGAGATCTCGCATATGAGGGAGCGCGCAGCGTCAACGGACCGTATTTAAAACTGCTTGCAGTGAATGCGGTTACCCTGGGGTTGATAACCGGAATAGGAGAATTTTTAGGCTATGCTTTACGTTTGATCTCAGGGTATTTATCTGATAAGACAAAATCGTATTGGTTTCTTACCTTTCTGGGATATGGGTTGCTGATAAGCGTGCCGTTGCTTTCTTTGGCCGGCGTATGGCATGTTGCGGCCATGTTTATAATCGCGGAAAGAATCGGCAAGGCCATCCGCAGCCCCGCAAGAGACACCATACTTTCGCAGGCAAGTTCACAGGTAGGCACCGGATTTGGCTTTGGCTTGCATGAGGCAATGGATCAGATCGGCGCAGTTGCGGGGCCGCTGGTTTTTACAGTCCTTTTTATGCTAATCGGTAAAGAGCGGATAGGAATTGCCGCTTATCAGAAGGGATACGCCTTTCTCTGGGTTCCTTTTTTACTGGTAATGTTTTGCCTGTTTATTGCTTACAGGAAAGTTCCTCATCCCGCTGTTTTGGAGGCCGAGGACATTAAAAGAGAGGTTCCCGACAAACTTTCCAAAATTTTCTGGCTGTACACGCTGTTTACTTTTGTCGCAACGCTGGGTTTTTGCAGCTTTATCCTGATTGCCTTTCATTTTAAATCCGCTAATATCATTACCGACGCCCAGATACCTTTATATTATGCCCTTGCCATGGGGATTGACGCCGCAGCCGCTTTATCGATTGGAAAACTATACGACGTAGTAAAAAGCCGGAAGGCTAACCGCTATGCCGGTTTAAATTTGCTGGCGGTCATTCCCTTTATGACGCTTTTGATGGCGTTATCCGTATTTTCGCGGAACCGCGTTTTTGTAATTATCGGCGTTCTTTGTTGGGGCGTAGTTATGGGTATACATGAGACGATTATGCGTTCCGCGATCGCCGATGTTACTTCTTTAAGAAAGCGCGGCTCCGGCTACGGTATTTTTAACGCTACATACGGGCTTGCGGTATTTGTCGGCAGTGTGGCGCTGGGATTTTTGTATGACCGCTCGATACAATTTGTTATTACCGCTATTATTATTATCGAATGTTTGGCGATGGTTGTTTTCTATTATATGAGAAAAGAGGCTTGAACCGGTTAGGGAAGCATGAGGACCTGCCTTACGCTCGCAAGCGTGCTTAGATATAAGGCCTTTTCCCTTGTTTAGGGTGTAATTTTATGTTATTATCTGGGTAGGATTTACCCATTTAAAATGAAAATCGAGGTTCCCCTAGATAAGGCGAACAGGCTTATAAACAGCGGCCAGGTGATACTTGTAACCTCCGCCTATGAAAAAAAGGCCAATATCATTACCCTGGCCTGGAATATGCCTATCAGCCATAAGCCGCCGCTTATGGCTATCAGCCTCGCCAAAAAGCGGTTTTCCTACGATCTGATAAAAAAATCGGGCGAGTTTGCCGTAAATATCCCGACCGCGGAGCTCTTCGACGAGATGTATTATTGCGGAAGGAATTCGGGAAGGGATGTGGATAAATTCAAGGAAACGGACTTGACCGCCCAAAAGGCAAACAAGCTTAAGTACACGCCTTTGATCAAGGAATGCGCCGGACATCTTGAATGCCGCCTCTATTTTGAGAAAGAGGCGGGAGACCATGTACTTATCCTTGGAGAGATAATCCACGCCTCCGCCGAAAAGGATTTATTTGATGTAAAGTGGAAGGTGGAGAAGGCAAGGCTTATATATCATTTGGGCGATAATGTTTTTACGACGTCGGATAAAGAGATAATAGCTTAAAAATTGGAGACGTGGCAGAGTGGTTGAATGCGGACGCCTCGAAAGCGTCTGTACTCGTAAGGGTACCGGGGGTTCGAATCCTCCCGTCTCCGGAAAAAGAAAATGTATAAACGGAGCATAAGAAAAAAGGTAATCATAGTAATATTCCTTGTCTCCCTGACAGTCATGGCGATAGGCGTGGGACTGGGTTATTTTTTCTCCTTTAAGATATTGCATAATATGGTCGGCGATGTCCATCGCAAGCTTTCACAGCTCTTGGCAAATAATGTAAGCGAAGACATCGATGCCGAAATCGAACGGATAAAGTCATATACGGCGAGGCAGACGCAGCCCGATGAGATACTTAAAGAAGACAAGAATATCGTCAAGGCGGATATTTTAACCGAGGCCCGGAAAAAAGACGGCGTAGATATCGGGGGATTGGAGTTTGATGAGACGGCTAATGCCTGGGTTATTCCGATCTCGTCAGGAAATTACAGGATCGAGATTGCTACGGCAAAATTTTTCGATTTTCTTGAAAACTTCAGGATCGATGATACCGGCCATGCGGTGATAGTGGACGCGCAGGGCAATGTAATATTCCATCCGGGCGCTTCGTGGACAAACGCGCCGTTTACCGACAAGAATGACTATGAACGGCTCTTAAGGAATAAGGGGCAATACGGCACCATCTATGAGCCCAAATTCCATAAGGGCAAGATGTTTGTCGCGTTCTCTGAGGTCACTTCGCCGGCGCTTTTAGAAAATAACACTGTCTGGAGGGTCTTTATAGACGAAGACGCGAGGGAGGTGTTCGCCCCTTTAAACAAGATTATCATCTGGGTCATTGCGGCTGTCCTTCTGTTGATAATAATAATGGATGTGATCGCTTATCTCTTCAGCACCATCCTTGTAAGGCCGATAGAAAAACTTTATGAGGCAGCTGTTCGGATAATGAAGGGCGACTGGGATTATAAGATCGATATCAAGACCGGCGATGAAATTGAGCATTTTGCGGACGCTTTTAAGGAAATGATAGCGAATGTGCGGGGCAAGCAGGAAGAGCTCCTTATGTCGAAGAGCGCGCTTGAGGAACTTTCCCAGAGCCTGGAAAAAAAGGTCCAGGAAAGAACAAAGGACTGCACCAATGCGCAAAATGAGCTCACGAATTACGCACGTGAACTTGAGAGGGCATTGATGATAAAATCCGATTTCATATCCATGGCCTCGCATGAATTAAGGACGCCGCTTACAGCCATAAAGGAAGGCATTGCCTTGGTTCTCGAGGGCCAAACAGGGGCAATTACAGAAAGACAGAAAGAATTCCTGAGCATGTCCAAAAGGAATGTGGACAGGCTGGCCAGATTGATCAATGACATCCTGGATATCCAGAAGCTAGAACAGGGGAAGATGGTTTTAAAAATGGAACCTCATGACATAAACGAGGTAGTAAGCGATGTGGCAAATATAATGGTCGCGGTTGCGGCGGAGAAAGGCCTTAAGCTGTCGGTAAAACCGGAAGCCGGGCTTCCCAAGGTGAAATTCGACAAGGACAAGATCACCCAGGTTCTTACCAACCTGTTAAACAATGCGGTTAAATTTACCCAAAAGGGCGAGATCCAGATAACTACGGCCCGGGGAAGCAATTTTGTCCAAGTCTCTGTCAGGGATACAGGGCAGGGGATAAAGGAAGAAGAGATGCCGAAGCTATTCCAAAAATTCTCTCAGCTCGAAGGCGGACTTGAAAGAAAGACCGGCGGATCAGGCCTGGGCCTTACGATATCAAAGGCGATAATAGACAAACACAGGGGAAAGATATGGGCGGAATCCAGGGTGGATAAAGGCAGCGTGTTCCATTTTATCCTTCCGATAACCGAAAGGCGAGGGCTTGAAATTGGATAAAAAAAACAAGATCCTTTTTGTGGACGATGAAACAGACCTGGTAACCGTAGTCACGTTCAGGCTAAAAAACGCCGGCTATGAGGTGGTGACCGCCTATGATGGGCAGGAGGGCCTTGATAAGGCGCGAAGCGAAAAACCCGACCTGATCATACTTGACCTCATGCTGCCCAAGGTTAACGGATACAAGGTTTGCAAGACACTTAAATCAGAAGATAAATACAAGGCGATACCCATCATCCTTTTTACCGCCCGCGCCCAGGAGACGGATAAAAAAATGGGCAAAGAGGTAAGGGCGGACGCCTATATTGTCAAACCCTTTGAGCCCGAGACCCTGCTTGCGAAAATAAGGGAATTGTTAAAATAGAGATCCCGGAATAAATTTTTTGGAGAGGTCGCCTAGTTGGTTTAGGGCAGCGGTTTGCTAAACCGCCGGGGTGCTGTAAGGCGCCCTCGGGAGTTCGAATCTCCCCCTCTCCGCCATTAATCAGGAGGAGTCAATGAAACTCGAGGATTTTAGGAAGCTGGAAATAAAGATTGGAAAGATACTTGAGGTAAACGACCATCCAAATGCCGATAAGCTTTACGTGGTGAAGGTGGACCTTGGCGACAGCCAGAAGCAGCTTGTCGCGGGGATAAAGGGCTCGTACGCAAAAGAGGCCCTTGTTGGCAAGCAAATCGTTGTCCTTACCAACATAGACCCGGCAACGCTAAGGGGCGTGGAGAGCCAGGGCATGCTTTTGGCGGCCTCGGATGAAACCGGTATCTCCATATTAACGACAGACAAACCGGTAAAAATCGGCTCAATAGTCAAATAGTATCCCTCGTCCCGCAGTTGCGGGACTCGGGATGAAATTTTCTTCGAAAATTTCATGTGCCTGTAGCTCAGCCTGGATAGAGTACCTGGCTACGAACCAGGGTGTCGCAGGTTCAAATCCTGCCAGGCACGTTTTTTCTTTTTGTGAAGCACATGAATTGTCTGTTTAACAGATGAAGTCGAAACGCAATAAAGGATCCGCCGTCCTGGCGGCCGCTGCCCTGATCATAATCCTGGGATTCGCCGCTTATGCCAATTCGGTAGGCGGCAGATTCGTTGATGACGACGATGTTTTAATAAGGGACAACGCGTTTATAAAGAGCCGGCCGGGTTTGGCGAATATCTTCAAGGCGGATATAGGAACGGGCGCCGGCTCGAGATACAGTTTTTACCGTCCTATCCAGATGCTTACCTACGCCTTGGATTATCGTATATGGAAATTGAACGTGGTAGGGTATCACCTCACGGGCATTCTTTTGCATGTTATTACGGCTTTGTGTGTTTATTGGCTTACAGCCATCCTCTTTGGCGATAAAATGATGTCTGTCCTCGTCGCCCTTTTCTTCGTGGTTCATCCCGTACATACGGTGGTAGTGAATTATATATCAACCCGCGCGGAAATCTTATATCTTTTGTTTTTTCTCATCGCGTTTATATTCTACATAAAATCTTTGCATGCGGACAACATCACGCCGTATCTTGTCATAATATCAAGTTATGCATTGGCGCTCCTCTCCAAAGAAAACAGCCTCATCCTTCCAGCATTGCTGCTTCTTTACCATTATACGTTTAAGAAAAAAATCGGGCGGAGAGGCTTCCTGCCCATAGTTGTTTTGGCGTTAATTTATATATTCTTGAGGATGACGGTCCTGAAATTTTTGATAACGGGTGTGGTGTATAAAGGGACCCTCATTCAAAGAATTCCCGGCTTCTTCGTTGCCTTAGCCACCTATGTACGCCTTCTATTTTTGCCGTTCAGCCTGCATATAGAATACGGGAAAGGGTTGTTTAATTTTGCCGATCCAAGGGCGCTGTCAGGCCTTGCGGTATTAATCTGCCTTATATTTCTTATTTTTAAAATGAGAAAAAGCAATAAACTGGTATTTTTTTCTATGTCGTGGTTCCTGATAACGCTTCTGCCGGTCTCCAATCTTTATCCGCTCAACGCCTACATGTCTGAAAACTGGCTGTACCTGCCGTCGATAGGGTTCTTTATGATGCTGGCGGGTTTTTTAAGCTCGTTGTATAAAAGAGGTAAATTCAGAATATTGATTATTGGCGTATCTACAAGCCTCCTGATTTTTTATTCCTATTTGACGATCAGGCAGAACCAGACATGGAGAGATCCGATAACCTTCTATGAGAGGGCATTGAAGTATGCGCCTGACAGCGCCAGGATTCATAATAACCTCGGAGCGGTATATTATTCTATGGGTGAAAAAGAAAAGGCCATACCACTTTACAGAAAGACGATAGAGCTTGATCCCAGCGCCGTGAATGCGTATGTCAACCTCGGCGCTTCGTATTATGAGACGGGTAAAAAAGAAGAGGCGATGGCGATGTATAAGAAGGCGATTGAGCTCGACCCTACTGTCGCCGGCGCTTATAATAACCTCGGCGCTTCGTATTATGAGACGGGTAAAAAAGAAGAGGCCGCGGCGATGTACAGGAAGGCGATAGAGCTTAACCCAAATTACGCAACCGCTTATTTTAACCTTGCGATTATATTATATTGTGACATGGGCAATAAAGAGGAGGCCGTGGCCTCACTTAAGAAAGTTATTGAGCTGGAGCCAAATTACGCCGAGGCGTATAACAATCTTGGCGTGATATACGACAGCATGGGAAAAAAGCAAGAGGCTTTTTCTTTATATAAGAAAGCGGTAGAGATAAACCCGGGCTATGCTTCGGCCTGGAATAATCTGGGAGGCGTATGTTATGATGGGAAGCAGTATGATATGGCGATCGAATATTATGACAGGGCGATAGCGCTTGGCGGCAACGTCAATGCCGATATCATGAAGTCCCTTGAACCATTTCGCGCGCAGAGGCGATAGAATAACAATGGTTTTGGCTGACGGCAAGACCACCGAGGCTTAAAAGGGATAAATTGATTCTTGAGAAATTTAATTTAAATGAGCAGTAGGAAGGCCGGATGTCAAAGATTGATGAAATCTATATGTCCGCGGCGCTGAAAGAGGCCGCCAGGGCATTCGACAATGATGAGGTGCCGGTAGGCGCCATAATTGTGCACGGTACAAGAGTCATAGGCCGCGCGCATAACCAGATCAAATTATTAAAAGATCCCACCGCTCACGCGGAAATACTCGCCATAACACAGGCCGCCGCCCATCTAAAAAACGAAAGATTGATTGACTGCACCATGTATGTTACAATTGAGCCGTGCGCGATGTGCGCGGGGGCGATGGTCCTGGCCAGGATCAAACGGCTGGTTTACGCGGCGCCCGACCCAAAGGCTGGGGCATGCGGTTCTATTATAAATATAGCATATAATAAGGGTTTAAATCATAGGATAAAAATAGACAAGGGTGTTTTAGAGGAAGCAAGCGGTTCTTTGTTGAGGGAGTTTTTTAAAAAGAAAAGGTGACTTGCTTCGCAAATTTGGAAAGGTGCGAGAGCGGCTGAATCGGCGTGCCTGGAGAGCACGTGTACTCGCAAGGGTACCCAGGGTTCGAATCCCTGCCTTTCCGAAAAATTTCCCGATAAGGGAAATTTTGAGGACACTGAAGCGAGCGTTAAACGGCCCGACAAGGGCCGTAGCGAGCGTAGTGTCTCCGCCACAGGAGATTGCCATGGGTGAATTAAGCGCAAAAAAGATAGCGATGATAATCGCGCATGAAGGTTTCAGGGATGAGGAGCTTAGCGTTCCTCTTGAGATTTTTAAAAAGGCCGGGGCGGATGTGAAGGTGGCCTCGACCTCCCTTGAATCCGCGAAGGGCAAACTGGGAATGCGTATAACCCCGGATGTTTTATATACGGATATCGATATGAAGGATTATGACGCGGTAGTATTTGTCGGAGGACCGGGTTCCCCGGTATACTGGGACGATCCGGTGGCGCATAAGATCGCGCAGGCAGCGGCGAGACCGCCAAAGGTGCTGGCGGCAATATGCGCGGCGCCGCCTACCCTGGCAAACGCCGGGCTCTTAAAGGGAAAAAGGGTGACCTCTTTTCCGGCGGAGAAGGACAGGCTTGTAGCCAAAGGGGCGCTCCATACAGGCAAGGGCGTTGAAGTGGACGGGAATATTGTCACCGGGGACGGGCCGCGCAGCGCGGCAAAGTTTGCGGAAGAGATCATAAGGCTTTTAAAAAAATAAAGATGTCATATCTGGTATTTGCGAGAAAATGGCGGCCTCAAGGCTTTGACGAGATAGTAGGGCAGGAGCACGTTACAACTACGCTAAAGAACGCGATAAAGTTAAATCGCGTAAGCCAGGCCTATCTGTTTTCCGGGCCGCGCGGCGTGGGAAAGACCTCGACGGCAAGGATATTCTCCAAGGCCTTAAACTGCGAAAAGGGCCCGACGCCTGAGCCGTGCAATAAATGCGTCTCATGCCTTGAGACGACGGGGGCGTATTCCCTGGATGTCATCGAGATAGACGGCGCCTCAAACCGCGGAATAGACGAGATAAGGAGCCTCAGGGAAAACGTAAAACTGTCACCCGCCCACGGCAGGTTCAAGATATACATCATCGATGAGGTTCACCAGATAACCGAGGCGGCGTTCAACGCCCTTTTAAAGACGCTCGAAGAACCGCCCGCCCATGTAAAATTTATCTTCGCGACCACCCAGCCGCATAAGATCCCCGCTACGATCCTTTCGCGCTGCCAGAGGTTTGATTTTAAACGCGTCCCGGCGCCGCAGATCGTCGAGAAACTTAAGGAAATAGCGAAAAAGGAAAAGATAGGCGCGGACGAGGGGATATTCTTTGAGATCGCGAAGGCCTCGGACGGTTCCATGAGGGACGCGGAATCCATACTGGACCAATTGAATTCATTTTGCGAGAAAAAGATAGAGCTAAGCGACGTTACCAAGATCCTTGGAATAATTGAGGATGAACAGCTGCTCGCCTTAAGCGAATTTATCATAAAAAAAGATACGGTCTCCGTCCTCAAGGCGGTAAACGGCCTGGAAAATGAAGGCAAAGACCTCTTCCAATTTTTGGCGAGATTTATAGAGCATATCAGGAACCTCGCCGTTTTAAAGATAAATAAAAACCTTAAGTCAACCCTTGTCCTTTCCGAAGAGACCTTGTCGGCCCTGGCCGTCCAGGCGGAGAATTTTACGCTGGAGGACCTGATTTATATCTTTTATCTTTTGTCCGCTACGTATGAAAACGCAAAAAGGACCGGTCTTATAAAATTCTCGATCGAATTTGCCCTGCTCAAGCTTATCCGGAGGGAAGGGCTTATGCCGATCGATGAGTTATTAAAGAGGGTGGAAAGGTTGGGTGGGGCTCCTCGCAATGACGTCATTGCGAGCCCCGACCTGTCCGCCGAAGCCTTGGCGAAGGCGGAAGGGGCGAAGCAATCTAATTCCGATTCCAATATAGATAAATTATGGCCGGAATTCTTGAATGCCTTAAGCAAAAAAAAGGCGTCCCTGGCGTCCTTCCTGATGGAAGGGGAGCCCGGGGCCCTGGAAAAGGGAGCGCTTAAGATTAATTTCCCAAAGATGCATAAATTCCATAAGGAGATCCTCGAGAAACCGGCCAACAAGGAAATAATTGAGGCGGTTTTTAAACAGGTTTCCGGCATGAGCGCGAACATGGAATTTAATCTCGTGGATAAGCTTGAGCGCAGGCTCAATTTTAAATTTGCGGCAAGCGCCGAAGAAGAAAAAAGGCAAGACCCCGTCTTAAAAGACGCCCTTGACGTCTTTAACGGCTCTGTAACGAAAGAAAATGGCTAAAACAACCGGTCTTCCGGAATCCCTTCTCAATCTCATAGAATACTTTAAGAAATTTCCCGGTATAGGCCAGAAGACCGCGCAGCGCCTTGCGTTCTTTGTATTAAAATCACCGGCCGCGTATGTCAAGGACCTTTCAGAGGCGCTTACCAGGGTAAAACAGGTAGTCCGTTTTTGCAAGCTTTGCAATAATCTGAGCGATGAAGAGCTCTGCGCGATATGCAAGGACAGCGGAAGGGATAGGGGCATTATCTGCGTGGTTGAAGAGCCGACAGACGTCATTGCGGTGGAAAAAACAGGTAAATTCCCGGGTGTTTACCATGTGCTTTTGGGCGCGCTTTCACCTCTGGACGGTATTGGGCCCGATGAGCTTAAAATAAAGGAACTGTTGGCCAGGGTAAAGGAAAAAAAGCCCAAAGAGGTCATAATCGCTACCAACCCTGACACGGAAGGGGAAACCACCGCACTTTACCTCGCAAAGGTGCTCAAGCCCTTTAATATAAGGACTACCAGGATAGGTTTCGGGATGCCCATAGGCGCCGAATTGGAATACGTGGACCAGGCCACGCTCTTAAAGGCGATGGATTCACGGCGGGAATTGGCTTGACACCTGTTGCTAACCCTGTTAAAATCATAAGAAAAATAGGAGGTCTAGTATGAAGGTAATAGAGGCGATAGGCAAGGGATTTAATATTGCGGGAAGGAGCTTTAGCGTTCTTGGTGTGCTGTTCGTATTCAATACGGCCTGGAACCTTGTTACTATACCCTATACTGGCGCCGCTCAAAATGCCGCCCGTCAGAAGATAAATCCCGGGCTTCTGGGTTTTAGTCTTATATTTATCCTCATAAACATTTTTATTCAGGGCGGCCTTTTCGGCGCTCTTAAGGACGCCGTTATCTCAAACGGCAAGGCGACCTTGAATAATTTTATAAAATACGGCGGCAGGTTCTATGCGCGCTTTGTAGGTCTTGGCGCGCTTTTTCTAGCCGCCATAATACTGGTTATAGTTATATTAGCCATTTTATTCGGCATGGCGGTCGTCGCCAAAAATATTGCCTTAGGCATAATCCTGGCCGCCGTCGCTGTAATATTGGCCGCTATAGCCCTTTACTACTTTTTTATCTTTTTCCTGTCTCCATACATATTGGCAGTGGAAGACGCGAACGTTTTCAAAGCCCTGTCCGGAAGTTACAGGTTTATAAAAGCTAATTTTGGGAGAATGACGGGGTTAATGGTTCTTTTGGTCCTAATAGGATTCGGGATAGGATTTATCATGGGGATATTGACGGGGGCGCTCTCCTTTGTCATAAAAGGGCCGGCGTTCCAGTTTCTTACAGGAATAATAACGGGAGCGGTAAATTCTTATATTACGCTTATCATCAGCGCGGCGCTTATCGTTTACTATTGCGGGCTTACAGGCGCTGATCAAGAGAAGATCGAACAAATGCCGCCTCAAGGCACAGTTTAATATAGATAATGCAAGACAAGGTTGAAATAAGATGGCATGGAAGAGGCGGCCAGGGTGCGGTTACGGCATCAAAGATATTGGCAGAGGCCGCCCTTTTAAGCGGCAAGTTCATACAGGCCTTTCCTGAATTCGGACCTGAACGCGCCGGCGCCCCGGTAAAAAGCTTTAACAGGATAAGCTCCTCCCCGATAAATACCCATGTGCAGATATCTTCTCCCGACATAGTCCTGGTCCTTGACCCGACCCTGATAGGCATGGTGAACGTCTGCGAGGGCCTTTCCAAAGACGGCATCCTCATAATCAATACGAGTAAGAGCGCCGCCGAGATGAGGAAAAAACTGGGCTACGATACCGGCAAAGTGGCAGTGGTAAATGCCACGGACATTGCCATAAGGGAGTTTAAAAGGAATATTCCGAATACGCCGATGATAGCCGCCCTTGTAAAGGTAAGCGGCATATTGAAGCTTGAAGACGTCCTTGAGGGTTTCAGGAAACAATATGCGGGAAAATTCAGCCCTGAGGTCGTCGAAGCGAATTTAAAGGCCATGAAGGCCGCGTATAACGAGGTGAAGACAGTATGAATTCTGATTTAAAAAGGCCAAAGGGCTGGAAGGAATTACCCGCAGGGGCGGTCCTTCCTGCCGGAACGGCCGTAGAATACCATACGGGCAGCTGGAGGACATTTAAGCCCGTCTGGATAGAAAAAAAATGTATACATTGCCTGCAATGCTGGATTATCTGTCCGGATTTTTCCGTCCTGGTAAAGGACCAAAAGTTTGACAGGTTCGATTACGATCATTGCAAGGGCTGCGGCCTTTGCGCGTATATCTGCCCGGTAAAGGGAAAGGCGATAGTAATGGAAAAGGAAGTTAAGGAATGAAGACGGTAAAGGCGCTTACAGGTAACGACGCTGTATCATACGCGATGAAACAGATAAACCCCGACGTTGTCGCGGCCTACCCGATCACCCCCCAGACCTCTATAGTAGAAAAATTTTCGGATTATGTCGCTAACGGCGAGGTGGATACGGAGATGATACTGGTTGAGTCGGAACATAGCGCCATGTCGGCGTGCGTCGGCTCTTCAGCGGCAGGGGCAAGGACGATGACCGCGACCTCATCGCAAGGACTCGCCCTCATGTGGGAGGTTGTTTACATAGCGGCCGGCCTGCGGCTTCCGATAGTCATGCCCATAGTAAACAGGGCGCTTTCTGCCCCGATCAACATACATTGCGACCATTCGGATGTCATGGGGATAAGGGATTCGGGATGGATACATCTTTTCTGCGAAAACGCGCAGGAGACGTATGAAAATACCATTCAGGCGATAAGGATAGCCGAACATCCGGATGTACAACTGCCTGTATCCGTAAACCTTGACGGGTTTATTATCAGTCATGAGGTGGCTAACGTGGAGATTTACGATGATAAACCGGTAAAGGACTTCGTAGGCGCTTTCAGACCCAGGGTTTCCGCCCTTAATCTAAGATCGCCGGTTACCGTCGGGCCGCTTGATCTCCAGGACTATTATTTTGAGCACAGGCGCCAGGTGGCCGATGCCATGGTAAAAAGTTTAAATGTCATAAAAGAGATAAACGCTGAGTTTAATAAAAAATTCGGCCGTTTATATAAGGTCATAGAAGGTTACAGGCTCGAGGATGCGGACGCCTGTATAGTCGGTCTTGGCTCCACGATGGGAACATTGAAAGACTTAGTTGACAACGCCAGGAAGGCCGGTAAAAAGATCGGATTTTTAAAAATTACCGTATTCAGGCCTTTCCCGAAAGAGGATATAGTTTCTGCCTTAAAAGGGCTCAAGGCTATAGCGGTGCTTGACAGGGCCGATTCGGTCAATGCGATGGGCGGCCCGTTGTTTGGAGATATAAGATGCGCGCTTTACGGCGCCTCAAGCGCACCCGTCATAAATTATATCTATGGCCTTGGAGGCCGGGAATTAACCGAACAGGATATCAATAAAATAATAGATGATACCCTGGCGGCCGCCAGGACAGGAAAGACTGTCCCGGAGCCGGCATATATAGGGGTAAGAGAGTAATGGCTACATTAAAGGAATTATCCGTAAAAGGAAAATCAGCCCTGACCTGCGGACACAGGATGTGCGCGGGATGCACGGCGCCTATTATCATAAAGATGATAACACTCGTCTCGCCGACGCCGGTTGTTGTTGTATGCGCCACAGGCTGTCTTGAGGTGGCCACAACGATATTTCCATATACCGCGTGGGTAAGCCCGTTTGTTCACAACGCGTTTGAGAATGCGGCGGCTACAATAAGCGGGGTAGAGACGGCATACAGGGCGTTGAAAAAACGGGGCGGGCTCAAAGAGGACATAAAATTCATTGCTTTCGGCGGCGACGGCGGCACGTACGATATAGGCCTGCAGGCCTTATCCGGCGCCCTTGAGCGCGGCCATGACTTTTTGTATGTCTGCTACACAAACGAGGCATACATGAACACAGGAATCCAACGCTCAGGCGCTACGCCCCGCGGCGCGGCAACTACCACCTGTCCGGCCGGTTGCGAGATACAGGGGAAATCTCAACAGAGAAAAAATCTGACCGAGATCGCCGCGGCGCATGAAATACCTTATGTGGCGCAGGCCTCGCCCAGCCACTGGCAGGACCTTATCAAAAAATCCGAAAAAGCCTTTTCGATAAAGGGGCCGAAATTCATGAATGTGCTTGAACCCTGCACCCTGGGATGGGGATTCCTGCCTGACCAGGGCATTGAAGTGGCAAAATTGGCTGTTGAAACCTGTTTCTGGCCGCTTTATGAAATTGAGAACGGAAAATACAAGTTAACCTATATCCCCAAAGAGAAAAAACCCGTCACGGAATTCCTTAAAACCCAGCGCCGTTTTTCCCACCTATTTAAAGAAGAGAACAAACAGATAATCAGTCAAATCCAGGCCGATGTTGACAAGGCCTGGGCCGACCTCAACGCCAAGAGGGTTTAGCTCAGGGTTTCGGCGCTATAACGGGCTATAAGGCCGGAACGCAAGGCGTGTTGATATACGGTTTTAAAAAACCAGTATGCCAGTATCACATAGAGGATCGCCAGCGCCCCGGCCAAAAGAAAGGCATGCCAGGCGGCAGGCTGGCCCAAAATTATTTTACGTAATTCATCAAAAATGTATGAGGGGGGAAGCAGCTTCGAAATAAACCGCATCCAGCCGGGAAGGATAGAGACGGGGTAGAGGACGCCTACAAAGGGGGAGATGAGCGCCGGGAGCGGCCATATGAACCATTCTGACGCCGGCCCAAGCCGTAGGACAAGCCCGCTCCCAAAAATCCCAAGCGATATTCCGAAAAGAAAAAGAACGAGGATAAAAGGCATAATAGTCAGGCCATACATAAAAAAAGATAATTTAAAAAAGGTGCCCGCGATAAAAAGCATGGCAAAAAGCCCTATAAGGCTTGTGGCGATGCTTGAAAGGACCAGCCCCAGTACGTACTCCGATACAAGAAGAGGGGTTGCGAATAAATTAAGGAAATTACGCGACCATACATCTTCGAAAAAGGCCATTGTCACGCCCTGCATTATCCTGATAAAGAAATCCCACAGGAGGACCGCGCCAAGGAGCACGGGGACAAAATTAAACCCTGAGGCGGAAACGCTGTTTAGGTACTTTGTAAGAAATCCCCAGAGAATCATGTCGACCGCTATCCACGCGAATAGCGGGAATACGCGCGAAAAACTGCCGCGGATAAGATAGAATTGACGGATTACAATCGCGAGTGTGCGGTTAATAGACATATATTTAACTAAGCCTCCAGCGTGAGCGGCTCGCGGGCCACGGCGATGAAAAGATCTTCAAGCGTTTTTTTATGGTGTTCCGCGGGCAGGGTCTTCGGATTTCCTTCAAGCAGGACCTTGCCATGAGAAAGAAACAGCACGCGGTCACATATCGCCTCGACCTCATACATGTTATGGGAGGTCCAGAGAACGCCCGCCTCGCTTTCTTCGGTATATTTACGGATATTCAGCCTTATCTCGCGGGCAGTCGCCGGGTCCAGCGACGCCGTCGGCTCATCGAGTAAAAGGAGCCTGGGGCGGTTCAGCATCGCCTTTGCGAGCCCGGCGCGAGTCTGTTCACCGGAAGAAAGCACGCCGCATTTTTTATCCCTGAAGGGCTCGAGGTCAAACTGCCTGATAACCGTATCAATACGTGCCGCGGCATCCTTAACGCTATAAAGACGCGCGAAGATACGGAGGTTCTGGACGAGGGTTAGATTGCCGGGCAGGGGCGTATAAACGGCGGCAAAATTTGTCTCGGCAATCGCCTTTGAACGGGATGAGGAAAGGCTTAGGCCATCTATGTGGACATCGCCTGAATCCGCGGCCAAAACGCCCAGGATGATATTTATAGTAGTTGTCTTCCCCGCGCCGTTAGGCCCGAGAAGCCCGACGATCTCTTTGTGGTTTACCTCAAACGATACCGTGTCTAGCGCCGTGATATTACCGTATTTCTTACTTAAGCCCCTTACCGAAAGGATCTTAGCCATAGATAGGATTATATTACCAAATCTAGGCCTTGGCAACCAGGATTAGGTTTTGTTTTTATACCTTGAATTTATCCGGAAACTGCTTTACGATCCCCCCGGTCAACACATCCGCGAACTTCATCATATGGTCATGCCCTTCGTCATAATAGGCGATGTCCGCATTCCAGTCCTTATTAATCCGTGAAACGGCTTCCTTGGTAGTAAGGTCTAAATGCATGGCAAGCATGTCAGATAGATCCTTTTTTTGCCAATTCGGATTGGCGCCGCTTAAGAAGACCGCGATTTCTTCCGCGTTGGCCTTCCATCTTGCCTGGGCGGCTTCCACCTGCTGGTTATTTCCGGCCTTTGCCGCCTTTACCACATCCGTAGCGATCATTATATGGTCTTTTAATAGCGCGGTTAATTTTTGTCCGGCGTCATTGCCGTAATAAGGTTTTATTGCATTCCCAATATCATCCTGGTTTCTTAGTAGTCTTTCGGCGACCGCATTGACATCTTCCAGGCCGGCCAGGGCGCTTATGATATATTCCCTGGTGTATTCGACATGATCGTCCCAGAGGCTTCTCATGGCCACTTTCAGTTTTATCTCTTCCGTACCGCACATCATCATGCCGGTCATCTTAGGCGCGGTAGACGCGGCAGGCGCATTATTTGACATATACGCGGCATGCGCTGAGCCGATAAAAACAAATGCCCAAATCACAAACATGGTAACTATTGGTCGTTTCATTTTATTGCCCTCCTTTTTTTAGTGATTATAATACCGCGGGCCATAAATTAAAATCCGCAAAAAGGACTTTATTCTGACTTTTTTCCAGGAGGGAAATTAAACGTTAAATCGTATATTCACAATATCGCCGTCTTCAACGACGTATTCTTTTCCTTTAACCAGGTATTTGCCGGCCTCTTTGACCTTTGTCTCATTCCCAAGGCGGGAGAGGTCCTCATATTTCATGACCTCCGCCCTTATAAAACCGCGTTCAAGGTCGGTATGTATCGCGCCTGCCGCGGCCGGGGCCAAAGAGCCTGACCTTATCAGCCACTGGCGCACTTCATCCGGGCCCACAGTAAAAAAAGAGATAAGGTCGAGCGCTTTCATGTAAAGGCGCGTCAGGACGTCTATTGCGGGCTCGGAGATACCCAGGGCGCCCAGATATTCCTTCTTTTCTTCCTCGGAACCCAGGTTCGCTATCTCGGATTCGAGTTTCGCAGACACAAACATAAAATTCATTTTAAGCGGCTCATATCCTTTTTTTATTGCTTCTATGAAATCCGCGTTCTTAACATCATCCTCCGAGATATTCACCACCAGGATCATTTCTTTCAATGTGATAAAAGGATAACTTGAAATCAGTTTTTTTTCGTCCTTATCAAAGGAAAGGAGCCTTAACGGGAGTTCCTTATCCAAATGCGCTTTTATTTTTAAAAGGACGGCTTTTTCCTTTATGGCGGCGGTGTCGCCGGCCTTCTTAAGGTTCGGCTCAAGCCTCTCAAGCCTCTTTTCGACAAACATAAGGTCATTTAAGATAAGCTCCGAATTGACCATATCTATATCCCGCTTTGGGTTTACCGAGCCGCTTACATGATATACGGCATCATTATTAAAAGCCCTTACAACATGGCACACGGCATTCGCGTCAGCTATATCTTCAAAGACGTCGCCCTTTGTCATGCTTTCTTTTTCTAATTTGGGCAGGACCTCTATCTCGATACGGGGCCGGACGGATTTCTTGGGATTGTAGAGCGTGACAAGGTAATCGAAGCGCGGATCTTTTATTTCCGCGAGGCTTTTAATGGGTTTATTCTGGCTGAGATCTTTTTCAGACGGCTTATAACGCGTCAATAACTCAAAAAGCGTCTTCTTGCCCGTCTGGGGGAGCCCGATGATTCCTATTTTCATGTTAATTTGAATTATATACGTCTCGGCCGCTTCTTGTCAAGGGATATGGGTCAATACGAAAAAAGCCCAGCGCTACTTGCGCTGGGCTGAATTTTGGCTACCTCCTTATTTTATATGACACAAATGTTATTTCAATACAGTAATTAAAGTTGCCTGGTTAACTCCGTCTTTACCCGTGGAATATTTTACCTCAACTTTATCACCTTTGTTTAGTTTATCCAATGTGATAGCCTTCATATCCGCATCATAAATTGTCGCTACTGATACAACGCCAAAAGCTGTTTTATTTCCGTCGTCTTTACTTACTATGAGCGAAGATGTTATTCCTTTCATTGGATCGGCGAGAGTAACAGTATCGATCTTGCCTGTTAATGTTTTGGTGACTGGTTGAATGGGCGCTGTTTGTTTGGGTGCTATTACCGGTTGCTGAGCAAAACAAAGCGAATTTGTTAGTGCTACTAATATCAATACCATAAATAATTTGTTCATTTGTTCCTCCTTTTTTATTTTTTCTTACTTTTGGTTTTTATAATTGTTACACTCTCGGCATTATTCGAGCCTTCTTTAACTTTTACCTTTACCTCTTCGTTTAACGTAAGGGTAGAAATTACTTTGCTATTTACAACAAATGTTCTGTCCTGCGCGGTCTTATTGTTCTTTACCACTATCTCATTTTTAGCGGAATCAACGGATGTAATTGTCCCCTGAATGGTTTCCATCGCAGGTTGAGATTTTTTATGATACGCGGAATATTTTGCCGATTTTGCGAAGGCAAACGAAGAGAATCCCAACGCAAATGCAAAGGCAATCATTATAATCAACATTTTTTTCATTTTAAACATCTCCTTCGGCTCGCGTTTTAAATAAATTTCAATTTTTGTGATTTTTAAAATTAATTATTTAAACTTAGGCGAATACTTATATGAAAATTGAATCGGGAAAGGTTGGCGGGGATTTTTCGTGCATTGCCAGATAGGTAATTATTGACTTGGGCGGATTAAAATCAAGTTCTACGCTTAATAACGTGCAGCCATTAGACAAGTCTTGTAGTTGAAGGGAGCTAAAGAGATTATTAAGGATACATGTGGAATCTAAACGCAACTCCTCGTCGTCACAAAGGCTGGCTATACAGAGAGCAAATGAGATTACTACTGCGGCAACTAAAAACGATCTAAAGAACTTTAATCTTTCCATCGGAATCTTTTCTATTGCACTAGGGCTATGCTATTATACTGCTTGTTTATATTTAACACTTTATAATTATAGAACTTTTATAGAAGAGTTTCAAGCGTTTCTTTATAAAGGTAACATCAAATGTATTATATCATATCTATTCTAAAAAGTAAAAGACCCGACATTTATATTGACATAATCTATCTCATCTCTTAAAATAGATTCATAATTTATTCCCCTGTAGCTCAGCTGGTAGAGCACGTGGCTGTGCACGAGGCACGCAGTGCCGAGTGCAAAACTCGGTGCAAAGTGTCACGGTGTGGAGAAAGGAGGTGACAATTGGCTACAATTGACAAACGCCAATATAGCGATCGGCGCAAGTATTTAATCAGAGCTGTTCATACCAGAAGAAAAAAGGTAAGGCAAATGGCTATTGAATATAAAGGTAACAAATGTGAAATTTGCGGTTATGATCGTTGTATTGAAGCGCTTGAATTCCATCACAGAGATATTTTTCAGAAAGATTTTGGGATATCTGAAAAAGGATACACAAGAAGTTGGAAGAAAGTGATGGAAGAATTAGATAAGTGTGTTATTATTTGTGCCAATTGTCATCGAGAGCTTCATGCTAAGTTAGCAGCCTCCGGTGGAAACACAGGAGTGGAAAAGCGAGTAAATTCAGGGAAAGCCCAAGCGGTCAATCCTGAGCCAAGTCCTTCAAAGCCATGCCATAGTATCATATTGAATGGCGAAGTAGGAAAGGTGCAGAGACTAGACACTCGCTACCTAAATCCCGACAAAAGTCGGGACATGGTAAAGGTATAGTCCGACTCTCCGGGCAACCGGAGTCAGATCGTAACCACGCTGTCCGAGGTTCGAGTCCTCGCGGGGGAGAAAAATTTGGCCCATCTTACAAAGGTGGGCCATTTTATTTATTGGCCAAATTTTTCGGAGGAGCGAAGACTCGAAGAGAGCCCCGCTGGGTACCTAGCCTAGTACCTAGGGGACGTCTTTAAAATTGAACCTATAGGTGTCCCCTATTTAAAAAAGTTTTTTAAGAAGGGGACAGGTCTAGGTATAAAAATAAAAACGTCCCCAAAGCCCCAAAGCCAAAACCACCCAAAGCCACTTTACGCAAAATAAATTATTGACAAAGTATTAATAGTATTGTATATTTATTGTTATGGAACTATCGAACTATTCAAAAATATTCAAGGCCTTATCGAATGAACAAAGGCTTAAGATCTTTATGTCTATTTATGAGCAGTCTATTAAGGGGGCAAAGAAGGGGCCAGATTTCTCATTGGAGAAACCTTCCTGTTGTCCAATCGAGAGGGCTTTTACTAAAATGTGCAAATGTATAAAACTCTCGAGGTCAACGATCTCTCATCATTTTAAAGAGCTTCAAAATGCAGGGCTCATTACCTGCAAAAGAGAGGGGCAGATGTATAGCTGTACTATTAACGAAGATACAGTTAATATCATTAAGGATTTCTTGAGGTAAATTTTTTTGTCTATGTAGTTCGATAGTTATAGAACAATAGACTAGGAAGGGGGTGATTACAATGTTTAGCTGCTGCGAAAAGAAGCTGGAGGATCTTCATGAGCAGCTTGAATTCAAGTTTTCGGAAACGAAAAGAGGAGTTCAAGTCGAGATAATCCCGAAAGACGCCTCTAAAACAGAATCGTTGAAAGCTTTTGTAAAAGGCTTGCATGATTTCTGCGGATGCTGCTAGATAAAGTAATGCCGGGAGAGGGGGGCCCGTCTCCCGGCATTACTTATGAGGAAATTTAACCCCGCGCACCCAATGCTGAGTAGAAAAAGGCCTACAAATAGTAGATCTCTACCATTGATGATATTCTGCAATGTGGTAAACTTATCCTAGACTAAAAGAGAAGGAGGGGAACATATGTTAAGACAATGTAAGCCGAATGGATTTCTCGTAATTGCTGTGATGCTCCTTTGGACTATGAGTATCGCAGCGCCATCTTACGCTAAGGGCGGAGGCTCAGGCAAGGGTGGCGGTCATAGTATGGGTGGTGAACATGGTATGGGTGTAGGTGATGCCTCAAAAAAGAATATGACGGAGGGAACAACTGAAGGCGCAATCCCTCCAGGTTTGGCCAAGGAAGGCAAGATGCCATACGGCTTAAAAAAACAGGGCAAAACGCCCGCGGGTTGGAGCAAGGGCAAGAAGAAAGGCTGGAACAAACAAACACAAAAAACTAATAAAGATAAGAAACTTTTTGAAAAGTAATTGGGGCGTTTCTCAAAGTGTGAATTATGAATATTTCTAATCTCATTATTTATTTTATAACCGGCGGATTATTTACCACTATTATAGTGGCACTTGAAGAAAGCCACCAAAGGCTGCTTTCTGGGCTCGCTACCCTTATCCCGGTGTTTACCCTTGTAGCATATTTTTTTATAGGTCAAGCTAAAGGGGGTAAAGCGGTTGGCCAGCACGCTAAATTTGTTTTAGTCGGGACGCTTATATCGTGGGTGCCATATATGCTTCTAATCGCATATCTTTCGCCGAAGATCGGCCCGAACAAAGCGATTTTCGCCGGGCTTGCCGCATTTTTTGTACTTGCGTTGATCTATATAACAGCAGTGAACCGTTTTGGATTTTTTAAATAATACCAGCCTTTCCGCCTCCGCCGTATACAAAAACGAGTTTTATGGGTCTGTCCCCACCATGCGAGTTAAATGCTTGCGTTGGGTTTTGTTTTAGAGTAGAATAAATATATTCCTTAGATGTTTAATCTTAAGTCCATAAAGACCCAATTAATCCTTTATTTGGCGTGCCTTGCTTTATTGCTGGCGGTTAAAGATAAGGATTTTTCATTCTTGCTTGCCGTTCTTACAGCGGTTATATCGGCTTTAGCAGTCGAGGCGTCCGTTTTATATTTAAAAACCAAAACTTTCCGGATAACCGAGAGCTCAGTTATAACCGGATTAATTATAGGCTTTGTGCTTTCGAGCGGGGAGGTATGGTGGAAGTTTGTTTTTGCCTCGACATTGGCGATTTTTTCCAAACACTTAATCCGCTTCCGGAAACAACACATTTTTAATCCTGCCGCTTTCGGTATATTCCTGAGCATGATTTTGTCCGGTGCTTATACGCAGTGGAGAGGAACCTATCTTTGGTATATCCTGGTGCCTTTCGGGCTTTATTTTACGCAGAAGATAAAAAAAATCGAAGTTGTTACCGGTTATGCGATTATTTCCCTGGTATTATTTGGAATGCAGGCGCTCTTATTAAAAGTCCCCCTGGGGAATATATTCGGCTACTTTAGTTATTTTTATATCTTCGTCATGATTATTGAGCCGAAAACAACACCGCTAAAACCTGCCGGTAAATATCTTTTTGGGGCAGGTATAGCAGCGCTGATTTTTATTTTAACAGAAGCAGGGGTAAGATTTGATGCGGAACTCTTGAGTTTATTGGCTATGAACGCCACAGTACCGTTATTAAATAAAATACCCCTAAAAAGAGGAGGTGTGGTATGAGAAAAATAGCGCTATTTGCGGTATTTTTAATCTTTTTTGCGGCCGCATCTACGGCCTATGCGCATCCGCCGTCTGATATCAGGATTGCCTTTGACCCAAAGACAAAGATGCTTCAGGCGGTAATTATTCACAATACGAGCAACCCGGTTAATCATTACATCAATAAAGTAGATGTGGGGTTAAATGGCAGAGAAATCATCGAACATTTTATTTCCAGGGAGGACAATAACGAAAGCCAGACAGTAAGTTACCTGATCCCCGACGCTAAAGACGGTGATGTGATTTCTGTTGAGGGGCATTGCAGTATCAGCGGAGAATTGAAAAAGGAAATTACAATAAAGTGAGAGGCAGGTTGTCTTTTTTAACCAGATTTTTGACGCTTTGGATATTCCTGGCAATGGCCGTTGGCGTTTTGGCCGGGTTTTTCTTTCCCCAAATCGTAAATTTCTGGAACCGCTATCAGGTCGGGACAACTAATATTCCTATCGCGATAGGGCTGATATTGATGATGTATCCGCCTCTCGCCAAGGTCAGGTATGAAGAACTGGGCGACGTGTTTCGGGATTTCAAGATACTTTCCATATCACTTTTGGAAAACTGGATAATCGGCCCCATTTTAATGTTTGTCCTCGCCGTCTTGTTTCTAAGGAATTATCCCGAATATATGGTCGGTTTGATAATGATAGGTCTCGCAAGATGCATCGCCATGGTCATTGTCTGGAACGACCTTGCTAAAGGGGACAGGGAATACTGCGCCGGACTTGTGGCGTTCAATTCGATCTTCCAGGTTTTATTTTATTCGGTATATGCCTGGGTCTTTATTACCATCATACCCACCTGGTTTGGCCTTCGCGGCGCGGCCGTGAACATTACCATCGGCCAAATCGCAAAAAGCGTGTTTATCTATCTTGGCGTTCCTTTTATCGCGGGCTTAATCACCCGTTTTTCGCTGATTAAATTAAAAGATAAGGCCTGGTACGAAAATAAATTTATTCCGAAAATCAGCCCAATTACCCTGATCGCGTTGTTGTTTACAATCATCGTGATGTTTTCCTTAAAGGGCGAGTATATAATAAAGATCCCCATGGATGTAATCAGGATCGCGATCCCGCTTTTGATATATTTCGTAGTCATGTTCCTCATATCTTTTTACCTGGGGAAGAAATTCAATGCCGGTTACGAGAAGACCGCGACCCTTTCCTTTACGGCGGCAAGTAATAACTTTGAACTGGCAATCGCGGTTGCCGTGGCTGTGTTTGGGATTAATTCCGGGGCGGCCTTTGCGGCTGTCATAGGCCCTCTTGTTGAAGTGCCTGTTCTCATAAGCCTTGTCAATGTCTCGCTTTATTTTAAGGGAAGATATTTTAAATAATAAATGGTAAAGAAATTAAGCGTTATTTTATTAGTGGTATTTTGCGCGGCCGTATTTTATAACGCGGCGGAAGCCGCAAAACCTGAACCGGCCTTACAGGTTCCCAGGGTGGAAATGGCATTAGCATTCCTGCGGAATCAAATTCGCGGCTCAGGCCTTCTTGATTCCTTTGTTGAGGATAACTCCGATTATTCTTATACTTACGATGACGCCCTTGCGGCCATGGCATTCTTGTCGGCGGGAGATACGGCGTCCGCGAGAAGGGTCCTGGACGGCTTTTTTAATATAGGTTCACAGCCGGAAGGCGGTTTTCTTCACAGATACTATGCCTCGAGCGGCATGCCCGCTGATGGTATCCTCGGCGCGGGCCACAACGCCTATCTTTTGCAGGCGATGAACATGTATTATATGAAAACAGGCGACGCCAAATACAACATGCTTGCCCAGGGCATAGCCAATTACATAATAAACCTGCAGGCCGAGGACGGAGGCGTATGCGGCAAGGAAGGCGTTGCCTGGAAGAGCGCCGAAAACAACCTGGGCGCCCTTTCCGCTATACATAACCTGGGTGTCGCGCAGAATATCCAATATTATAGAGATAAGGCGAAGGAAATACAGAATTTCCTTATCGCCGAATGCTGGGACGGCCAGCGCTTTCTTACGGGGGAAGATGACACGATGGTTGTTACCGATACCCAGGCCCTGGGCGCCATAATCCTGGGAAGGCAATATTCAAACGGGGCCTACTGGATAAAAAATTATACCGGCACTACAAAGAAATATGCCTCAAGAAAAACGGTCACCGGATTTGATGAGAATACGGACAGGGATACCGTCTGGATCGAGGGTACCCTTGCGGAGGCCATGGCCTTCATGGTTGCCGGTGATTTAGACAGCTTTAACTTCTATAAGACCGAGGCGGAGAAGCTTTTTCTCTCAACAGGGGCGCTGTATGCCGCAACAAACACCGGCACTACCGGTTTTGACGAGGACTTCAAGCATTGGCAGGCCGTAGCCCCCACCGCATGGTATGTTTTTGTGTGCAAACAGGATAATGTCCTTGCCAAGAAATAATCCTTGAGATTTATTCGCAAAAGATATATAATTAACTGATATAGAAAAGGAGGAAATATGGCATTTGACCAAGGTGGTGGATTCGGCGGACGTCCGAGAGAGATGCACAAGGCGATTTGCGCCGAGTGCAAAAAAGAATGCGAAGTTCCCTTTAAACCAAGGGAAGACCGTCCGGTATATTGCAAGGACTGCTTTTCAAAGCGTAAAGAAGCCGGCCGTTAAAGGAAGGATTTTCTAAAGCTTTTAAGCGGTAAAAACCGACCCTCTGCAATAAATATGTTGCAGAGGGTTTTTATATGCGGTAAAATTTAATAAATGCACACAAAACAGTCAAATCTAAGCTTTTATGGGCTGGGTATCGCGCCGAAACTTTTAGAGATGCTCGATCTCATGAAGTTTACGACGCCCATGCCTATCCAGTATAAGGCTATACCTGTCGCTATAGAAGGCAAGGACGTAATAGGCATCGCCCAGACAGGAACGGGAAAGACCTTGGCATTCGCGATCCCCATGATACAGCGCCTTGCCCAAAGGCAGGGCAGAGGGCTTGTGCTTGTTCCCACGAGGGAGCTTGCCATACAGGTAGATGAAACCTATAAAAAGATCGAGCATGCCTTCGGCATAAAAAGTGTTGTTCTTATAGGCGGCGACCCGATACACCAGCAAATGCAGGCGCTAAGAAAGGACCCTCGAGTCATAATCGCGACGCCCGGCCGCCTGATTGACCACTTAAGACAGAGAAATATTGATCTGCGCGATATAATAATACTTGTCCTTGATGAGGCGGACCGGATGCTTGATATGGGTTTTCAGCCCCAGATCGAGCAGATACTGCGCTTTCTTCCCGGTCCCAGCCAGCGGCAGACAATGCTGTTTTCGGCGACCATACCTCAGGAGATAGTAAAGATTGCCGCGTCGCATATGAAGCTTCCGGTAAGCGTTGAGATAGCGCCGTCAGGAACCGCCGCGGAACACGTTACCCAGGAGGTATTTATTGTCAGGAGGGACTCAAAAAAAACGCTGCTCGCCAAGCTGCTTTACCAATATCGGGGAACAGTGCTTATATTTTCAAGGACAAAGATAGGGGCGCGTAAGATGACAAGGATGGTTCGCGACCTGGGACACAGGGTTGCCGAGATCCATTCCGACCGCTCACTTGTCCAGAGGAGAGAGGCCCTGGAAGGTTTTAAGTCGGGAAAATACAGGATACTGGTAGCTACGGACATCGCGGCTCGCGGGATAGATGTCAAAGGCATCGAACTGGTAATCAATTACGACCTGCCGGAAGACGCCGACAATTATGTACACCGCATAGGCAGGACCGCCCGCGCCGGACATGAGGGCCACGCCATATCATTCGCCGAACCGAACCAGGGCAACGACGTCAGGAGTATTGAAAAACTCATAAGGATAAAACTGCCCATCTCGGTGCATCCAGAACTTCCCAAAGAGCGCTTTGTTGAAAATGAAAAAATATTCGACCGCCATAATCGGCGGCGGGGCATCCGGTATCATAGCGGCTATCAGCGCAAAGCGCAGCAGCGGTAATCCTGTTGTCATCTGCGAAAGGATGCCGCAGCTCGGTAAAAAATTGCTCATTTCAGGAAACGGCAGGTGCAACCTCCTGAATGATAATATCTCGCCGGCCAATTATAATCCCGCCGCAAAAAATCTCATAAAATCCGCATTTTCAAGGTTCGATAAAGATTCAATACTGGATTTTTTCACCTCTCTCGGCCTTGAAATGCATTCTGTTTCCGACCGGGTATTTCCTATCACTAACCAGTCTTCATCCGTCCTAAAGCTTTTAGAAATGGAGCTTAACCGGCTGGGCGTAGAAATCCAAACAGGATTCGATGTTACGGATTGCTCCAGCGAAAACGGGCAATTCATCCTTAAATCGAAGACAGGCGCTGCCATTGAATCGGAAAAGGTTATCATAACAGGAGGCGGCAAGACTTATCCCGCCCTGGGCTCTGACGGCAATACCTATGAAATGGCAAGGCGCCTCGGCCACAGTATCATAATGCCTGTTCCCAGCGCAGTCCCGTTAACGGTAAAGGACCCGCTTTGCCATTTTCTGCAGGGGCAGAAGATTTACTCAAGCGCAAGGGCCTTGATAGGCGGGAAGATAGAAAGCGAGGCAAACGGCGAACTCCTGTTCACTAAATATGGATTATCAGGCACGGCCATACTGGATATAAGCGAGGCGATATCGATAGCGATTCACAGGGGAAATTTACACGATGTGGTTGTATCTCTGGATATAACGCCTTTTATGAGCGGCGCGAACCTTAAAAACGAGCTGGGCAGAAGGCAAAAAGCCGGATTTGATAAAAAGGCCTTTTTTACCGGTCTATTACCCAACAAATTCAATGCCGCCCTTGAGCCATTGGCGGAAGGCGGCGATATCAACAAGATCGTCAACGCCTTAAAGGACAGGCGTTTTAAGATAACAGGGACAAGGGGTTGGAACGAGGCGGAGTTCACCTCCGGCGGCATAAATATAAATGAGGTGGATGAAAAAACGCTTGAGTCAAAGCTCAAAAAAGACGTTTATTTCGCGGGCGAGGTGCTTGACGTCGGCGGCCAAAGAGGAGGTTATCATCTTGCCTGGGCCTGGGCGTCAGGTTTCATAGCCGGTTTAGCGGGGGCCGCGTAAATGCATATTTGTGATGTAGCGATAGCGGGCGGAGGCCCTGCCGGCTCAATGGCCGCCATCCACGCCGCCTCGGCCGGCAGAGACGTAATTTTAATTGAAAAAAATCCTTCCATAGGGGTTAAGATACTCTTGACAGGCGCGGGCAGGTGCAATCTGACAAATATCGCGCCGATGGATGTATTTATAGAAAAATTCGGCGCACAGGGGCAATTTTTAAGAACCGCTTTCCATAAATTCTCAAACGAGGATCTTATGGATTTTTTTAAATCTGAAGGGCTTGAGTTAAAAGACGAGCGCCAGGGCCGGGTCTTTCCCGCGACAGACAGGGCCTCATCCGTAACAGATACGTTAAAGAAATGCCTTGAAGAAAATAAGGTACGCGTAATGTATAAAACAAATCTTCTTTCTATCACAAAGAAAGAGGGCATCTTTGAGTTGCATTTAAACGATGATAAAAAAATATCCGCTAAAAAGGCCGTGCTCGCGACAGGAGGCGTTTCGTATCCGGAGACAGGCTCAAACGGCGACGGCCTTCGGATCGCAAGACAGCTGGGGCATACAGTTACGCCGCTAAAAGCCGCCCTTGTCCCTTTAAAGACAGCGGAGTCATGGATCAAGGAACTGCAAGGCGTAGCGCTTGAAAATATCCGGGTTACGTTTGCCGCGGGCGGCAAAAAATTAATCTCAGGTATCGGCGAACTGATGTTTACGCATTTCGGCGTGTCAGGCCCGCTGGTACTCGACCTTAGCGGCGCTGTCATGGAACTTGTCTTAAAGCACAAGGAGGCCAGGCTCTTTATTGACCTTAAACCCGGGCTTGATGAGGCTAAATTAGAAACGAGGTTATTGGGCGATTTAAACAAAATGGGCCGATCGCAGCTTTTAAGCGTAATGGAGGGCCTGCTTCCGAAGAGGATGGCCCCTGTATTTCTAAGGATAGCGGGCCTTGATCCATTAAGGAAGGCAAGCCAGATTACCAAGCCGGAAAGGGCGGAAATTACCCGCATGCTGAAACAATTTCAGCTGACTATAAAAGGGTCGCTCTCCATAGATGAGGGAATGGTTACAAACGGCGGGGTCTCAACAAAACAGATAAACCCCAGGACCATGGAATCGAGAATTGTGCCCGGCCTTTATTTTGCCGGCGAGATAATTGACGGCGCCGCTCCCAGCGGGGGCTATAACCTGCAGCAGGCGTTCTCGACGGGCTTCCTGGCAGGGGAGGAGACAGCCAATGCGTAAATTGATATTGGCATCCGCCTCTAAGGCAAGGCAGAAGCTGTTAAAGCAGTTAGGCCTTAAATTCAGGGTGGCTGAGTCCCGCGTGAAAGAGTCCAGGAGACTTACCGGCGGATGCGGGAGGCTTGTTATTGAGAATGCGCTGAAAAAAGCAAGGGATGTAGCAGGCAGATCTCATTCAGGCATTGTCATCGCCGCCGACACTGTGGTATTGACCGGCGGCAAAATAATAGGAAAGCCCAAAAACTTAAAAGACGCCGCAATGACCCTAAAAGCGATTTCTCGCCGGCCGCAATGGGTCTATACAGGCCTTGCCGTGATAGATACCGATAATGGCAGGG
>JAQURK010000006.1 GCA_028715645.1 Candidatus Omnitrophota bacterium | reverse complement strand
GTATAATACCTTCAGGCCTCACGGCTCGTTAAACGGTTTAACGCCGGTAGAATTCAATAAGGCCTGGAAAGAACAAAAAACATCAGATTCTCAACTTACTAACTGTCCAGTGTAAGGGGTAGGGTCAGGCCAATTCAACCAATACAAGATGTTTCGGGAAATCCAGATCCATCGGTTTCCGGACCAGCAATAGTCGTAACCCCTGATGGCAAGGCCGTCTTTATAATGTGGAACAATGCTCAAGTTAAAGGTGAAAACCGCAACCTATACTGCACCACCATAGATATGCCCCATGTCTCCTACATCTCCCCTTACTATGGCGAGGTAAATACAACTACATATATGCGCGGAAATAACTTCGACATTAAGGATGCCTCAAGCAAGGTTGAATTCTATAACACCACAACAGGTGTTAAGACTAATGCTGTAATAAAGAGCTGGACTGATACCTATATCAGTGTAACTGTGCCAAGTATCAGCCTTGGCTATTACACGGTAAGCGTCTTAAACGTAAACGGCCAGAGTAACCCTGTAAACTTTAGAATCATCCGTAAACCCACAGTAAGCATAACCTCTCCATCTGTAGGCGCTATTGTATCATCTTTAGGATTTACCTTTAAAGGCAAGGCCCAAGGCATGACCTCTATAAAAAAGGAAGATGTGTGTGTAGGCGTATATGACTATGCCAGGAAGAAATGGACCGCATACAATGCCCCTGTAACAAGCTACGACCCACTAACAAAGGTCTGGCAATATAATGTAACAGCGGATAAGATAACACCAAATTACAGGGCAGACCTAAGGGTAACCGCTAAAGACAGCGAAGGCTTTACAACAAGTAAGAATACATACGTAAGGGTGTCATCACCGCCTCCAGCGATATAAGCGCGGTTTTGCTTCTAAATGGAAATCTCTCCTAAAATTTTTAATTTTTAATTTATGATTTTAATGGTATAATCATACTGATAAAGAATGTATAAGATGAGGATGTCAAAAGTTGTTATTTTCGTTTTGATGAAAGATTTGATGGGATGCAGTTTGATGTTGAACCCTTAGGTATCCAAGAAATTGTTGACTATGTATCAGTAAATGGTAAGGAATAAAACTTTCATATCGATATTGGTGACATTGTTATTTATAGCCAACAATGCTTTTGCCGGCACAACCGCGACCGTGAACGTTACAGCGACGGTTCTTCAAGGGCAAAGTGAGATTTCAGTGGACACGGCTAATGTTGATTTTGGAGCGGTAAGCGGTTCGGTAAGTAATCGCAGGTTTGTCGCAGGTCCTGTCAAGGTTACTTATTTTGCCGGCACATCCCCCTGGACCATCAGGGTCTATACAGCAAACCCCAACAATGTGCCCGGCTTGATAGGTGTAACAGACAACACAAAAAGCGTTCCTTTAAAAACATGGTGCGATAATTACGGACCAAAGGCGCACACTCAAGGTGTTCCCCCAGATGAAGAAAATATCTATTTCTGGAGGGGATATGATTTTAACGGCATAAATGGTATAGAGTCCACGCCTATTACGAGCGGACCTGCTTTTAGTGAGATTAATTTAGGATTTGATATTAACGGAGATGGAGATGCCCTTGATGTAATTACACCAAGCCCAACAAAGGACTCAAACATTAAATATCCCGTGTCTGAAGAGCCTGTATGGTTAAGAGTTCCTGATTATACCCAAATGAATCCCGCTGACCCTTATACATGGAGAAGACTTCTTACACAGGCCTGGGCTGAGGCTCCAGGGGACCCAGGTTCACCAGGGGGTGGCGGTGATCCAAATAGATTTCCGGTCTATTTTGCTGTTGATGTCACTGGCATATCCCCACAGACCTACAGGACCACCACATTGACATTTCAGATTATTGGGGAATAGGCCTATCTGAGTCTATCCTGAAAAGTTTAAATTCATGAAAATTCTGTTGACAATACCGAAATTTCAAAGAGGGGTAGTGAAGTTGGAAAGTTAGAAAAAATAACTTGATATACTTTCTAACATATGATATACTTACTATAGAGGTGAGGAAAGTGACTATTACGAAACTAAAGGCAAAAAACCAGTTAACTATTCCCAGGGAGATAGTAAAAAGGATGCATTTAAGGCCGTATGAATTATTTTATGTTGATGTGGAGAAAAATTATATAAAGCTTATACCTGTGGAAATGAAGCCACGCTATACGCCGGAGGAATTGAATGCCATTGACAGTCTGGTGGAGAAGGACAAAGGCAAGGCCAAGGCGGTAAAGCCGGGCAAAGATTTCTCAAGTTATATAAAAAGGATAAGTAATTGAAAAGAGTTTTAATTTTACATGATATAAAACAATACCTTCGGCATTTTAGGTAGATAACACCAAATTACAGGGCAGACCTAAAGGTAACCGCTAAAGACAGCGAAGGGTTTACAACGAGCAAGAAACACATACGTAAGGGGCATCACCGCCTCCAGCGATATAGGTTAATTTTTGAGAAGAAATTGCCCCTGTTGAAGTTTTAAAAAGTTAGCATGTTTTTGCTTGACAAACGCACTTTATATGGTATACTTATAATAGAGAAAAAGATTATAAAAAGTATTTTAAAAGTTTAAATAAAAGATATTGCGGCGGGAATATTTTAGAGGAGAGGTAAAAAATGAGAAACATTAAAAAAGCGCTTTCCATTTTTTTACTTATCAGCATAGTTGCATGTAATTCTTTCGCAGACACGACAGCAGTTGTAACTGTAACCGTAAACATCTTAGCCGGCCAAAGCTCCATTTCTCTTGACACCTCCGCTCTTAACTTTGGTTCCATAACAGGTTCGGTAAGTAATCGCAGGTTTGTCGCAGGTCCTGTCAAGGTTACTTATTTTGCCGGCACATCCCCCTGGACCATCAGGGTCTATACAGCAAACCCCAACAATGTGCCCGGCTTGATAGGTGTAACAGACAACACAAAAAGCGTTCCTTTAAAAACATGGTGCGATAATTACGGACCAAAGGCGCACACTCAAGGTGTTCCCCCAGATGAAGAAAATATCTATTTCTGGAGGGGATATGATTTTAACGGCATAAATGGTATAGAGTCCACGCCTATTACGAGCGGACCTGCTTTTAGTGAGATTAATTTAGGATTTGATATTAACGGAGATGGAGATGCCCTTGATGTAATTACACCAAGCCCAACAAAGGACTCAAACATTAAATATCCCGTGTCTGAAGAGCCTGTATGGTTAAGAGTTCCTGATTATACCCAAATGAATCCCGCTGACCCTTATACATGGAGAAGACTTCTTACACAGGCCTGGGCTGAGGCTCCAGGGGACCCAGGTTCACCAGGGGGTGGCGGTGATCCAAATAGATTTCCGGTCTATTTTGCTGTTGATGTCACTGGCATATCCCCACAGACCTACAGGACCACCACATTGACATTTCAGATTATTGGGGAATAGCGTTATTGCAAGGGCAAAAGGCCCGAAGCAATCTTAAATTTGTATTTTTGCGGCATATATGATAATATTTGACAAGGTGCGTTTGATATTTTTGTTAACCTGTGTTTTCGCCTTTCTAAATGCCTTACCCGCATATTGCTTAAATGTCATACCGGGGAGGATTGAGATCAAAGTGACCGCGGGAAAAATGTACGAGGATGTTATAGTAGTAAAAAATACCGAAAAAAGGCCCCTTGAGGTAAAATTAAGGCTCGAAGACTGGTTTAAAGCGGTTGAAGGGAAAGAAACCAAAAAAAAAGACATGTTCGAATGGCTCAAGCTGGAACCTTCCGAATTAACATTGAAGGAAGGTGAGACGGGTGAAGTCAAATACAAGGTTATGGCTCCCAAAAAAGCCAGGGGCGAGTTAAACGCTATGATATTTGTTGAGGCAAAGCCGAAAGAATTACCCCAGGCATCGATTGGGATAAATACGAGCATAGGCGTCCCGTTATACGCGATGATAAAAGGGACTGAAAAGTTTAAAGCAGAGATTAAGGATTTGAAGATTGTAAAGACTTCGCCGTTGGAGTTGGCTATAACAATTGAAAATTCAGGCAATGTTCACATAAGGCCGACGGGGAGTATTGAAATTATAAACACAGATGTCATTGTTCCTTTAAATGAATACAATTATCCCGTCTTGCCAAACACAAGCCGCACCTTAGAAATAAGGTCTGATGACCGGCTTGAGAAAGGCAAGTATATGGCAGATATAAAAATGGGATATGGGGATAAAAGGTATAGAAAAAAGATTAAAATTCAAAACGAAAGGGGGTGAAAAAAATGAAAAAAGCTATACTTATTCTAATGGTTCTTGGTATATTTGGCCTGTATGCAGGAGTTGCCTATGCAGCGCCAAGCGATACAGTAAATATTACTGTTACAGTAGGAGCTGGAACATCTTCGGTAAGTATCGTAGAAACAGCTATTAGCTTTGGAACAGTTACTCCGTTAGCAACAGACCGTCGTTTTGAGGCCCTTAGTGCAATGACAGTTGACTACTTTCCTGCTGGATTTCCATGGGCGGTAAGGGTGTATACCGACAACGTACTAGACACCATACCACCGGCTGAGGCTGCCAATAGCGCAGGTCTAAGAGGTGCTGATGGTAGTACCTATTTACCTATGAAGATCTGGTGTTCTACTTTTGGTCCTGCAACAAAGCCTAATCCAGAGGGCCTTTATTTCTGGGCAGGTTATGACTTTAACGGGGACGGTGACAAATTAGATGTGCTTACCTCGGGTAGCTATTCTGAATCAACACTTGGATTTGATATCAATGGAGATGGCGACGCTATCGATACCATTACACCAACTGCTACCGCTCCTCTCTATGAAGAACAACAGGGAGGATGGCTGCGTATACCAGAGAACAATGAGCATACTACAGATAAGTTCACATGGCGCAGATTGGTATGGAATGAACCGGGAACTGACGCGAGTTTACCTCCGCCGTTTAAGAGCTATCTGGCAATTGATGCTTCTGGAGCAAAAGCACAATTATACTCTTGTAGCTCAACGAACGTTCCACCAAACCCATTAACAGCACAAATACTCAATTATTAATGAGATGATGTGCTTATGCTGGCTAAGGCTAAGCTTTTAGCTTAGCCTTAGCCAGGGATGGTGGAAATTAAAGCTGAGATTTAATTTTTCTACATATATTTTATTATTAATGAGGTGATGTGCTTATATATTAGATAATAATAACTTATAAGAAATCTGGCAAGAAGGAGGAATATGCAAAGGAGGTTTTGTTGGATATTTATTATATTGGCAAGCTATATTACAATTTATTCTATCTCTTTAGCAGAGGCGTTTACTGTTTCTCCAGGTAGAATAGAAGTTACACTTCCTGCTGGAGAAAAGTATGAGGGAAGTTACACAGTTGGTAATCCGAGTGATACACCTATACAGGTTAAAGTAAGTGTGGAAGAATGGTTTGCTGGTGAGGAGAGAGAAGCAATTAGGGGGGAATGGCCTTCACTTGAGTGGGTTAAGGTTACTCCCCAAGACTTAGATTTAGGGCCAAATGGATACGCTACAGTTAATTATACCGTATTTCTTCCTAAAGAGGCGAAGGGGGTATATGTAGCTATGATTTATTTCGGTGGTGTTCCTGGACCTTCAGAGGGAGCAATACAAGTAAGAGGTAGTATAGGCAATGCCCTGTATGCAATCGCAAGAGGAACCGAGGTTATAAAAGGGGAAATTAAAGATATAAATGCAGTTAACAAGGACCGCTTAGAGATAAAGGTGAAAATTAAGAACTTAGGTAATATTCATATTAGGCCTGGTGGGAAGATAATTGTCAGAAAAAAAGGTTTGATTTTAAGCAAAGATGATTTAGAGCCGATAGAAATTCCATTTAATGAAGGGGAAGAACCTGTTTTTCCTAAAACTGAATGTGTTATCTCGGCTCGTTCAGATGTGAAGATTGGTCCTGGTAGATATGGACTTGAGTTTAATATTGAATTTGGCAACGAAATACTACGTAAAGAGTTAGAACTCAGTATAGATAAAGATGGTGGAACTCAGATTTTAGACAGAGATTTTGACAGCAGCGGTCGAAAACAAAAGCATTTAAAAAAATGAGATAAATTTGAGAAAAAAGGAGTGTCGACTTTTCAAAATTTTTTTATTCCCTCGTTTTTATATATATATTAAAAGAATTTATTATGAGTGGCAAGAAGGTGAGACAAAATGGCGAGGCGCAGATGGGATAGAGACTCAAGAGGCATAAGATTAATTACCTATAAGGTAATTATAGGGTGTATTTTTATGCTTATGTGTTTGTTATCCCTTGCCACTATTGTCAGAACCGAATTTATAAATCCATTTACTTCAGTAAGCGGGACATGGAGCGTAGTTAATGATGGGACAGGCAATTATGTATACAAACAATCTGATGTAAACACGAGTACAAACACTAACACAAGCACCAGCACAAGTACTGGCACAAACACCAATACAGATACAGGAACTGAGACAGATACCCGCATATCCGTTTGGGGCGGTTCATTGATAGAAAACGGCACAGTTGAGACGAAATTTAAAATGACCGGCAGTACTATCAATGAAGAGGTTATTCTTTACTTTAGGTTGGATGGAACTTATAGTGGATACGCCGCGGTTGCTCAAAATTGCGGTTCATACGCGAAGCTCTATCTTTATAAAGCCGTAAACGGCGCACTAGGCGCTTTACTATCAACTGCCACAGTTAACCCCTGCAACCTCGCTAGCGGCTGGCACACCCTTACAGTAGAACTTTCTTCAATAAAGGTCTATCTTGACTATAACTCCACAAGCTACATCAACTCTTCAGACTACACATATACACAGGGTGAGATAGCGATAGGCACAAGAAACATAACCTTGCCGGTCTATTTTGATAATGTAAGCTATTATTCATACTCCGGTATTTCTCCGCCCAGTGGGTCATTTTGCAGTTTTGATAGCGTGAATTATTATACATATCCCAATCCTGGTCCCGGCGCAGCCAACAGGTCAATGTGGGTATGGGGCGCGGCTTATGATATTGTTCTTAATCCGGCTGAAAGGCAGAACTTTTTTGATTTCTGCGCGGCGCCTCATGGAGACACCTCAAAGGCGATTACAAGGGTATTCTTAGATGCGAGTTTCCTGATGAGTTTCCAATCAGAGTTCAGACAGTTTCTGCAAGAAGCCCACAACCGCGGCATGCAAGTAGAATTCTTAACAGGAGATAAGTCCTGGGCAACCCCTGAATACCGTTTGAGCGCTGAGTCATTAATTGATACGGTTCTAGACTTCAATCGGGGAGGCACTTCGATTCAGAGGTTTGACGGGATCCAATATGACGTTGAGCCATATCTGTTAAATACCAAGGTTGGAAACGATCCGTATGATTGGGATTATGATAAATCTCTTATTTGGAATGAATATTTGACTCTATTGACAAACTGCCAGGCCAAGATAAATAGTTATAACGCGGCAAACGACCCTGATATAAAATTCGGCGTAGCCATTCCATTCTGGTATGTCAGAGGCGCTGCAGAAGGGCCCAAGCCGGAAGATATTATTGACAGAGTTGATTATGTTGCTATAATGGCCTACAGGGATAGCGCCTCAGGAATTATAGACGCTGCCCAGGATGAGATAGATTATGCTGACTCGTCAGGGAAAAAGGTTTATGTCGGCGTTGAAACCTCTCATCCGACCGATGCCTTTGGCTTTCCGCCCTCTTCTACATTTTATGAGGAGGGAAACGCCGCGCTTGAAAGCGCCCTGACTCAAGTGGAGAGCACATTCTTGAACCATTCAAGTTATGCGGGCATGACTGTTCACTATTATGAAATTATACCCTCGCCCTGGGTTTACCAGGCCTCTTACAGAGCCCTCTGGACAACTTCCTATTTGGGCCATCATCCCATAGTAAAGGTGCTTTCGCCGAATAGATACGGGGAAGATTGGCTTGGAACAGGGACAATACAATGGGAGGCGTCTGATTTAGACGGGGATAATATACTCATTGATATTGACTATACCCGGGATAGCGGCTCAAGCTGGTTGCCAATTGCCAGAGGCATAAGTAATACCGGTTATTATGCATGGGATACATCAACTGTGTTACTCGGCCCAGGTAATCAAATAAAAATCACCGCGAAGGATAACTCTTCAAATCAGTTAATAGCCTATGATACGTCAAATAATGTGTTTAATATTGTTTTATCAGCCGCTAAGGACGATATAAGAAACTTACATCTGTGGAATGAGAACAGCTCATCCCTTAGATTGAAATGGACGCCGCCTAATTGCACGCCGAGATATTACAGGATATACCGCAGTTACGCGGGCAATCCATTTTCTTTAACGCCGACTTATAATAATGTAATCGCGCTTGACCATTTTGTTGATACCGGTTTAACGCCCGGGCTAAAATATAAATACATGATTGATACTGTTTTTGGCGATGGGACGGCAAGCGCCAAGTCAAACCAGTCCAACATGCTGATACCGGGCAACACCTTCCTGATAGATTATTTTGAATTGAACAATGAAGGGATTACGTATGAGGGGCCCTGGGGAACAAGCTATCTAAATGTATCGCTTGAAACAACCGACGTAAAGGAAGGAAACCAATCGCGTAAATTTTTCTATAGATATGCCGGCAGCGGCTGGGGCGCTATCTCAGTAGGAAAGTTTCCGGTAAAGGTTGATATTTCGCCTTATGGCGCGGTAAAATTCTGGGCGAAGGGAGGCAGTGTAGGCGGTACAGCCATAAAATTTCAATTAGAAGAAGTTGACAGGCCCGAAGGAAATGAAACCTGGGTTTCTCCGGATGTGGTTATTTCAAACACAGATTGGACCGAGTATGAATTCAACCTTTCAAATTTTGTAAGAACCAGCGCTGTGGGTAATGACAGACTGGATAAACATTCAATTGGCAAATATGGGTTGGCATTTAGTTCTACTACGCCGAGTGGGGTATACTACTATGTGGATGAGATAAGATTAGTGCCGGGAGGAGCAAGTATAAGCGTTCCTTCAAACACTTATACCTTTGGGTCAGTTAATGGAACGCTTGGTGACCATAGATTTAAAATAGGGCCCATACCGGTAACTTACAGCGGGTATAGCGCCCCGTGGACAATCAGGATATGGACAAATAACGGGTTTGGTCCTGACATGGCAGGTCTTGTAGGTGTAACGAGACCGAGCGAGATTATGCCTCTTAAGGTCTGGTGCGCGAATTTCGGGCCCACTCCAAACGTACCAGATGAGGAAAATGAGTATTTTTATGCCGGCTATGATTTTGGGGACGGCGTCAATATCGGGAGACAATATCAAAATGGCTCAAAAGATGATATATACAGAAGCGGAATATTTGATGAAAATTATTGGGGGTTTGATATAAATGGGGACGGCGTACTGGGGACATTTGATGCCGCTTCCGGGCGAGGGATTTATGAAGGCGGTTATTGGTACAGGGTTCCGGAAGATGACGAGATGACAAGCGACAGGGCCACCTGGCGGAGGCTCTGCTGGGCTCCGGGCGCGGAATTGAGCAGTCCGTTTAATATCTACTTGGCAATTGATGTGGCCGGTAAATCAAGTCAGGAATACGAGACCACAACATTGACTCTGGAGTATATAAATGAATAAAACACAAGTTAACACAAATGTCATTGCGAGGAGGTCCGCCGAAGGCAGGGCCGACGAAGCAATCCAAAAGAGATTGCTTCGGTCGTCCCTGCGGGACTCCCTCGCAATGACATTTTTCATCTGTGTAATCATTATCACAATATCAGGATATGTTTTCGCTTCTACTGAGATCAGCCTGACTGCGACAGCGAGGATCCTGCCATTTGGGGTATATGCGCCTGTCATAACTGCAAATGATCAGACATTGCGTGAAGGCGCAACACTGGAATTTGAAGTTTTGGCCACAGACGCAAATACCCAAGACAGTGTTCATTTAGAAATAATCCAGGGGCAACCTTCCTGGTTGACTATTATAAGCAATACCGACGGAAATCCCGCGAGTATGCGCCTGAAGGCGCTGCCACCTGTGGGCTCCATTGGCCGTTACAGGATATCTTTCAAGGCAACAGATAATAGCCCCGATCATTTAGATGCCACCAAAGATATTTATATAATAGTAAATTCCGGGATCGGTAATCCCCCTGTTCTGGATGTCATCAGAGATAAAGAAATCCCCATACGCGTCAAGCTCGAATTCACTATAAATGCCACCGATCCTGACGGAGACCCGTTGATTTACAGCGCTTCGGGACAACCTTTCAACATGGGCGCGATATTTGATCCTTCTGCGCGCAAATTTACGTGGATCCCCGCCAATAACCAGGCAGGAACATATCCTGTTCACTTTGAGGTCTCAGACGGAGCGCTTACTGATTCACAAGACATTATTATATATGTAATAGCCGCGGATGCGCCCGTATTTGATCCGTTCCCATATCTTAGCCATCCTTTATTCCTAAACATGTACACTGCCGGCTTGAGGGTGGGGACTGCGCTTTCTTTCGCGGTTAACGCAAGGGACCCGAATGAAGATCCAATAATCTATGGCGCGCTGCACCTTCCTTCGGGCGCGGCGTTTAGCGCCTCAAACCAAACCTTCAGATGGACTCCGGGACCTGATCAGGCAGGGAATTACATTGTTACATTTACAGCGTCAGACGGTGTAAATCTGACTACAAAAGATCTAGAGATTGTCGTCCAGAGCGCTACAGGGCCGCAATTAAAACCGGTTGGCGAAAGATACGCGAAGACAGGGCAAACCTTGTCATTTACATTGGAAGCGGTGGATCCGGATACGCCCCAAAACCAGCTGACTTATTCCGTTTCTAATAATCCACCCGGCTCTTCTCTTGTCGGCCCGAATTTTACGTGGACACCCAATGCATCCCAGGTCGGCATTTACAGGGATGTAATATTTAGAGTTACCGACGGTATTTCCTCTGATTCAACCAATTGCTGGATATTTGTTACGCCCGGCGGGACACCGGTTATAGAGCGCATAGGTGAAAAACATATTGTCGAGTTGAGGACGCTTATATTTACAGTCCATGCGACGGATCCTGACGGAGATCCCCTGACATATTTGCCGCCCGAAAATGCCCCAAAAGGTTCATTTTTTGATACCGCGACGCATACATTTACCTGGACTCCCGCGATAGGGGAACGAGGCGTTTACAGGGATATCATATTCAGCGTTACCGACGGAGTAAATACGGCGACGGATAATGTATGGATCTTTGTCGATGGAAATGACGCCCCTATTGTGCAGCCCATCCCGGAACAGCATATAATTGCGGGTCATAAGCTCTCATTTGCCATATCCGCCTATGATCCAAACGGCGATACGTTGACATATACCTGCCTTAATTTGCCACTTGGCGCGACATTCCAGGGCAATACCTTCGAATGGACGCCGGATCTTGAGCAGGTAGGGGTTTATAACGATATATTATTTAATGTAAGCGACGGTCTTAGCATCGAAACGGTAAGGACATGGATATTTGTTGAGGCGCCCGGGGCCCCTGTGATGGACCGGGTCGGCGAGAAATATGTAACCGCGGGCCAGTATCTCACCTTCATGGTTACCGCGACTGATCCGGACGGCGATCCGCTGACATACTCAGCGGAAAATCTGCCGTCCGGATCACTGTTTGACCCTCAAACACGTACCTTTTCCTGGACTCCCACTTTTGATCAGGTAGGTGTGTATCCGAGGGTGTTATTCCATGTGACTGACGGCCGGTATACGGATACGGAAGATTGCTGGATATTCGTAGAGGATGCGGCCGGTTCTCCTTTAACCGGAAATACTACGCTAAAAGGTATGTCTACGGCGCAAGTTAGCGCTAACGAAGAAAATAACTATGTCGATACATGGACTTTTGTTTTGTCATTTGACGCCCCTGAATTTTTACAGGATACGAAGATCGTATACGGTAAGGTAGGGGAACTCCTGGAATTTACGATACCTCCGGCAAAAGACCCTGACAATAAAGAAGAAGAACTCACCTATTATGGCGTTAACCTTCCGCAAGGCGCCACCTTCGTAAACAGGACATTTAGATGGCTGCCGCAGCCCGGCCAGGAAGGAATTTATAAGAATTGCCGCCTGGAAGTAAAGGATCTCGACGGAAATACCGATTCGGATGTGTTCTGGATATCTGTTGAAAAATAGGTTACTAAAAGTTACGTCGTTTTGTAACTTAGGATAAGACGGTACTCGTCTCCAAAGCCCACATAGGTGGGGTCTTCCGCGGAATTGCCCCTGTACTCGCCGCTAAGATTCAGCCTTGTATTTTGAGTAAGGTAATAATCCCCTTCCAGCCTTCCCGCAAAATAGCTGCGGTCAAGCAGGGTCGCCGTGCCTTGGCTATAATGGTAGCTTAAGTAAGGGGAGAAGACGAATTTTTTCCTGTATCCCAGGGTTGAAGTGAACGGCCAGCTAAAGGTTGCGGTAAACGCGTTGTTCGCCCCAAATACGGACGGCGTAGCGAAGTCCTCTGTATCGGAGAAATTATAATCCAGGGTTATCATGGCGGTATCCCAGAGCGCGTATGAAAGGCTAAGGTCAAAAAGATGGCTGGCTATGTGGTCCGCAAAAATTTGCCGATCAGGTTTTTTCCTTAGCGCTATCCAGGAATAAGTATAAGAAGGGCTTATAGTCAATCTGTCATATATTTGCCTGTTTGCCGATAAAGTAAATGACTGTTCGACGGCATCGCCATAAGAGCTGGCGTCACTTATGAACTGGCTGTAGTGCCGTATCCCGTAAGAGGTGCTAAAATCCGTTTCCCACAAAGTTTTTTCAGCGCCGAATACTGTATCCCAACTTGTCTCCTCAGCCGGCGAGCTTACGCTGCCCGGATTGGATCTTGATGTCCAGATGGAACCCCTTAAAGAGAATCTTGGCAGGTTATTCTTCGGCGTTATTTTTATATCCGCCTTGTAATTATTTTCGGAGATGGTCTCAACGTCATACTTTTTATCGAGGTTTGTCCTTGTCCGCGAGTACTGTAATCCTAAATTCACTATGTCGGTAGGTTGATATTCGAGAAAATTCAATAAGTGCTCCCTATTGATGGTTATCTGGTTACTTGCCGCAAAGCCTGACAAACCAAGATGCGAACGGAACTCCGGTTCGATCCTCTCATAGCTGTTATATAACTGGACCTTTTTAAACTTGAGGACTGATACGAGATAGGTCGCCCAACCCCTCATAATTTTATCTGTCGTTTCCGTATCATCATCGCCATAACTGAAGGCCGTCTCCTGGTATACATTCCATATACCGGGGATGAACCTGAAGGCCTGGTCAAATTCAAACAGGCCGTTTCGTTTGGCCGTATTGGTTGCGCTAATCTTATGCAGCCGCGAGGCGCCGTCCCAAATGTATCCCAAAGAGGCGCCTAAATCCCACCAATCTCGAATATTGAGCTCATTACGAATTCCCACGAGGTCCCTCGGATAAATATACTCATCCTCTGTGAGCCAGAAGTAGGGTATCTTGCCGTATAAAACCGTCATTGTGTCATGCAAGCCGGTAAATGGGTCCTGATATAAGTCCATCTTTACGTTTAATCCCCTGTAATTAACCCCGTTTATGACATACCGGCTCAGGTATGACGACGTATCGCCCAGGATAAGCTGGACCTTGTCGCTCTGCATCCACCATGTAGCGTTCCTCAAGCGCGTGTTTTCCCGTTTATAATCTTCACTGTAATAATTGACATTTGCCGTGGCAGTGTATTTGTAATCACCCAATGTCCCTTCCAGTTTCATCGCCTCCGATATCAATTGATTTGTCTCGTCCTCCGCCGCCTTGCTTACCTTTGTTATTACATAAGCGGTATTTGTTTTGAATTTTTCACTGCCGTCCGTATTTCCGAATTCTTCTTTTCCGTATACCCCGCCCGATTGCGCCTGCTCGACGGAGGCAATCCCCCTTATTTCTTCCTCCAGTTTTTCCTTTGGTTTTTCGGAAGCCTCCAGCTTGGAAACTATTTTTGACAGATAGACGGAAACGGGCCCGTTTCTGGGGTTCTCCATAAGTATCTCAGTAAGATCGCCTTTTGCCTCGCGCAGATTGCGCTGATTATAAAGATGCAGGGCCTTTGCGAGCAAAAACTCATCAGCGGTGAATATTTCCTTGCCTTTTACCTTTATGGGCTCAAGCTGGGTTGGTTCCTCTGTCCCGCCAAGGTTGCTTATCGTATTTTCGATGATATCTTCCCGAAAAGAGGGGTTCACCGCGTTCATGGCGTAAGTTGGGGAAATACAGATTACACAGATTAAAAAGAATAGATTACACAGGTTAAAAAATCCGCATGTAATCTGTGTAATCATTTTTGAAATCTGTGTAATCATTCTCATGGTGAGTAGATCTCAAGAATGAGATCCGTCGAATATTTTCCCATTACAGACGCCGGAGACGTCTCATAAGCTATGAATGCCTGAAATGGCGAGGTCAGGGTAAAATCCCCCGTCGGATTCGAATCGCTGACATAATGGGTATCGTAAGGATCCTGTCCTATCAGCCTCCGCCACGTGGCCGGATCGGCGCTCATATCCGTGTAATCGGGTATCCTCGCCCAGGCCGCCCTTGAATAATCCCTTTTCCCGTTATCCAAAAGAGGCCCTTTCCAGTAATAATCCTCCTTAACCGGGGGAGGACCTAAGAGATTCGTATCCCAGCCTTCTTCAACGTCAGGGCCAAAATTAAGGCACCATATTTTAAGCGGGATAGTGTATTTTCCATCGGATGACACCAGGCCGGCAAAGCTGCCATGTGCAGAGGCGCCCTCATACCCTTGGGTCTCTATCCTTTGAGAATATACGGCGCCGTCTATGCCCCGGTATTTCCTATGATTATCCGTGTAAATCCGCATATACCAGGGATGGTCCTTTCTTATCTGAGAACTATATCCGAAAAAACTCCAGCTTATTTCGATTGGTACAGGATGCATGTATCTGCCATATTGAAGCGCGCCTAAATCAAGCACCCTAGGAAAGGCGGCAACCGAATCGACGGCTGTGCCTACGTGAACTGGTTCGGTGCCATAAACACGGTCATAGCGAGTACCCGTTGAAGTATCAAGTATGCTTATGGAAACAGAGCAAAGGCCGGCTATCGTTTTCCAATCTCCGCCTATAACATCAGCTGTCTCAATAGTAGAGGTGGTATTTCCGAAAATAGTATTATTTAGGGCTTCAGCAGCTGGATCTATAGAAACCCCGGTAGCTATATTTGTAAGTATAATACTAAGATTAACAAGTGGAGAAGCGCTAGCCTCGTTATTCTTAACCGTGGCGCTAAATCTAGTTTTTTCCCCGGGGATAAAATGCGTATCATAATGGTAATCAATAATTTTTAGATTTACCGCAAAGGAAGGCAGGGGAAGCATTAGGTATGCCCCGATAATAATCAAAGATATACTAAAAATTTTAACTAATTTCATACAAAATCCCCTTTTATATTTGCATATGATTAGTTATTAATCTTATTGCAAGTATACTCATTAAGCGGTTAAAAGTCAAGTTCCTCATATTCCCCTCACGAAAAGGAAGAAGAAAAAAAGTAAAATTTAACTTGACAGAAAGGGGGTAATATGGTAAATTAGGCATGTTGTAAATGATGGATTAGAAGTCTTAGGCCGCAGGGAGTAGGATGACTAACCTGCGGTTTTTTTGCGTCTAGTCAGGAAAGGAGGGAAAATAATGGCAAAAGGTACAGTAAAATGGTTCAATGATCAAAAAGGCTATGGATTCATTACACCTGAAAACGGCAAGGATGTATTTGTGCATCACAGCTCAATTCAGGGTGACGGTTATAAATCGTTGAGTGAAGGCCAAACGGTCGAATTTGAGATACAAAAAGGACCAAAAGGTGATCAGGCTGTCAACGTAGTAAAAATATAAAAAACAGCAATACGATCAAAAAAAACGCGTAGTAGCCAAGGTTACTACGCGTTTTTTTTAAAATATACTTGACTTTGACCCTGGCCCTGTGATATACTTTTTATGCGCTAAAATTCACCTTTAAATCCCGCCCAGAGAGGCGGGGAAGGGCTCAAAAGATGGAAGTCTATATAAAAATCGGTTTACCTATTCATCAAATGATGGATAGGTATTTTTTTTGTCAAGGAAGGCGGTAGAATATGGACCTGATACAAAAAGCCAAAATAATGGATAAAGAGGCGGTAAACAAGGCCCTGGTCAGGATAGCCCATGAGATACTGGAAAAAAACCCGGAAACAAAGGACCTTGCAGTCATCGGTATAAGGAACAGGGGTGAGTTCCTCGCGAAAAGGATCGCGGAACATATAAAAAAGATAGAAACGGTAGAGATCCCGGTCGGCGCCCTTGATATCACCCTTTACCGGGATGATCTTACGCAGGTGGCTGAACAGCCGGTAGTTAAGGAAACAGTCATAAATTTTGACATAAACAATAAAACGATAATATTGGTGGATGATGTCCTTTTTACCGGACGGACAATAAGATGCGCATTTTCGGAATTGATAGATTTCGGGAGGCCGAAGAATATACAGCTCGCCGTTCTTATCGACCGAGGGCACAGGGAGCTGCCGATAAGGGCCGATTATGTGGGGAAGAACGTGCCTACCTCCCTTAATGAAGCGGTTGAGGTAAAACTGGAAGAGACGGATGGAACGGATGAGGTGCTGATATGTCAAAAAAAATAGACTGGATGAGGAAGGATTTGTTGGGATTAGAGGACCTATCAAAGGAAGAGATTGACCTCATCCTTGAGACCGCGGAATCCTTCAGGGAGGTTTCGGAAAGGGCCGTCAAAAAAGTCCCCGCCTTAAGAGGCAAGACGGTAGTCAACCTCTTTTTTGAGCCCTCAACAAGGACGAGGACCTCTTTTGAACTGGCGGCAAAGCGTTTAAGCGCGGATGTCCTTAATATCGCCATACAGACGTCGAGCGTTTCAAAAGGAGAGACCTTTAAAGACACGGCGAAAAATATCGAGGCAATGAAGATAGACATCATAATAATGAGGCACGCCGCCTCCGGCGCCCCGCATATGCTGGCGAGGAGCGTCAAGGCCAGCGTCATAAACGCCGGCGACGGTTCTCATGAACATCCCACGCAGGGGCTATTGGATATCTTTACCATGAAGCAGAAAAAGGGAAAGATAAAAGGTTTAAATGTCGTCATAGTCGGAGATATAACGCATTCCAGGGTAGCGAGGAGCAATATCTGGGGCCTGGTAAAATTAGGGGCAGAGGTCACCGTGTGCGGCCCAAAAACGCTGATACCCATCGATATAGAAAAATTAGGGATAAAAATTTCATATAGTTTGAAGGAATCCATAAAGACCGCGGATGTCGTTAATGTCTTAAGGATACAGCATGAAAGGCAGCAGGGAGGCCTGTTCCCATCCATAAGGGAATATGTAAACCGATTTGGGATAAATATGGAAATGCTTGAAGAGGCCAGGAAAGACCTGGTAATAATGCATCCGGGCCCGATAAACAGGGGCGTTGAACTGACGCCCGAGGTTTCCGACGGCCCTCATTCCGTAATATTGGACCAGGTTACCAATGGCATTGCCGTACGAATGGCAGTGCTTTATTTGATCGCGCAGAGAAGGGAGAAGGCATGAAGATATTGATAAAAAACGGCAGGGTGATCGACCCGGCAAACAATATCGAGGCTGAAGCGGATATCCTTATTGAAAATGGTAAGATACAAAAGGTTTCGAAAGATTTAAGGGTGGATGACGCCGAAATTATAGAGGCCAAGGGAAAAATTGTCGCGCCGGGGCTCGTCGACATGCATTGCCATCTTCGCGAACCCGGCAGGGAAGACGAGGAAACGCTTCTAAGCGCCTCAAGGGCCGCTTCAAAAGGCGGATTTACCACGATATGCGCCATGCCGAATACGATCCCGCCCTGCGACAATCAAGGTGTAGTAGGTTTCATCACCTCAGAGTCAAAAAGGATCGGCCTCTGCAACATATTTGTAATCGGCACCATAACAAAGGGCCGTATGGGGCAGGAGCTTTCCGAGATAGGCGAACTTAAGAAGGCGGGCGTAGTCGGCCTGTCCGACGACGGTGACTCTGTAGATAACAGCGAGCTTATGCGCAGGGCGCTGGAATACGCGAGTATGTTCTCATTGCCTCTCATTGCGCACTGCGAGGACAAATTGCTCTCAAAAAACGGCGTTATGAACGAGAGCTTCTTTTCGACTGTCCTTGGCCTGCGCGGCTGTCCGGCAATCTCGGAGTCCATCAGAGTAGCCCGGGAACTTGAGTTGTGCGCGATGACAAAGGGAAGGCTTCACATTGCTCATGTCAGCACAAAGAGGTCCGTTGAATTGATGCGGGACGCAAAAAAAAGAGGCATTAACGCTACCTGCGAAACAGCGCCCCATTATTTTGCGCTTACGGATGAGGCTGTGAAGACATCCGGCTTCGATACCAATACAAAGATGAACCCGCCGCTTAGGACGGCTGAGGATTTAGAAGCGATTAAACAGGGCCTCTTAGACGGCACAATAGACGCTATCGCGACCGATCATGCGCCGCATACAGAGGATGAAAAGGATACGGATTTTGATTCTGCCCCGTTTGGCATAATAGGCCTTGAGACGGCCCTGCCGCTTGCGGTCATGGAACTTATAGATAAGGCAGTTTTAAAATGGCCGGCATTGATTGAGAAGATGTCGGTAAACCCCGCAAAGATCCTTGGCTTGAATAAAGGCAGATTATCAATAGGCGATGACGCGGATATAGTGATAATTGACCCGGACGCAAAATGGCAGGTTACAAAAGAAACTATCGCCTCAAAAAGCAAAAATACGCCCTTTTTGGAAAAATCACTTAAGGGGGCGGCGGTTTTGACAATTAATTCCGGAAGGGTTGTGTACCGTTCATGAAATATTTTATCGCCGATTTTCATATACACTCAAAATATTCACGCGCCACAAGCAGGGAGATGGAAATCGAAAATCTGTCAAAGTGGGCGGTCAAAAAGGGGATAGCCCTCCTCGGCACGGGAGATTTCACGCATCCTGACTGGCTTAAGGAATTAAAGGCTAAACTTGACCCTATGGAATACGGGCTCTTTAAACGCGATAACACCTATTTTCTTCTGACCGCCGAGGTTTCTAATATATATTTTAAGAACGGGAAATCCAGGAAGGTCCACAATATTATTTTCGCCCCTTCCTTTGAGGCGGTCCAGGAAATAAATAAATATATAAGGCCCTTCGGCGACCTAAAGGTTGACGGCCGGCCCATACTCGATCTTGACTGCGAGAAAATGGCAAAGGCCTTTTATGGGATAGATCCTGATATCTTTATTGTACCCGGTCATATTTGGACGCCATGGTTCTCGCTGTTCGGCTCCAATTCCGGTTTTGATGACATTGAGGCCTGCTTTGGCCGGGAGACAAATAAGATATTTGCTTTGGAGAGCGGCCTATCAAGCGATCCTGCCATGAACTGGCGCTGGTCCAAGCTGGACAAGTTCTCGATCATATCCAATTCCGACAGTCATTCTCCGTCAAGGATCGGCCGGGAGGCAAACGTCTTTAAGGAAAAGTTCACTTACAAGGGGCTTGTCGAAATATTGAAAAAAAAGGACAAGCAAAGATTTCTATTTACGGTGGAATTTTTCCCGCAAGAAGGCAAATACCACTGGGACGGGCACCGGAATTGCAAGACCAGGCTCTCACCGGCCGAGGCTAAAAAGATAAACGAAAGGTGCCCGGAATGCGGAAGGCGCATTACGGTCGGGGTCATGCACAGGCTTGAAGACCTGGCAGACAGAAAAGAAGGCTTTACCCTTGAATCAGGTATACCCTTTAAAAATCTTGTGCCGCTCGATGAAATAATCGCTGAGGCGCTGGGCGTCGGGAAGGAAAGCCTCTCGGTTGAGCGCGAATATAATTCACTCTTACAGAGATTGGGCAGCGAATTTGAGATCCTTCTTGAAGTGCCCGATGAACAACTGCTGAAAGATTGCAGTCATCGAATCGCGCGCGGCATATTGAAAGTAAGGAAGGGTGAAGTTCAGATAGAACCGGGATATGACGGCGAATATGGAACTATAAAAATCTTTAAGGAAGGAAATGAGGAAGAAGGGGAAAAGCAACTTAGCTTTTTTTAGGAGAATATGAAAGCAATCTTAATGCTTGAAGACGGAACAAAATTTTACGGTACAGGCTTCGGCGCCCAAACCGAGCGCTGCGGCGAGGCGGTATTTAACACCTCTATGACAGGTTATCAGGAGATATTGACCGATCCTTCGTATAAAGGACAGATGGTAATGATGACTTATCCGCTAATCGGTAATTATGGCATAAATACCGAGGATGCGGAATCTTCAAGGCCGTGGGTTGAAGGATTTATCATAAAGGAGCTAAGCGGCGTTTCCTCGAATTGGCGTTCTGTCATGCCGCTCAATAAGTATCTTGAGGATAATGGCGTCCCCGGAATACAGGGCATAGATACACGGGCGCTTACGAGACACTTGAGATTAAACGGCTCGATGAGAGCAATAATCTCAATGACCGATTTTAATGAGAAAAGGCTTCTTGGTAAAGTAAGGACATATCCATCCATCATAGGGAGGGATTTAACAAAGGATGTAGCCTGTAAGGAACCGTGGGAATTCGAAACCACTCACAACTTACAACTCATAACTCATAACTATAAGGTAGTTCTCCTCGATTGCGGCGTAAAGCAAAACATAATCCGTTCCCTGGCCGCAATCGGATGCGCCGTGCACATAGTTCCTGTTTCTACATCAGCAGCGGATATACTCGGCCTTTCGCCTGACGGCGTGCTTCTCTCAAACGGCCCGGGCGATCCTGAGGGCATTCCGCATGTCATTGAACAAGTTAAGAAATTGATAGGAAAGGTCCCTATATTCGGGATCTGCCTCGGCCATCAGCTGTTAGGCCTTGCCTTGGGGGGAAGGACCTATAAATTAAAATTCGGTCATCACGGGGCGAATCATCCTGTAATGGACTTAAATACCCGGACCATCTCCATAACATCACAAAATCATAATTTTTGCGTCGATACGGAATCCATCCCAGATAATATGGTGGAACTCACGCACATTAATTTATATGATAAGACGCCGGAAGGGATGAGGCACAGGGAACTGCCGATATTTTCCGTGCAATATCATCCGGAGGCGGCGCCGGGACCGCATGATGCCTCGCCTCTTTTTAAGCAATTTTTAGGAATGATGGAAAAAAATGCCAAAAAGAACTGATATCAAAAAAGTACTGATCATAGGCTCAGGCCCGATAATAATAAGCCAGGCATGCGAATTCGATTATTCGGGTTCTCAGGCCTGCAAGGCGCTCAGGGAGGAAGGGTATGAGGTCATTCTCGTGAATTCGAACCCGGCTACCATCATGACCGATCCTGAATTCGCCGACAAGACCTACATAGAACCGCTTACCCAGGAATTCCTTGAAATGATAATAGCAAAGGAAAGGCCCGACGCGCTTCTGCCGACGTTGGGCGGACAGACAGGGCTTAACGCCGCCATACAGCTTTATGACAGCGGCGTTCTTGACAGGTATCATGTCAAGATGATAGGCGCAAGGCCCGAGGTCATTAAAAAAGCGGAAGACCGAAAATTATTCAAAGAGGCAATGACCAGGATCGGGCTAAAACTGCCGAAAAGCGGCCTTGCTTACAATCTCGAAGACGCCGTAAAAATCGCGAGGGAGATAGGCTTCCCGGCTATTATAAGGCCTAGTTTCACCCTGGGCGGCTCCGGCGGCGGAACGGCTTATAATGAGGAAGAATTTAGGGAGATCGCCCAGAGGGGTATTTCACTGAGCATGATAAGCGAGATATTAATAGAGGAATCGGTGATAGGCTGGAAGGAATATGAACTCGAGGTCATGCGTGACATAAAGGACAATGTCGTTATAATATGCCCCATAGAGAATTTCGATCCGATGGGCATTCACACCGGGGATTCCATAACCGTCGCGCCTGCCCAGACCCTGACAGACAGGGAATATCAGGCGATGAGAGACGCCGCCATAGAAATAATCCGCGAGATCGGCGTTGAAACAGGAGGCAGCAACATCCAGTTCGCGGTCAATCCAAAAGACGGAAGAATGGTCGTTATTGAAATGAACCCCAGGGTTTCAAGAAGTTCCGCCCTTGCCTCAAAGGCCACGGGCTTTCCCATCGCCAAGATCGCCGCAAAACTCGCGGTCGGCTATACCCTGGATGAGATACCAAACGATATCACAAAAAAGACACCGGCCAGTTTTGAACCCACGATAGACTATTGCGTCGTCAAGATACCCAGGTGGGCATTTGAGAAATTTCCGGGCGCCGACGCCACGCTTACCATACAGATGAAATCGGTCGGAGAGGTTATGGCGATAGGCAGGACCTTCAAAGAGGCCTTGCAAAAGGGCTTAAGGAGTCTTGAAACGGGGAGGTTCGGCCTCAGGGTCCGCGAGGTAGAACCCGCGCTTTTAGAAAAAAAATTAAAGGTGCCGAATCCCGACAGGTTATCTTATATATGGTACGCGCTGGGATCGGGGATTTCCATTGATGAAATATCGGCTCTTACAAATATTGACAAATGGTTTCTGGAAAACATAAGGGAGTTGGCAGAACTGGAAAAATTAATAAAACATGCCGGTTCGATAAAAACAATTTCAAGAGAACTTTTATTAACCGCTAAACAGGCGGGCTTTAATGACAGGCAGCTTGCGGAACTTTTATCTTCGGATGAATTGGAAGTAAGAAACGCGCGAAAGGCATTTGATATTAAACCGGTATATAAACTGGTAGATACATGCGCGGCGGAATTCGAGGCATATACGCCGTATTATTACTCTACGTATGAGATATCTGAAACAGAGATAAGAGAAAGCTCGAAGAAAAAGATCATGATCCTCGGAGGGGGGCCGAACAGGATCGGCCAGGGCATAGAATTTGATTATTGCTGCGTCCACGCCTCTTTCGCACTAAAAAAATTGGGATACGAGACCATCATGGTAAATTGCAACCCCGAGACCGTATCGACCGACTATGATACCTCGGATAAATTATATTTTGAACCCCTCACCTTCGAAGATGTGATGAACATAGTCGATGCGGAGCAGCCGGACGGCGTCATTGTTCAGTTCGGAGGCCAGACCCCTCTGAATATTTCAATGGCGCTTGAAAAGGCGGGCGTAAAGATAATCGGGACGCCGCCTGACGCGATCGACAGGGCGGAGGACAGACAGAGATTTTCCGAGCTCGTTGAAAAACTGAAATTAAACCAGCCAAAGAACGGCAGCGCCTTTGAGATAAACGCAGCCAAAAAAATAGCGAACTCCATAGGCTATCCTGTCCTTGTCAGGCCTTCCTATGTTTTGGGCGGAAGGGCCATGGAGATAGTTTATGACGATAAAAGCCTTGAATATTACATGACTCATGCCGTAGAGGCCTCGCCGGAAAGGCCGGTATTGATAGACAAGTTCATAGAAGACGCGGTAGAAGTTGATGTCGACATGATTTCTGACGGGACAAGCCATGTTATAGGCGGTATAATGGAGCACATAGAAGAGGCAGGCGTCCATTCGGGCGACGCCGCGATGGTCCTGCCGCCGCATTTGCTCAGTAAAAAGGTCATCGATGAAATAAGAATGACAACTCAAAAAATAGCGAAGGAACTCGGAGTGATCGGTCTTATGAATGTGCAGTACGCTGTGCAGGGTCAGAAGGTCTTCATACTGGAAGTAAACCCCCGTGCCTCACGTACCATACCGTTTATAAGTAAGGCGATAGGCGTACCGATTGCCAAATTGGCCGCAAGGGTGATGGCAGGGGAAAAATTAGAAGCGATAGGTTTCACTAAAGAAATAATCCCGCCTTATATATCAGTAAAGGAATCCGTCCTTCCATTTGTGAAGTTCCCCGGCATAGATATCATACTCGGGCCCGAGATGAAATCTACAGGAGAAGTGATGGGAATAGATACAGAGTTTGGAAAGGCCTTTGTCAAGTCGCAGCTTGCCGCAGGGTCTGAAGTGCCGGTTGAGGGCCAGATTTTTATAAGCGTAAAAGATAAGGATAAAAAACCCATAATTGCCGTCGCAAAAAAGCTTTCGGAACTCGGATTCGGTTTACTCGCGACCCGGGGCACCGCAGAAGTGCTTTTAAAAAACGGTATCAAGGTAGAAGCGGTGCAGAGGGTAAGCGAGGGCAGCCCTAACATCCTGGATTGCATGAGAGAAGGAAAGATAAGGCTTATCATAAATACGCCGTCCGGCAAGATTCCCAGAAAAGATGAAATTAAGATACGATCAACGGCCGTATCTCAGGGCATTTCATGCGTGACCACAGTGCCGGGCGCAGTGGCATTTGTTTATGGGATAGAAATGAAGATGAACCAGAAACTGGACGTTAAGTCTATTCAGGAATGGCATAAGATTCTACAGAGCGCAAATGAACCAGCTTAAGATTAAAATTTCCGAAAATATTCGCGTAAGCGGTAATTATTTTAGATTAAAATTCAGGTCCGAGCAGCTTTCGAAAACCGCTCGCCCCGGGCAATTTATAGAGCTTAAAGTTACAGATGGCCTTGAGCCTTTACTACGCAAACCTCTGGGTATCCATAGGATTATTTCACCTAATATGGTCGAGGTTCTTTATGAGGTCATTGGAAAGGGGACAGAGGCCTTGAGCAAGAGAAGTCCGGGGGAGGTTTTGGATGTTATCGGCCCGCTGGGGAATGGATTTGATTTAGGGTCGAGGGTCGAGGGTCCAGGGTCCAGGGTATTGGTGGCGGGAGGAATAGGCGCTGCGCCACTTGTATTTCTTGCACAGAAGTTAAGACCATTGAGTGCGAAGCCTCCCGAAGGGACCATAGACCATCGACCATCGACCCTTGGACGGCCGCTGGTTTTAATTGGCGCCAAAACAAAAGATGCTCTATTATGCGAGAAGGAGTTTAAGGATTTAGGTTGCAATGTTAGTATTGTCACCGAAGATGGTTCGAAAGGCCATAAAGGCTTCGTCACCGATTTATTGAAAAAAGTTCTCAATACTCAATACTCAATACTCAATACTATCTATACGTGCGGCCCCAAGTCAATGCTTAAGGCGGTAGCACATATTTCAACAAAATACAGGACTCCATGCCAGCTTCTTCTTGAGGAATACATGGCCTGCGGCGTCGGCGTATGTCTTGGCTGTCCTATTAAAGTTAAAACTCAATACCCCTGCCTTGCCGGTAGGCAGGCAATACTCAATACTCAATACCAATACAAAATGGTATGCAAAGACGGCCCTGTATTTAGAGCCGATGAGGTCATATGGGAATGAATACAAGCGTTAAAGTAGGCAGGATCAGATTAAAAAATCCGGTGATTGCCGCTTCTGGGACATTCGGAGTTGAATATAATGAATTGGTCGATATAGAATCCCTTGGCGCGGTAGTAGCAAAGACAATTACATTAAATGCCAGAGAGGGCAATCCGCCGCCGCGCCTTGTGGAAACGCCGGCAGGCATGCTTAATTCGATAGGTCTCGAAAACGCCGGCTTACAGGACTTTATTAATAAGAAACTGCCGGCCTATCTAAAGCTTAAGGTACCCGTAATAGCGAGTATTTCCGCCGAAACCGCCGGCGAATTGATGGAATTGGCAAAGAGATTGGATAAAACCGCCGTCGAAGGAATCGAGTTAAATCTCTCATGCCCCAATATAAGGTCTGGAACGCTTATCTCGCAGGATCCAAAGGCTACTTACGAGGCCGTGAGGCAGGTTAAGAAGGCTACGGAAAAAACCGTCATCGCGAAGTTATCGCCAAATGTTACCGATATAAGGGTTTTTGCCAAGGCCGCGGAAGAAGGCGGGGCAGACGCGGTTTCGCTCATTAATACTTTTTTCGCGATGGCGGTTGATATTGAAAAAAGAAGGCCTTTGCTGGGCAATATAACGGGCGGATTAAGCGGACCGCCAATAAAACCAATTGCTTTAAAAATGGTATGGGATGCCTTCAATGAAGTAGATATTCCAATTATCGGTATTGGTGGTATAATGACTTATAAGGATGCGATGGAATTTATAATATGCGGGGCAACGGCCATACAGGTCGGCACCGCGAATTTCATCAATCCACAGGTGACCGTTGAAATTATAGACGGAATAAGACAGTATATGACGAGAAAAAATATCAATAGCCTTAAAAAACTAATTGGTTCCCTGGAGGTCAGGTGAAGGATAAATTGATAATCGCCCTGGACGTGGATAACCTGGATGCCGCCCGGGCGATCATCGACAGGCTTTTTCCGCTGGTGAAGATCTTTAAGATAGGGAGCCAGTTATTTACAAGCGCCGGCCCTGCAGCCGTTGAATTGGCGGTAAAAAAAGGCGCGCGCGTATTTCTTGATCTTAAATTCCATGATATACCAAACACGGTCGCCAACGCCGTAATCGCCTCGACAAGGCTGTCTGTCTTTATGCTGAATCTTCATGTCCAGGGCGGGTTTGATATGATGAGGCAGGCGGTTTCCGCCGCGAGAGATGAGGCAAAAAAAATGAACAAAGAACGGCCGCTCGTTTTAGGAGTTACCGTTCTTACTTCAATGGGTGAAAGGGACCTTAAGGACCTTGAGATTCGAAAAGGCGTAAAGTCACAGGTAACCTACCTCGCGAAATTGGCAAAAGAAGCGGGCCTTGACGGGGTTGTGGCCTCGGCGGATGAGGCCCAGCCTATCAGATGGACCTGCGGAGATGATTTTATAATTGTTACTCCGGGGATACGGCCCGCCTGGGCGCAAAAGGACGACCAGAAAAGGACGGCCACGCCGAAAGAGGCAATCTCGCTCGGCGCGGATTATATTGTAGTGGGCCGGCCGGTCATAGCGGCGCCTGATCCAAAGGCCGCCGCGGAAGAAATAATAAAAGAGATGACGGTATCTTAATATGACCGAACAGGAGGTCTTAAATATATTTAAAAAAACAAACGCCCTGCTAAATGGGCATTTTAAGCTTTCAAGCGGCCTTCACAGCGAGGGATATCTTCAATGCGCACTGGTATTGCAGTATCCCGAATACGCCGAAAAGATATGCGGTGAACTCGCCGGCCGGTTCAGGGAAAAGAAACCGACCGTTGTAATAGGGCCTGCGCTTGGCGGCGTGATTGTTTCATATGAGGTTGCAAGGGCCGTAAAATGCCGCTCTCTATTTGCTGAAAGGGAGAATGACAAAATGACCTTAAGGAGAGGGTTTGAGATAACCTCTTCAGACAGGGTATTGGTAGTGGAGGACGTTATCACCACAGGCGGATCAACCAGAGAGGTAATAGATGCAGTAAAATCCGCCGGCGCCTCGATAATAGGCGTTGGCTCCATAATAGATAGGTCTTGTGGAGCGGTAAATTTTGAGGTAGAATTTAAGAGCCTGGTGAAAATTTCTGTAAGTACATTCGAACTGGATAAATGCCCGCTTTGTGAAAAGGGAATTCCTCTGACAAAGCCGGGCTCAAGAAAGGCCTGATTATGCATCAAGATGTAAGCGTCCTATACCGGTTGTTGATAGGGTTCGTCATCAACGTGATAATCGGCATAATTGCCTTTATGAGGGAGATGGTTGATGACACGGGTTTTTTTGCCGGCGTAATCCTTTTTACCTGTATATATGTGTTTCTTGACTGGCAGGCCTATGTAATAGTGGCGGTCTTTTTTTTCATTACCGGCGTCTCGATTGACATAGAAAATAAGGATAAGGCGGAAAAGGGCGAGTTTGAGCTTTATAAGGCAAAAAGGCCTATTGACCGTGTGCTAGGACGTTCACTTGCCGGCGCCATTTTTGCCGGTTTGTTTTTTATGACCGCTAAAACTGAATTTAAATTGGCATTTATAGCGACATATGCCGAGGCGGCGTTTGACGCGATTGCCACAAAAATAGGAAAATTATTAAGCAAAGAGGCGATGCTTATTACTGATTTTAAACGTGTCCATAGAGGAACCCCCGGCGCCATTTCCAGGCAGGGAACGCTTGCCGGGCTCCTGGCAGCGGCTATATTAGCCATTGCGGGGTTTTTTACCAAGATGGTCTTATTACCTCAGGTATTCATAATACTTATAGCCGCATTTTTCGGTTCGATGCTTGACAGTTATTTAAACGCCTATTCATATCAGAAAAACCGCATCCACAACGAAATGATAAATTTTATAAGCAGCGCGGCCGCCGGCCTCCTCTGTATCGTGATAGACTGGATCTTTATATATCTTGTGGCATAAAAAGGAGTTTTTATGGCTGAAGAAATAAGGGACCTCATAGAAAAGATAAATGAAGAAGGGATAAAGGCAGCCGAGGAAAAGGCGAGGGAAATCGAAAACCAGGCGGCCTCGAAGGCGGATGCTATCGTTAAAAAAGCGAAAGAGAAAATGGAGACGATGCTTGCCGACGCCCGATCCCAGGCGGCGCAGACAGAAGAAAAGACAAAAGCCCTGCTTGTCCAGGCCGGAAGGGATCTTATCTTGTCCCTGCGAAAGGAAATAAATACCATGCTCGAACGCCTCATTATTCACGAAGCCGATTTGGCCCTTGGGCCCGCTAACCTTGAGCATATAATAACCGAAATCGTTAAAAAATCCGGCGGGGAAGAAGATATCATTATAAATTTAAAAAAAGAAGATCTAGAAATCCTGGAGAAAAAATTTTTGGTAAAATTAAAACAGGAAATAGAAAAGGGTATTACCTTGCAGCCTTCCATGCAGATACGGGCCGGCTTCACCATCAGTTTTGACAAGGGAAAATCCTATTTTGATTTTACAGACAAGGCCCTGGCCGAATACATAGGAAAATATTTAAAGCCGAAGCTAAACGACATCCTTAATCCCTAAAAAACAGAATGGCAAATTACTATTATTTCGTTGCAAGCCTGCCCATGCTCCATCTTGAAGTTCACCCGCCGTTTTCTTACAGCGCCTTTCTTGATAAATGCCGTGAATTTCTTTCCAAATCAGATTATGAGACGGTTTATTCCCTCCCGGAGACAATAGACGATATAGCCGGGAAAATCCTGAATGATACGGTAAAAAATTGGCTGGATTTTGATTCTACACTTCGCAATGAACTGATAAAGATCCGCGCTGGCCGCAGACACATGGATGCGGCGAAATACCCTCGACCCTATGGGTACCCGAGCCAATTTATAGCAAATACAGCATTAAACGCTTATCGCAACCCTTCCATCATCGAAGGAGAGCGCATTTTAGACCGCGCCCGATGGGAGGCCCTGACCAGCCTTGAGGTATGCCATTATTTTGATATAGATTTCCTGATTTGTTATGCTTACAAATTAAAGATACTCAAGCGGTGGCAGGCGATAGGTTCGGCGGACAAGGGGGCGCTTTTGGATAAGGCGATTGAATATGCGTAAGGCAAAGATAACCGCCATAAACGGCAATATGGTGAGGGTTTCTTTTGATTCCCTTGTTGTCCAGAATGAGGTTGCCTACATCCTGCACGGGACGGAGCGGCTAAAGTCAGAGGTCATCCGCGTGCGCGGAAAGACGGCTGAAATGCAGGTATTTGAAGGTACGCATGATCTGAAGGTGGGCGACGATATAGAACTGACCGGCGATCTACTGTCGGTTGAACTTGGCCCGGGGCTTCTTGGGCAGATTTTTGACGGGCTTCAAAATCCGCTGCCTGAACTTGCCAGGCGGGGTGGTTTCTTTTTAAAACGCGGAATTTATGCGGAACCCTTACCGGACAAGAAAAAATGGGAATTTACACCGCTTCTTAGTCCCGGCAGTATGGTAAGACCGGGTGAAAGGATAGGGTATGTCCCTGAAAAGATTTTCAGGCACTATTGCATGGCCCCTTTTAACCTGGACGGTGTTTATGAAGTGGCCAATATATCGCCAAAAGGCGCGTATACCATAAAAGAACCGGTCTGCGAAATAAAAGACAAGGACGGGAAAATCACGCCGGTTTACTTAAGCCAATTATGGCCGGTTAAAATAGCGATAAAGGCTTATGTAGAAAAATTAAGGCCAACCGAACCGCTGGTTACAAAGATGCGCCTTATAGATTCGCTTTTTCCCGTAGCCCGCGGAGGTACCTATTGCATACCCGGGCCGTTTGGTTCCGGGAAGACGGTCCTCCAGCAGCTTATAAGCAAGCATGCCGACGCGGATATAGTCGTCATCGCCGCCTGCGGCGAAAGAGCAGGGGAAGTTGTAGAGACCTTAAAAACGTTCCCCGAGATTACCGACCCGAGGACCGGGAAATCGTTGAGCGACCGGACCGTCATAATTTGCAATACAAGCTCCATGCCTGTGGCGGCAAGGGAATCGAGCGTTTATACCGCGATAACGATCGCGGAGTATTACCGCCAGATGGGCCTTAACACGCTCCTTTTAGCCGATTCTACGAGCCGCTGGGCGCAGGCCATGCGCGAGATATCAGGAAGGATGGAAGAGATACCCGGCGAAGAGGCATTCCCCGCGTACCTGGAATCGAGGATCGCCTCCTTTTATGAAAGGGCCGGAGTTGTGCGGCTCTATGACGGCAGCACGGGCTCCATCACGGTCGGCGGCACAGTGAGCCCCGCCGGCGGCAATTTTGAAGAGCCAGTGACGCAGGCTACATTAAAGGTCGTCGGGGCCTTTCACGGTTTGTCACGCCAGCGCTCGGATGAGCGAAAATATCCGGCGATCGATCCGCTGATGAGTTGGAGCAAATATAAAAGTTTTATAAAAGAGGAACAGCTTGCCCGCGGCCATGAGGTATTGCGGAGGGCAAACGACCTCGCGCAGATGATGAAGGTTATCGGCGAGGAAGGTATTTCGCTCGCAGATTATGTGGATTATTTAAAGGGTGATTTTTTTGATTTTGTGTATCTCCAGCAGGACGCCTTCGATCCGGTGGACGAAGCCACATCCGGTGAACGCCAGGCATATGTCTTTGATTTTATCTACAGGATGGTCCTTAACGCCGAATTCCATTTTGAGGATAAGACGAAGGCCCTTCATTTTTTCCATACCCTTCGCCAGCATTTTAAGGGATGGAATTCCATGAAAGAAGACTCTGATGAATTCCGCGGCGTCGAGGCGGAAATTATAAAGATTGTTTCGGAAAGAACAGTTAAGAACAGGCAGGATTAAAGAATGCAGAAGATTTACACAAATATCTCCCAGATTGCCGGCGATGTCATTATAGTCGAAGCAAAGGATATCGGTTATATGGAGATCGCCCAGGTATACACCAGGAGAGGGCCCTCGCTCGCGCAGGTTATCCGCATAGAGAAAGACAGGATTTTTCTTCAGGTATTTGCCGGCAGCAAGGGAATTTCAACCGGCGATCGCGTCAGATTTTTAGGACATACTATGCGAGTGCCCAGCGGGGTCAACCTGATGGGCCGTATATTTAATGGAAGCGGAAAGCCGTTGGATAACGGGCCCGAATTGACCGATAACCTTATTGAGACGGGAACGCCTTCGGTAAACCCGGTGAAGAGGATCATACCCAATAAGATGGTCAGGACCGGCCTGCCCATGATAGATGTATTTAATTCGCTCGTAGTTTCCCAGAAGCTCCCTATATTTTCGATAGCCGGAGAGCCCTATAATGAACTTCTTGCCCGCATCGCCGTTCAGGCAGAAACCGACATAATCGTGCTTGGCGGTATGGGCCTTAAATACGACGATTATTTGTATTTCCGGGATATCCTTGAACAGCACGGCGCCCTGTCGCGCTCCATAATGTTTATCCATACCGCCTCTGATCCGGTAGTAGAATGCCTGCTTGTCCCTGATCTAAGCCTTGCCGTAGCCGAGGCATTCGCGCTGGAAGGAAAGCGCACACTGGTCCTGCTGACTGACATGACGAATTTTTGCGATTCCTTGAAGGAGATCTCGATAACCATGGAACAGATCCCTTCAAACCGCGGATATCCAGGGGATCTCTACAGCCAGCTTGCTTCGCGCTATGAAAAGGCGGTAGATTTCGAGGGCGCCGGCTCTATTACCATACTTGCCGTAACCACCATGCCTGGAGATGATATCACGCATCCTGTCCCGGATAATACCGGGTATATCACGGAGGGCCAATTTTATCTTAAAAACGGGGCCATAGAACCATTCGGCTCATTAAGCCGCCTTAAACAGCAGGTAAACGGCAAAACCCGCGATGACCATCGCATCATAATGAATACGATGATCCAGTTATTCGCCAGTTACCGGGAAACCCTTGAAAAACAGTCAATGGGCTTTCAGATGAGCGACTGGGACAGGAAACTGCTTAATTATGGTAAGCGGTTTGAGGAAAGCATGATGCCGTTAAAATTGAATGTACCTCTTGAAGAGGCCCTGGACCTTGGCTGGAAGATACTGGGTGAATGTTTCAAACCGGAAGAAACCGGCATCAGGAAGACAATGATAGATAAATACTGGCCCCATGGCAAAGATTAAACTTACCAAAGGCGAGTTAAAAAGACAAAGAGATTCTCTGGCGCAATACGAGCGCTACCTGCCCACGTTACAGCTTAAAAAACAACAGCTGCAGATAGAGATCCTTCATGAACTTGCCGTGATTGAGGAAAAAAAACAGTCGCTTGCCCAAAAAAGGCAGCAGGCCTTGCTATGGGCGGGCCTGCTTAATGATGGGCTTATCCGGAGGGGATGGCTCATTCCGGAAAAAATAACTACGGGCGTAAAAAATGTAGCCGGGATAAACATACCGGTTTTTGAAAGCGCGAAATTTCCCGCCGTTGAGTACGACCTCTTCCTTTTTCCATTATGGGTAGACGCGGGGCTTGAGGCCTTGCGCAGCATGATAAATATAAAGGCGCAGATTCAAGTCATTAAACAGGGTATCCTTATCTTAAGAGGCGAACTGCGGGTAACCACACAGCGCGTCAACCTCTTTGAAAAAGTAAAAATACCCGAGGCAAAAGAGGCAATAAGGCTGATTAAGGTCTATCTTGGTGATCAGTTGGTAAATGCCGTCGGAAGAAGTAAGCTGGCAAAGACCAAGATTGAAGCCGTAATGATGGAAGGGGCTTTTGTATGATAGTCCCGATGAAAAAGGTAACCCTCATTTGTTTGGAAAAAGATTCCTCCGGCGTTGTTTCGGACCTGCGGCGCATGGGCGTCCTGCACATAGAAAATACCCAGAGGCCGCAGGGACAGGAAATTGATAAACTAAAAGAGGACCTCGCCATGATAAATACGGCGGCAGAGACCGTCGTCTCAAAGGAATACAGGGCCGCCGGGCCGCGCACTGATAAAAAAATAACCGATGCCCTTGCCGCCGCAAAGCGCGTCGTGGAGCTTAAAAAACACCTTGAACAGCTTATTAATTTCTCCGAATCCCTTTATGAAAAGATCCTGCAGCTTGAGGCCTGGGGTGATTTTGATCCCCGCATGGTAAAGGGACTGGCCAAAAAAAATATCGTTGTCCGTTTTTACCGAATACCTATCAAAGAGAAAAATCTGATCCCCGAAAATGTCGCCGCTCGCCAAATATCCGCCAAGGGAGGGACCGCAAATTATATGGTTATTTCACGCGGGCATATTCCTGTCCCGTGTAAGGAATTTGAAATGCCCGAAAGCGGCCTTTCGGAGTTAAGAAAAAAATACGATGAAGATAAAGGGCTTATAAACAAAATAAAAACCGAGATCGGGTCTTTTGCCTGTTATCATAATGATTTCTTAAGCCTTAAAAGCGCTTTTGAGTCGGAACTTGAATTTAACCGGGCGGTCAGAGGTATGGGGAGGGAGGGACAGCTCTCATATCTGTCGGGTTACGCGCCCTACGATAAGATGGATGATTTAAGGGCCTTCGCGCGAAAAGAGAAACTTGGAATAATGGCGGCCGACCCCTCGGAACAGGACGATGTGCCGGTCCTTATTCGCGACCCGCGCTGGATCTCGCTCATAAGCCCGATCTTTAAATTTCTTGAAATCCTGCCGGGTTACCATGAACTTGATATAAGCCTGCCGTTCCTTATTTTTTTCAGCGCATTCTTTGGGATACTTATTGGGGACGCGGGTTACGGCCTGGTGTATATGGTTATTACATTTTTTTTTCATACGAAGGCGAAGAAAAAAGGCTGGGCGACTTCTTCTTTCCCGCTTTTTTACGTCCTTAGCGCATGCGCCGTTATCTGGGGCGCGCTTACAGGCACATTTTTCGGCCATGAATGGTTCATAAAAATAGGTTACAAACCTCTGATACCGGCCTTAAACGATATGGTTGTTTTCCAAAGGTTTTGTTTCTTTTTAGGGGCCTTCCATCTGTCGCTTGCCCATATATGGAGGGCCAAGATAAAACTCCCTTCCTTAAGCGCTCTTAGCGACATAGGCTGGATCTGTATATTATGGGCGTCATTTTTTCTTGCCAGGGTGCTGATATTAAGGGACGCATTTCCCGGTTTTGTAAAATGGCTTATCGCCACCGGCGTTTTCCTTGTCATATTCTTTACAAATCCCCAGCGAAATATTTTGAAGACACTCGGCGAGGGGCTTGGCGCGCTTGCCCTCAGTCTCATGAATAATTTTACGGATGTGGTTTCATATATTCGTCTCTTTGCGGTGGGCCTGGCAGGCATAGCCATATCCGATACCTTTAACTCCATGGCAGGGTTGCTGGGGAAGGGAAGCCTGCTGGCGGTAATAGGCAGCGTAATTATTATTGTGATCGGCCAGGGGCTCGGGGTCATCCTAGGGCCGGTCTCTGTTCTTGTCCACGGCGTCAGGTTGAACGTGCTTGAATTCTCGGGTCACGCAAATATATCGTGGAGCGGGAACCCGTACAAACCTTTGAAAGAATGATAGACATTGGAAATTTAATGGAGGATTCATATGGAAACAAGCGTGTTGACACAATTTAAGGATTTGGGCGCTATCGCCGTGCTTGCGCTTGCCGCGCTCGGTTCGGGAAGCGGCGCCGGCATCGCCGGCATGAGCGCCATAGGGGCTTGGAAAAAAAATTTTTCCCAAAACAAACCGGCGTCATTCATGCTGGTTGTTTTTACGGCAGCCCCGCTTACGCAAACCGTTTACGGCATGATCGTTATGCGGCAAATGGTCGCCATTGCCAACAAAGGCCAGTATCTTTGGGCCGTTGGGGTATTAGCGGGTACTGCAATAGGGCTTTCCGCCTATTGGCAGGGGAAATGCGCCGCGGCCGCCTGCGACGCCATGGGGGAGACAGGCAAGGGTTTTGGTAGTTACATGGTGGTTTTGGGAATGACTGAGACAGTAGCGCTGCTTGTTATGGCTTTTACGATTATGTTTCTAGGTATAATCTCAGGTTGACAGTATAACAAAATTATATTAATATAATACTCTTGGGGCGGATAGTTCAGCTGGTTAGAACGCCTCGTTTACACCGAGGAGGTCGTAGGTTCGACTCCTGCTCCGCCCATGGTTTGCCCTTGAGGGGTAGAAAATTTTGGGGTCGTCGTCTAGCTGGTCTAGGACATCGGGCTGTCAATCCGAAAACCGCGGGTTCGAATCCCGTCGACCCCGTTCTTCTTCGCCGCTCTATTATGAAAGACTCCGATGCGGCTTCGAAGAAATTATTCCTTCGTGTTTGTATCGAAGAGCGAAGAAGAACTTGTTCCTTCGAAGCTCCACCGGAGTTTAACGTGTCGAAGAGCGAAGAAGAATGTATGATGTTGCCGTAATAGGCGCAGGGCCTACAGGTTCATACGTTGCCTACCAAACCCAAAAGGCTGGGTTTAAGACCATAGTTATAGAAGAACACCCTTCCATCGGCGAGCCATCCTTCTGCGCCGGCATTGTGGGAAAAGAGGTATTCGAAAGGCTTTCTCTCGCGGAAGACTCGGTTCAAAACAGGATAAATTTCCTGATAATGCATTCGCCCGCCGGCAAAAAGATATCGCTTGTCTCAAAAAAAACACATGCGTGTATATTAGACAGGACAAGTTTTGACAGGCAGGTGGCGCACCTGGCCATTGACGAAGGAACAAGCTTTCTGATGTCTACAAGATGTACGGATATCGTTACCAATGCCGGCCATGTAAAGATTAAGCTGGCAACATCTCCCATGAGCGAAACCGAGATCAAGGCAAAGGTATGCGTTTTGGCCACTGGGGCCTTTTACGGCCTTCATAAGAGACTGGGCCTTTCTGTCCCCAGGGATTTCCTTGACTGCAGCCAGACAGAGGTTGAGATTTCCGAGCCGCTTAACGCGATAGAGCTTTATTTCGGGAGGGAGGTGGCGCCCGGTTCTTTCGGGTGGATTGTGCCTGTTAATTCTAAAATGGCGCGCATCGGTCTTAGTACAAAAAGAAATTCCACCTTTTACCTGTCAAACCTGATTTCAAAGAAAGAGGTAAACGCCAGGATCAGGGATAAAAAGCCGATATTAAGAAGGCGTATAGTCCCCGTCGATACGATCGAAAAGACATACCTTGAAAGGCTGCTTGTGATAGGCGATTCGGCGGGCCACGTAAAACCTGTAACAGGCGGCGGCATCTTTTACGGGCTTTTATGCGCGAAGCTCGCCTCAGAGACCATTATAAACGCCTTCAATAACGGCGGGATAAACCAAAGAAGCCTCAGGGCCTATGAAACAAAATGGAAAAAGATCATAGGTCTTGAACTCAAAGTGGGAAGATTTGTGAGGCGGTTCATGAATACGCTTACCGATGAAAATCTCGACAATCTGATTTCAACCTTCAAAAATGATTCCAGGGCAAAAAATATCCTCGAGCAATCGCATGCCTTTGACTGGCATAAAGATATAATCCTCAGCCTTTTAAAGACACCTTCCTTGTCCGGCAAGATCTATAAAAAGCTTCTATGGAATATCTTTAACAAAGACGAGGCCTATGCATAGTCTTTTTTCAAAAAGACTTTTCGATATCTTCCTTTCTTTTTTTGGAATAATCATCGCCCTTCCCGCCTGGCTGCTTATAAGCTTACTCATATTTTCGGAAGACGGCGGCCCCATATATTATCTGCAGGACAGGGTGGGCAAAAACGGCCGTATTTTTAAAATCATAAAATTCCGTTCAATGATAAGCCGCGCGGAGGATACGACCGGCCCTCTTCAGGCAGGAGAGAACGACTCGCGTGTTACGAAGATAGGGATGATGCTCAGGAAGACCGCCATGGATGAGCTGCCCCAGCTGGTAAACATATTTAAAGGGGATATGAGTTTTGTAGGCCCGCGCGCCCTAAGACCCGCGGAGATACAGGCAAGGACCGGCACTACTACCGATCTAGTCCATGCGGAGTTCAGGCACCTGATAAGGCCCGGTCTTACGGGTATGGCCCAGGTTTTTGCCCCAACCGACATAGAGATAGAAAAAAAATTCAGGTATGACCGCTGGTATATCAGGAACTGCCGCCTGCCGCTCGATCTCTGGCTTATCGCAGTTTCCTTCCTGATAACGTTCAGGGCTAGATGGGAGACAAGGCAGAAAAAACTGCGTTTTATCAAGGATTTTACGGAGATCGGAAAATGAACGGGTTTAAAAACAGCAAATTTTATTTACGCCTGACTATATTACGGCAGTTTTTCTATATTATGGGGGTACGGCCCATCCATATTATTCTCCCAATTGTCCTTTCGTTCATAGCGGCGTCCTTTGACGGCATAAGCCTTGGATTATTGATACCGCTCGCGAGGGGTATCGTAGAAAACAATTTCGGGTTTATCAGCGAAACTCCGCTCTTAAAGCATGTATTTGCCTTTGCGGGCGGCCTTTTTCATTCCATCGGCCCCGGTTTTTCACATAATAAGAACATATTTTTATTCCTTGTGGTAACCATTTTTTTGGCGGTGGTATTAAAAAATATCATCGGCTATATAAACTCGGTCGTCTTCGCCTACTGGCATACCAGATTTAAAAATAACATATATAAATTTGTTTTTAACAGGTTCGTAAGCTTCGGAAAATTATTTTTTGACCGGACAAGCCAGGGCTATCTTAACCTGGTTCTTGACTATTCAGAGAGGGTAATGGACCTGTTGGACGCCTTTGAGCGCTCAATCAAGAATTTTTTTACCCTCATAGTATATTTTGTCATCATGTTCATAATCTCCTACAAGCTTACGCTGATAACTATCGTTCTTTTTCCCATCCTGCATTTTGTCCTAAAGGCGATAATCTCAAAAATCGGCAGGGTTGCCGAATTAAAAAATGCCGTAAAGGTTGACCTTAGCCGCAGGGTATTTAATATCCTTTCCTGCATCCCGCTTATCAAGGCCTATTCAAAGGAAGATGAGACAAAAAAGATGTACGCGACCATAAACGATGATTTGAGGAAACTCGATTTCAGGGCGCAGAGGACCATCGCCCTTATAGAACCAATACAGGAGCTTATCATAACCACTGCACTCTTGGTCATGATATCCGTTGTAGCGCTTCTTTTGGCAAGGGATAAACCCGGAGACATATCGGTTTTTGTCGTATTCTTTTACGCCGCAAGGAGATCGCTGCCGATGTTTAACATCTTTAACGAGATGAGATCCATCTTTGCCCAGATAAAGCCGCCGTTAAAAGAAATCTCCAAGATACTGGATGATAAAGACAAATTTTTCGTCGCTGGGGGCAGCAAACGATTTGAAGGGTTAAGAAGCGGAATTGAATTTAATCACCTGAATTTTTCCTATATAAAGGGGATACAGGTTTTAAAGGATATCAAATTTTTCATAGAAAAAGGAAAGATGACCGCTATCGTAGGCCCCACCGGCGCGGGGAAGACGACGCTTATCAGCCTTCTTATGCGTTTTTATGACTGCCCTCCTTCGTCTATTCTTGTAGACGGCGTTGATATACGCGATTTTACCTTAAAATCCCTGCGCGCCCATATAACGCTTGTCAGCCAGGAAGTATTGCTTTTAAATGATACCTTAAAAAATAATATAACCTTCGGTCTTGACAGGGAGATTACCATCGACCAAATGGTAGATGTCGCCAAAAAGGCGCGGCTGTATGATTTTGTAATGCGCCTGCCGGACGGTTTTGATACTGAAATAGGCGACAGGGGAGTCAGATTATCCGGCGGCGAAAAACAAAGGGTAGCTATAGCAAGAAGCCTTCTTAAAGGTTCCGAGATATTTATCCTGGATGAGGCCACAAGCTCCCTTGATTCTCAGACCGAGATCATTATACAGGACGCAATTAATGAGGCGGCCCATGGAAGGACCGCCATAGTTATCGCCCACCGATTATCAACGATAAAACATGCGGACAAGATAATTGTAATCGAAAACGGCAGGCTCATAGAGGAAGGCCCGCTTTCGGAACTTCTTTCAAAAAAAGGCAAGTTTTACGAATACTGGGAAGCGCAGAAGTTTTATTGAGGTCCATGTTTAGTCTAAATAGAATCACAAGAGGAAAAATATGTAACTTCATACGGAAGAAAAGACACGAGGCTAAGTTATATAAATTAATACAGACAGTAAAGCCCTATACAATGGTTGATCCTTTTCGCCTATCCATGTTATATGAGCTAGCATGCGGGATAGCAAACAAGGTTGAAGGTGATATTATAGAGTGCGGCGTTTGCAATGGAGGCTCAGCGGCTATACTAGCAGCTGCAGTTGTCAATTATCCCAATAAATTATGGCTTTATGATACCTTTGAAGGAATTCCGCCCCCCACTGAAAAAGATGGGTCCCTTGCCAAAGATTACGAAGGTAAACTTAAAGGGTCTATAGACAAAGTAAATAAGGTATTAACGCAGGTAAATTTTCCACTGGAGCGCATTATATTTCGTAAAGGTAATTTTAAAGATACCTTCCAAAATCCTCTCCCAAACAAAGTGGCATTATTGCATATTGATGCTGATTGGTATGAAAGCGTTTTGGATTCTCTTCGGACATTCTATTCTTTGGTATCAGAAGGCGGAGTTGTCATCCTGGATGATTTTGGATACTGGGAAGGCGCAAGGCAGGCCTTTTATGATTTTTGTGCTGAATATAAGGTTAAACCGTTGGTTGAACGGTTTAGGGATACCCAGCTTTTTTGGTATAAAGGTAAAGAGAATAATCGGTAGAGTAGATATATGTTTTTAAAAGAAGCTATCTGGATAAAGAATGCCCTGGAAACCCTTGACCTGCATGAAGGTCAAGCTCTCATCGATTTTGGTTCATCCACGGAAGAATTCCGCCGTTTATTCCAACCCTATATTGATTACCACATATTTTACCCTTTAAGGAAAAAAGGCCTCAGGATAATACACACCGATTTAAAAAAAGACGACGGTGTAGACACGGTCTGTGATTTGACAAAGCCGGATTCCGGCCCTATTCTTCAAAAAATAGGTCTCGCTGATATTGCCCTTTGCACAAACCTCCTTGAGCATGTCTCTGACCGGCAGATTGTAATAGGAAGGCTTAAAAATTGCGTCAAACCGGGCGGAATAATTATAATTTCCGTACCTTATATCTACAGGTGGCATCCTGATCCCATAGATACCGGCTACAGGCCCACCCACCTTGAACTGGCCGATCTATTCCCTGAAGATGAATATACAAGACTCTCTTCCGAAACAATAGAAGTCGACGAGGAACCGGTAGTTCTGACAAGTTACCCGTTATATTTATTTATGCGTATTATAAATAGGATTTTTAAACTTAAATTGAGACCTTCAATAGCCAAAAACAGGGTTTCTCTGATAGTCATTCGCAAAAAATAATAATGTCAAAAAAAGTCTTATTTATCTGCCATGAAACTTCAAGGTCAGGCGCGCCCATACTCCTTCTGAATTTTTTAAAGTGGCTCAAGGCAAATACGGATATGCCTTTTTTAATCATGTTAAGGCAAGGGGGAGAACTTACATCTGAATTTGAGGTGCTGGGGCCTATCCTGTTTTTTCACGAGCAAGTCAGAGGCGGTATAATAAAAAGGGTATTAAGACGGTTAGGTTTGACAAAGAGATTTTTTTTAGCGGGGCTAAAGAAAAAATTGGCAGGTGAAAATATCGGCCTTATTTATTCCAATACAATTGTTAACGGGGAAATTTTACGGTTTCTGTCGTTTCTCAAATGTCCGGTAATAAGTCATGTGCATGAATTGGAAAATTGCATAAAGGCGCATGGAAAGACAAATATGGAACAAGTCAAGCGTTATACGACACGGTATATCGCCGTCTCCGCGGCTGTTAAAAAAAATCTTGTTGAAAATCACGGCATAAAGAAAGAGGATATTGAAAAGATATATGGGTTTTTGCCGGTATCAGAAATCAGGCCGCAACAAACCAGGGAATCTATATACTCCGAGCTTGGAATACCGGCCGGTTCACATGCAATATGCGGGGCCGGCACAACCGATTGGCGGAAAGGACCGGATTTGTTTATAAGGCTTGAGGAGGCCGTAAACCGGCGGTTGCCTGAAAGGACTTTTTTTTTATGGGTAGGCGGTGACAAGACAAGCACGGAAGGGGGAGTGCGTTTTCTTGGCAGCAGAAAAAACCCATTTGACTATTTTGCAGCCTGCGATATTTTTGCCATGGTTTCCCGTGAGGATCCCTTTCCCATAGTATGCCTTGAGGCGGCGGCATTGGAGAGACCTATAGTATGTTTTGAAAAAGCAGGTGGAATTCCGGAATTCGTGGAACAGGATTGCGGATTTATAGTGCCGTATTTAGATATTGAAGCTATGGCTGAAAAGATTGTGAAATTATTGGATTCTGAAGGTTTACGCCGGAGTTTAGGTGAGCGGGCAAGGCATAAGGTAATCGAGCGCCATGATATTAATATTTCAGCGCCAAGGCTGTTAATGCTTATAACCGGCATTTTGTCAAAATGAACCCTAAGCTCTCAATAGTTATTTTAAATTGGAATGGCAAAAAATATCTTAAAGACTGCCTTTGCTCGGTCTTCGAGCAGGACTACGAGGATTTTAACGTTGTTTTTGTGGATAATCATTCAACTGATGATTCGACCGCTTTTGTTAGGGAAAATTTTCCAAAGGTGGAGGTTTTACAGTTGGATGAAAACTACGGTTTTTCAAAGGGCACTAACATAGGCATAAAATATGTCTTGAAAAAAAACAATCCCGGTTTTATTCTTCTCCTTAATAATGATACGCATATTATTCAGAAGGATACCTTTACCAGGCTTGTCAATTTTTTGGAAAAAGATAAAAAGACAGGTATATTGGGCTGCAAACTTGTCTTTCCGGACGGCAGGGTACAGTGCGCCGGAGAACGCATTAATCCTTTATTGGCAGGAGGTATCGCTTTAATAGAAAGGCCCATGGGGGAAGGGCCATACAAGGTTGACGCAATCTGGGGCGCTGTCTTTTTAATTAAGAGGGCGGTTATTGACAAGATAGGCCTTTTTGATGAGGATTTTTCTCCGTACTTATGCGAAGATGCCGATTATTGCCTTAGGGCAAAAAAGGCAGGTTATCTTACCAAGATAGCGCCTTCGATAGAGGTTATCCATTATCTTGGCCCTTCGATAAGCAAGATACCTTCCGGATATGTCGATTCCGTCCGGAAAAAAAATACCGTAAGATTTCTCGTTCTAAATTCATACCTGCCTGTCTCAATATTCAGGCTGCTTTATGAGGCGAATCTGTATTTAAAATATTTTTTGGTCAGTCTTTTTGAAAGGAAAAACAAAGAAGTCGCAGCCAGCCCCTGGAATTTAAAAATAAGGCATGACTGGAAGGCCATGTCCCGTACTTTTTTGCAAAACTATCCGCTGAACACAAAGTTTCTAAAAAATATTATTTTAAAAAGGATATACCGCCCCAAAAAAATATGGTATCAGTAATCATCCCCTGTTTTAATGCGGAAAAATTCATTCGTGAAGCGCTGTACAGCGTTTTAAACCAGAAAATTGATGACATAGAAATTATTGTTGTTGACGACGGTTCAACGGATAATTCGGCCTCAATTATTAAAGAGGAATTCCCTTCAGTAAGTCTGGTAAAGACAGAGAATCGTGGGCCAAGCAGCGCAAGGAATCTGGGCACAAGCCTCTCAAAAGGCGAATTTATCCAATATCTTGACGCCGATGATTTGCTTGCGCCCGGGAAATTAAAAATTCAATTAAAAGCGCTGCAAGAATCAGGCGCTGATATTGCATATGGAAATTGGCAGAGGCTGGTAAAAACAACTAAGGGGGACTATATAAAGGGAGAGATAATCGGAAAAAAATTGCAGAATCCGGAAATTGATTTATTTACGGATTTCTGGTGTCCGCCGGCCGTATATTTATTCAGGCGTTCAATAATCGATGAGGCCGATAAATGGGCAGAAGATGTGCCGGAATGCGAAGATGTAAGATTTATTCTTGGATGCGTATTTAAGGGCGCTTCATTCGTCTATTGCGATGGAATAATGGCATATATGCGTATACAGCCTTTCGGCAAATCAGCATCAACGCGAAATCCGATGTCTTTTGCTCAGAGCTGCCTTAAAAATGCGGTTTGGGCGGAACATCAGTGGGAGGGCAGGGGCGGGATTACCAAAGAGCGCCGCAGAGCATTATTGAGGGCCTACGAATATATAGCTCGGTCGAGCTTTGGAAAGGATAAGGAGACCTTTGCCGCGGCGCATAAAAATTTGGAGCGGTTAAAACCCGGATATATACCTGAACGGCCGGCCCTTTTAAGGGTTGTATCATGGTTGTTTGGCTATAGAAATGCCGAAGCTATTGCGCTGCGGTATAGAAATATCAAGAGGAAACTGTAGGGCTGTGCAATGCATCCTTTTGAACGTTTAAGCAAGGCTGTTCGCCACAATCTTTTCCTGAATAATGCGGACTGGTTATGGGACACGATCAGACCTTTTTATAACTTTGCGTTGCGACGTTTTTTTAAGAGGAGCGGATTGGTGAGAATAATTAACGGGACTGACCGAGTACTAATTCCCTATACATGCAGTTCTCTTTCTGAAGCATATGAATCACAGGTGTGGAAATATTTGATGGAGAGTATAAGATACGGAGACATAGCCGCGGATGTTGGCGCGCATATTGGGTTGTATACCGTCGCGTTGGCAAATCGTGTCGGCCGATTGGGACAGGTCTATGCCTTTGAACCCGATGATCAAAATTTCAATGTACTAAAAGATACAATTTTTTTAAATAGGGTTTCAGCACAGGTAAAGCTTATTGAAAGCGCCGTGGCTTCCCGGGACGGCTTAATTAATTTTTCAGCTAATTCGGAGCCGAACGCTCACATAAACTTTTGTGATGATAAAAATGGCTATAAAGTAAAATGTGTTAAACTCGATACAATTTTTGCCGAAAAAAGGTTGGATATATTGAAGATTGACGTTGAAGGGTATGAAGAAGAGGTATTAAAAGGGGGCGCTAATCTTTTAGCTGACCCAAAACGCAGACCAAGGTTTGCGTTAATTGAACTTCATCCATTTGCATGGCCGGTTAGCGGGGCTAACAGCCGTTCTATATTGAATTATTTTTCCGGGTATGATTGCGCAATCCTGGATGTGAATGGGAAACCTGTAGGCGATGTTGAAAAGGCGCATTGGTGTTGGATGATTGCCCGAATATGAAAGTTATCCATGTCTCTTATTGTTTTTATCCAGATCCTTCCGGCGGGACAGAGATTTATGTTGCGGGCCTTGCCAAGCGGCTGGAGGACTTAGGTGTCCAAAGCATCATCGCCGCGCCCGCGGATAAGAGCGCCAGTTATGTATATGACGGCCTATCGGTCCGTAGATATAGTTTCTCTGCCAAGATAAATGATTTGAGCGAATTATATGATGAAGGTGATCCTGTAAGCGCCCTTGAATTTGGAAAGATCCTTGATGAAGAAAAACCCGATATCGTTCATATCCACGCCTTGACCAGGGCTGTTTCCATATATATTGTGAGAGAAGCAAAAAAACGCGGCCTACCGGTAATTTTTACGTATCATACGCCGACAGTAAGCTGTCAATGCGGGTTATTATTGCGGTGGAAAAATCAGATATGCGACGGCAAGATCAGGCCAAATCTATGCGCTATGTGCACTTTAAACAGACATGGCCTTCATAGGGGCCTTGCGTTTCTTTTTTCTACGTGTCCAGCCTTCGTCTGTTGGTTTATAAGAAGGCTTCATTTGTCAGGCAAGATCTTTACAGCGCTGCGGATGCACTGTCTCTTGTCTTTGCGCAAAAGGTCGTTAGACGCTCTTTTGAGAGAGGTTGATCAGTTCGTTGCCGTATCTAAATGGGTGTATGAGGTATTAAAAATTAATGGTGTGCCTAAAGAAAAGATATTCCTGTCTGCCCATGGATTATATTATCATCCGGAATTGATTGATCAAAAAGATGCAATCCCTGTTTTTGAAAGCCCTTTAAAAATAATATATTTAGGAAGGATTGACTGGACAAAGGGGTTGCATTTCGTTATTAAAGCGTTAAAATTATTACCCGAAATCCCTATAGAACTTCACATCTATGGTATTATGCAGGATAAAAACGCCGAGAAGTACCTTCTTAGCTTAAAAAGAGCCGCGCGCAGGGATAAACGCGTCTCATTTTATCCGCCTGTTCAAAATGATAAGATTATCCCGCTTCTGAAGGAGTATCATTATCTAATTGCTCCTTCTATATGGCTTGAGACGGGTCCCCTGGTTGTGTTGGAGGCGTTTCTCGCAAAGGTGCCTGTGATCGGATCTAATCTGGGAGGCATTGCGGAGCTGGTTGAAGACGGCATGAACAGCTTGCTGGTTAAACATGGTTCGGTAAAGGCCTGGCGAAACGTGTTATTAAGGGTGTCAACAGATAGGAAATTAATTACAAGATTAAGGTCGGGAATAAAATCCCCGCGAAGGATGCAGGATGTAGCCATGGAGATGAAGGCGCTTTATGACAAATTCGCTAAAACAATTCCTGGACAATCATAATATGCATCCCCGCCGTTGGTGGATGGGTTTGATGTCATATCACAGATACCTGGGTTATATCAAGCCTTTTTTAAAAGCCGATTCCGAGGAGGAATATTTTATCAGGCGCAAGGCAGTCTCTAAGAGTTGGGCGCCGCGCAGGTTATCATTTCCTGTAGCCCATAAAATTTTAGTTATTTCTCCGCACCCTGACGATGAAAGCATAGGCGCCGGCGGGCTGTTATGGGCGCATCGCGATGTCTCCGAGATTCATTTTATAGTTTTATGCAAGGGGGAAAAGGGCGGCAGGTTAGAAGGGCCTTATGAAAATACCGGGCAGTATAAGTTAAAGCTTGCGGCTGCGCGAAAAGACGAATTTTATAAAACCTCATCTGCGCTTAAAGCTAGATCGTGCCATTTTTTTGATTTTCCGGATGGGGAAATACCATGCAGCCAAAATGAGGCGGACAAGCTGCGTGACCTGGTAAAAAAAATCGATCCAGATATTGTATTCTTGCCGTGGTTATTCGACGATTGGCCGGACCATCGGAGGGCCAACGCATTATACGCGTTGGGATGCGCGGATCTCGAATATATGGTTTTTGCGTACGAGGTTTGGACGATGCTTGAGCCGAACGCGATATTCGATATTTCCGGCCATATTGACGGCAAGCGTTCGCTCATAAAAAATTACGAGAGTCAGCTGCGCATCATAGACTATCTGAGTTATTGCGAAGGGCTTTCCAAAGTCAGAGCGTTTCAATATTCAAATTGCCCTGATAAAGGCGGCGCTATAGAGGCCTATTTGGCATTGCCTAATAATGAATACTGCGAATTGGCGAGGTATTATTATGACAAATCTAAATCTTCGAAATAATTATTTCCTGCAGCAAAAGTACAGTAAGATTGTCCGCTGCAAAAAATTTCAGTTGCTAAAAAAAGGATTAAAAAATAAGCTATATCTGGATGTGGGCTGCGGGACAAAATTGCATACTAATTTTGTCACCCTGGATTATCATTGGGTTCCGAATCTTGACTTGTGCTGGGACATTACTAAAGGTCTCCCGTTAGCGGATAAATCTTTTTTAGGTATCTATACCGAACACTGCTTGGAACATTTTATATACTCAACTACCATTAAAATCTTTCGGGATTTTTTAAGGCTATTGAAACCGAATGGAAACCTGCGGATAATCCTGCCTGACGCGGAATTATATATAGATTTATACCAACAGGGAAAATCAGGGATAGATGTTAAATTTCCATATAAGATGTCCGCGCGCGATGAAACGTCCGATGGCAAGACGCCGATGATGGAAGTTGCAAGGGCAATAGGCGGGGATGGATTCCACCGGTCCGCGTATGATTACAGGACCCTGCAAATAATGCTTAAACAAGCGGGTTTTGTGGATATTCGAAGGGAATGTTTTGGCAGAGGACGGGATCCGGTATTATTGATCGATTCAAAAGAACGGGCATGTGAATCGATTTATGTCGAGGCCTCCGCTCCGATATGAAAAAAATAATTTATGTTCAATACACAAACCCGGCATGTTATCCGCCCCTTGAACATAGTTCTCACATACTTGCTGATAGCGGCTGGAAAGTGCTTTTTTTAGGGACTTGGGATTTTACGGGAAGAGGCATCAATTTTTCACCGCATATTAACGTTGTTGTTCAGAGGATCCCTTTTTGCCAAAGAGGCTGGTTACAAAAAATTCATTATTTTTTATTTTGCCTTTGGGTGTTTACAAAAACACTTATTTATCGGCCCAAGTGGATATACGCCTCTGATCCCTTATCCAGCCCCATAGCTCTATTGCTGACATATATACCCGGTTTAAAAATTATTTATCATGAGCATGATTCACCCGGCAAAAATAGCGATACGAGCCTTTTTTTGCGTTGTATTCTTAAGGGCAGGGTTAAATTGAGCCGGCGCGCCGATTTGTGTATACTGCCGAATGAAAAAAGAGCTCAAAATTTCAGGATAGAAACACGTACTTTGAAACAAATCCTTGTTGTAAAAAATTTTCCTCTTAAGAAAGAGGTTAAAATTTCACGCAGGGAAAACAAAAAAGGTCTTTGCGTTGTCTATCATGGCTCAATAGGGCCGTCAAGACTACCGTTGGCAGTTGTGAGTGTTTTAACAAAATTACCGGCAGAAGTCAGCCTCAGGGTAATAGGTTATGAAACCGTAGGTTACAAGAATTATATTAAAAAGTTAAAAGAAACGGCTTCCAGCTTTGATGTTGTTGAGCGTTTTGAATTTATCGGAAAATTATCGACTCGTCAGGAAGTATTAAGATATTGCAGGGATTGCGATATCGGTATCGCCTTTATGCCGAAAATATCCGGGGATATAAATGAGCAGGCCATGGTTTATGCTTCAAATAAACCGTTTGATTATCTAGCCTCGGGCATGGCATTATTAGTTTCTGATTTGCCTGATTGGAAAGAGATTTATGTTAAACCTGGATATGGGCTTGCTTGCAATCCGGAAGATTCCGAAAGCATCGCGGGCAGTTTAAGATGGTTTTTAGAACACCCTTTAGAAACCCGCCAGATGGGAGAAGCAGGCAGGCAGCGGATACTACAGGACTGGAATTATGAAAGGCAATTTGAGCCTGTTTTAAAAATATTAACAGAAGGGTAATATGTCGCTTGCGATAATTTCAACGCACCCAATACAGTATTACGCCCCCATATATAGGGCTATTCAGGCTAAATTCGAGATACCTGTAACGGCGATATACGGTTCTGATTTCAGCATTGCAGGTTACAGAGATAAAGAATTTGATGCTGTCTTTGCGTGGGATACAGATCTTTTATCGGGATATAAGGTAGAATTTTTGTCAAGGGTTAATAAGGGCGGATCCCGCAGCTTGCGCAAGGTGCTTTATGAAATTAATCCAAAGGCCGTATTATTAACCGGCTACTCTCCGCGATTCTACAGAAAGGCGTTTTATAATGCGTTGAGCGGCGGTTATCCCATACTTTTTCGAGGCGATACGACTGATCATGCCAAGAAACGCAATCTTGTTAAAGCCCTTGTAAGGGATTACTTTTTGCGCTCAATTTACAAACGATGCCGCAAACTGCTCTACGTGGGGCAAAATTCATATAAACATTTTAAGCGTCTTGGCATTCCGGATGAAAAACTGAT
>JAQURK010000005.1 GCA_028715645.1 Candidatus Omnitrophota bacterium | reverse complement strand
GTAACCGATAAGGACGAACTCATGCTTATTACCGAAAAAGGGATGATCGTCCGCTGCGCGATAAAAGACATAAGGGCAACCGGCCGCTCGACCCAGGGCGTGCGTCTTATGAAACTCGAGGCGCAGGATAAAATCTCGTCAATTGCCCGGGTCATACCCGAGGAAGAAGAGTAGTTAACTAACGACTAAATAAGACCCCGTCGTCCAGCCTGGTTCAGGACACGTGCCTTTCACGCACGCGACACGAGTTCGAATCTCGTCGGGGTCGCCAATCTTTAAGGGTAAATAAAGGGTAAATAAAGGGTAAATAAAGGGTAAATAAAAATGAAAATAGTACTTATTGAGCCTCGCGCTTGCGAGGCGAATGTCTATAGCAAAATACCCATGCCTTTATTAGGCCCTGTTTATCTGGGGACTATTTTAAAAAATAGGGGCCATGAGGTCGAGGTATATAACGAAAATATCCATGCGCCTGATTACGCGAGTTTAAAGGCAGATCTCATAGGTATTTCTATATTGACCCCGACAGCCAAACGCGGTTATGAAATAGCCAAAAGATTTCCTAAGGAAAAAGTGATCATGGGCGGAGTCCACGCGAGCCTTCTGCCTCATGAAGCGCTGGAGTACGCAAGGCAAGTTGTGGTGGGTGAGGCCGAACATGTCATCGCCGACGTTGTTGAAGGCAGAAGAGTAGAACCCGTTGTTCAAGGCAGGGCCGTAGAGGATTTGGATGCTTTGCCGAATCCGGACTTTTCATTGATCAAAGGTTATCGGTTACCCCCTCTAGCTATGCCTATCTCTACGTCTAGAGGCTGCCCTTTTGATTGCAGTTTTTGCTCTGTCACAAAGATGTTTGGCCGGAAATACCGTTTCCGCAGCGCTGAGAATATTATCAAAGAAATGAAATCCAGAAATACAAAACAATTATTCATTTGCGATGATAATTTTGCCGCCCATCCTAAACGCACAAAGGCTTTATTGGGCCTGATGTTAAAAAACAGAATAAGGCACTGGGCTTGCCAGGTGCGCTGCGACGTGACCAAAGATAGAGAACTTTTAAATCTGATGGCCCGGGCCGGATGCAACGCCGTCTGCGTAGGTTTTGAGTCGGTTAATCCCATGACCCTTGCGGCCTATCAGAAGAAGCAGACTGTTGGAGAGATCGTGACAGCAATACGCTCTTTTCACAAAAAGAAAATACCGATCCACGGCATGTTTGTTTTGGGCGGAGAGGATGATAATAAAAAAACTATATGGGAAACTTTAAAGTTTGCTATCAAGCAGAAAATAGACACGATGCAGTTGACGATCCTGACGCCTTTCCCGGGCACAAAGGTCTATGAAGACCTGGAGGCGCAAAAGCGGATTTTTACCAAAGACTGGAGCCTTTACGACGCTCAGCATATTGTTTTTAGCCCGAAGTTAATATCAGCTAAGGAACTTCAGTTAAATATCGTCAGGGCATACGTTAAATTTTATTCCATCCGCAGGACATTTTATTTGCTTCTTAAATTGCGCCTCAGAAACGCGCTGTTTCGTTTAATGGGCCATGGTATTGTTAAGGAATGGATAAAGCTCAATTGCTAATGGGACATTTTCTCAGTAATATCAATTTATACCTTACCCAATCGCCTGTTCTTGCGTATGCGGTGGCTTTTTTAGGCGGAATAGGCGTCAGCCTGACGCCTTGCGTTTATCCTATTATACCAATTACCGTGGCTCTGGTCGGCGCGAAGGCCGGCAATTCAAAGGGCCGCGGATTTTTTCTTTCGCTTATTTACATAATAGGTATTTCTACTACCTACGCCGTTTTAGGCGCCTTTGCCGCGCTCTCAGGAAGACTTTTCGGGCAGTTAAGCGCAAGCCCATGGGTGAATTTTCTATTGGGGAATATTTTCATACTGCTCGGCCTGAGCATGTTGGATGTATTTACGTTTACCTTCCCGGCTTTCCTTGGCCGCATAAGGCCGAAAGCGGGAGGGAAGGGGTTCTTTACCATGTATGTAATGGGGCTTGTCTCAGGGCTCGTCGCAGGGCCGTGCACGGCTGCTGTGTTGGCAGCGCTTTTGGCCTTTGTCGCAACCCGCCATAACGTAGCATACGGGATGTCGCTTCTTTTTACATTCAGCATGGGCATGGGCCTTCTTTTGATTGCTATAGGCACTTTTGCCGGAATTCTGGCGGCGCTTCCAAAGGCGGGTGGGTGGACCGAAAAGGTAAAGAAGGCAATGGGATGGATAATGATATTTATCGGCGAGTATTTCTTGGTGCAAATGGGGAGGGGGCTTATATGAAACTAAAAAGTCAAAACTCAAAAGGCGAAACCAAAATTCAAAACTCAAAACTTTTTAATTTTAACTTGTGGTTTTTACTTTTTATTTTTACCTTTTTACTTTTAAATATTTCTTGCGCCAAGGAGGGCCTCGGCATAGGCGATAAGGCCCCTGATTTTACGCTTGACGATCTTGCCGGGAATAAAGTGAGTCTTTCCGACACGGTGAAGTCAAACAAGGCGACGCTCCTTGTCTTTTGGGCCACCTGGTGCCCATACTGCAGGGAAGAAGTCCCTGAACTGATAAAATTAAAGCCCTCATATGAGGCAAAGGGATATAAGATAGTCGCCATCGATATCGGTGAAAGCCAAAAAAAAGTAGATTCATTTGTCAAACAGAACGGTATAAACTATACCGTATTGCTCGATACCGAAAACAGAATTGCCAATCAGTACGGCGTAATGGGCATCCCCGCGAACATACTCCTTGCTCAGGACGGAACTATCCTCTACAGGGGAACGACCGCGCCGCCCGAAAGCGCGCTCCCTAAATAAAGGGAAGCTTTAATGGCAGGGATGCTTTATATAGTCAGTACACCAATAGGGAATCTAAAGGATATCACCCTGCGCGCCATAGAGGTGTTAAAATCAGCCGACCTGATTGCGGCCGAAGATACCCGCCACACGAAGATTTTGACGTCCCACTACGGGATAGATAAACCGCTTACCAGCTACTTCGAGCATAACAAGGTGACGAAAGGCGATTATCTTCTGAAATTGCTAAAGGAAGGAAAGAATGTCGCCATTGTTTCTGACGCGGGCACCCCGGGTATCTCGGACCCGGGCGCGCATATCATAAAACTTGCGATAGATAATGGGATTGCGGTCGAACAGATACCAGGCCCATGCGCGCTGATAACCGCCCTTGTGTTATCCGGCATGCCGACGGACCGGTTTTTCTTTGAAGGATTCCTCCCCGTTAAGCCCGGAGCCAGAAAAAACCGGCTTAAGGAATTTTTAGGTATAAAACAAACCGTTGTACTATATGAATCGCCGCACAGGCTGCTTAAGACCCTAAAAGCAATCCATGACATATTCGGGGACATAGAGATCGCTTGCTGCCGGGAGCTTACAAAAAAGTTTGAGGAGACGCGGCGGCAAAAGGTAAGCGAGGCCATAGAGCATTTTACCAGAAATAAGATATTGGGAGAATTTACACTGGTATTTTATCCTTCGAAAGAGGAGGAATTAAAGAAATAAACAGTAAGTTACTAATTTAAGTTTGACAAACTAACTTTTATGTGGCATACTTCTAACAGGGAGGGATGCCTTTTTCTTTAGAAAGGTACTTCGGCAGCTAAAATGCTCGCTATGTGCTCGCATTTTTTAACGCTGCCTCAGTATCAAATTTGCTTCGCAAATTTGGGAGGTATTATGAGCATAACAAAAGACGGATTATTTAAATACCAGACCTTAAACGAAAGACAAAGAAAAAACCTTATAATACTCGAAACAATAAGAAAAAACGGGGCTATCTCCCGCGCCGCGGTAGCTAAAGCGATAGGTTATAATATAGTCACTTTATCAAATCATATAGATGAATATTTGAAGATGGGGCTTCTTTATGAAAAGGGGATAGATGTATCAAGCGGCGGGAGGCGGCCGGTACTTCTTGAATTGAATAGAAAAGAGTTTTTTTTCATAGGGATAGATTTTAACAGGGAGATGGTAAAAGGCATTGTGGCGGATACCGATTTAAAAGTTATTTCCGAAGCAAAATTGCCGAGGCCTGCCATAGAGCAGGAGGACGTAAAGAAAACATTGATCGCCCTCATAAGACAATTACTTAAGGAAGCAAAGACAGAGACCGCAAAAATAAGGTTTATCGCCATCGGCGCTTACGGGAACCTCATTGAGAAAAATTCGACCATAAAAGGCCTTGAGGATGAAAAGGGAAAGCTGCGGGCGACCATATATTTTACCGATCTGAAATACGCCATTGAAAACGAATTCAAAATAAAAACCTTTTTCGGCCAGGACGCCTCGTTCGCGGCATTCGGCGAAAAAGCGAAGAACCCGATCGCTGAAGCGGACAGCATGCTTTACATCTTCCAGGATATAGGAAAAGGCGTGGTGATGAAGGGCGAGATTTACTGCAGCACAGATATAAGCGGCGCCGACATAGAAGGAATAACGGGAAACTTGAGCTATGAGGAAAAGACAAAGCTCAAGGAGGAATCTTCCTACCTGAGGCCTTGGAATTCACAGATGAGTTTAAAGAGCGAGGCGGTAAAAGTCATAGAGAGCGGCGTCGGTACCAGGATCGTTGAGCTTTTAAAAGGGAACATCGACAGTTTAAATGACGAGATTATCATCGCGGCCGCCTCAGAGAATGACGAGGTGGCGAGGGAATTAATAGAAAGCGTCGGCATAAACCTGGGCGTAAGGATCGCGTATCTCATAAATCTTTTTTCGCCGCAGGTCGTGATAATCGGCGGCGGCGTCGAGAAAGCAGGCGAGCTTTTATTCGGCGAAATAGAAAAAACGGTCGAAAAGCTTTCCCTGGAAAAGGCAAGACGTTCCGTCAAGATATTGCCTGCGATCCTCGGGAGCGAGGCGGTCTCCATTGGAGCGGCCTACGCGGGACTGCGGGAAAGCTTTTTAGAGGCTTAAAAACACAGAGGGAATACTATGGCACATGGAAAAATTTGTCCAATATGCAAACAGTGGTTCATACCAAATAAGTACAGGCCCAACAAGCAGGAGATATGTTCCAATATCGAATGCCAGTATGAGAGGCAGCTGCAGAACATGGCGAAATGGAGGGAAAGAAACCCCGGTTATTTTGATTACAGGCAGGAAAAGGACCCGACATGGAAACATTCCTGCAGAAAAAGGGCGCTCGACTGGCGAAAGCGCCATATGGAGTACCTCCAGCTTTACAGGCAGCAGCATAAAGACGAACACCGCACCTATATGAGGGAATACATGAGGGAATGGAGAAAACAAAGGAAGGCCAAGGGATTATAATGGGAATATCCAAATCTCCAAAAAAATTTTTAATTATTCCAATTTTATTATTAATTATTTCACCATTGGTATCTGCGCAAGATAACAAAAAAGAGATAAATCACTACCTGATCCAGGCTAGGATAAAATACGATAATTCAAAATATGAAGAGGCAATTGAATGGTACAATAAGGCGTTGGAGTTAGACCCCTCTAATAAGAAGGCATTAAAATACATAAAGAAGGCAAAGGATAAGTCCGCCAGGGTTGGTAAAAAAAATGAGGCGCGGCAGACCAAGAATAAGGCGGCGGCTAAGACCTCGCCGATGCCAAAATCAAAAGGCATGGCGCCGGTAATGCCTGAGATTTTAATTGCCACGCCCGCATTGAAGACCCCCGAACCCACTTTTGAAAAACCGTCAAAGGAGACCCTTCTGCTGGAAGACGCTGTAGAGTTGGGTCTTAAGAATCACCTTCCGGCTCAGATTGCTTTAGAACAGGTAAAACTGGCGCGCCTTAAGGAAAGAGAAGCGTTAAGGGGGCTGTTCCCCCAGGCCTCGGTCAGATGGGAGGAAAGTTCGGGCCGGGTTTCCTCATTGGATTATGCAGGACGCGACTATCACTTGGATCTCCAGCATCCGTTGTATCACGGCGGAGAGCTTCAGTATACATGGCAGCAGGCAAAGGTAAATTTAAAAATTTCGCAGGAAAATTACAGCAAAACAAGAGAAGATTATACCATTGAGCTTACTAAGGCCTATTATGATTATGTAAGGGCAATAAAAAATTTCGCGGTACAGGAATCCCTTTTGAAGGACCTGGAGGCGGATTTTTCAATAGCAAAGAAGGAACTTGACAGCGGCATTACAACATTGGTTGAATTTTTAAATGTGCAGTCGAAGTATAATCAGGCCTATTATGCCTATTTATCCTCGGAAAACGCATTTTCATTGGCAAGATCTAATTTTTTACAACTGTTAAATCTGGACGAAAAGTCCTCGGTAAATGTTAAGGTAGATACAGAGATGGTTTTTAGGGAGAATAAGATAGATTTGGATGAATGTATTAAGCTCGCCTATGAAAACAGGACCGACTTGAAGATAAACGAGTTAGCCCTGAAGGCCGCGGATTTAGGGGGAAAGGTTACGAAGAGCAAACTGTTGCCGAAGGTGGATGTAACGGGATCGGTTGGAAAGTCAGGAGAAGTGTTTACCCCGGGGAATATAGAGATGAGAGACGACTGGTTTGTGGGGGCAAAGGTAAGCGTGCCATGGGGACCCAATACCATGGAATATTCCTACAAAAACGAGCATCAAGCGCCTTCCCTGAGCGCTTTTCAGCCGACCCTGAATGAAACACATTCTGTAACTATGAATATATTGGATAACATGGAAAGCTATACACAGATGGAATCCAGCGAGGTAGCAAGACAACATGCATATTCAGATCTGATAAAGGGGAAACAGACGGCGGCGTCCGAAGTTAGAGAGGCCTATTTTGGTTATCAGGAATCGGTCATAAAGGTAAAAAACAGCATAGCGAATAGAGAATTATATCAGAAGGAAATCGCTGTTACAAAAGAAAAACGAAATATGAATGAGGCCAGGACTGAGGATGTTGTGGAAGCCAAGGTCAAATTGGCATCGGAAGAGGTAAATTATAATTCCGCCATAGTAGAGAATGTAACTGCGATTGCGAAACTGAACAACGCAATAGGCATAAAAAATTATTTTAAATAAGTTAGGAAAAATCGGGGGAATGGGGGGAAGAGATGGATATTAAATTAAAAATTAAAAATGAAAAAGTAAAAATTTTTGCCGCAATAAAACTTATCATAAACAGGCTTAAAGCAAGCCCGCGCCTAATCGCCGGGATCATAGTCATAATAGCGCTTTTAATCACAGTCTCCGCCCAATACAGGATAAGAGAGCGCATTTTTAAAAAACCATCCGAGAAAACAGTAAAGGGGATGATGAGCAAGGAAACCGAGAGCCTTAAGGAGCCGGTCCTTGTCAAGGTTTATAAAACACAAAGACAGAATTTCGAAGATAAGTTGCCGCTTTTGGGGACATTGCAGGGCTTTAAGGAGATAGATTTGAAGTTTGAGACAAACGGCATCCTGGATTCTTTTAATTTTAAGGAGGGGGAACGCATAGAAAAAGGGGCAGTAATAGCGATGCTTAACCAGAAAGACGCCCTTCTAAAATTAAGATATAACGAGATTGAAATGGAAAAGATTCAGAAATTGTTTGAGATGGGAGCGGTGTCAAAATCAAAACTGGAACAGGCGAACGTGGAAATGGAATCAGCAAAACGGGAAGTGGATAAGACTTGCATATATGCGCCAACGAGCGGCGCATTGGGCGCAAAGGACGCGGAGATCGGGGAATTCGTAACGTCTAATGACAGGATCGGGACCCTGATAGACGATAAAGGGGTTTTTATCGAACTTGGCATAATCCAGAAAGATGTCGGCAAGGTAAAAATTGGTCAAAATGGAAAGGTGATTATTGACACCTATCCTGATAAGGAATTCGACGGCGTTATAGACGCTATCTCTCCGGTTATAGAGGGCAAATCAAGGACCCAAAACGCGAAACTGAAGCTGGATAATCCAGGGGGCCTGCTTTTACCCGGTATGTTCGCCAGGGCCTCGGTCATAGTTTACAGCGCCACCGGCGTTATTGTCATACCAAATACCGCTGTGGATAAAACGGACAAGGGTTATGTTGCTTATGTAGTGAAAAAAGCCGCAGAGCAAAACCCAAAACCCAAAGCCAAAAGCCCAAAGCCCAAAGACAAAAAAGCAAAAGAAGAGGAGAATGTTGAGGAAGAGAGCGTACAAGAGGATACCGTTGAGGCCAGGCCGATCACGGCCGGTTACAGATCAGCTGATTTTTTTGTTGTAGACTCTGGTCTAGGAGAAGGGGAACAGGTTGTTGTTGAAACGCAGGAAAAATTACAGGATGGAAGCAAGATTATTGTCACCGATGTCCAGGAGGCGATTTTCTAAAGAAAATGGGACTTTCTCAATTCTCAGTAAAAAGACCCGTTACCATAATGATGATATACGCCTCAGTAATACTTATGGGCGTCATATCATGGGGGAAACTGCCGCAGGAATTATTTCCGCCCATCACATATCCGCAGCTCACCATCGTTACCACATATGAAAACGCCGCGCCCGAAGAAGTGGAGACCCATATCACCAAGATTATAGAAGAGGCGATAGGGACGGTAAGCAGGCTCCGCCGCATCTCTTCCATCTCCAAAGAAGGGACATCCATCGTCATTGCCGAATTCCTGTGGGGGACCAACATGGATTTCGCCGCCATGGGGCTCAGGGAAAAGATAGACCTGATAAAGGAAAGGCTGCCCATAGACGCCCAGGAGCCGCTCGTTAAAAAATTTAATCCATTTGACCTTCCCATTATGACTTTAAGCGTTACGGGATCCGCGCATCCGGCCAAACTGCGCGACATTACTGAGCGGCTCATAAAGGATGAGCTTGAAAAAATAGAAGGCGTGGCCTCCGCCTCTGTCGTCGGCGGCATAGAAAGAGAGATACTGGTTGAAATAGACCAGGACCGGCTTCAGGCTTCAGGTATCCCTATCCTTGATGTCACGCGCGCGATCAGCGAGGCGAACATAAATTATCCGGCCGGCACGGTAAAAGAGGCATTTACCGAGTATCTTGTAAGGACCCTTGGGGAATTTCAGGTAGTGCCCGAGATTGAAAAAATAAGCGTCGGGATGGACGAGGGGCCAAATGAGGGGCCGCCGGGCCCGGAAAAGGGCAACGAGAGAAGGCGGCTTATAACCCTGGCATCTATCGCCGATGTTCAGGACACCTTTAAGGAGCCTACCAGCATCTCGCGGTTCAACGGAAAGGATAATATCTCCGTCCTCATCCAGAAACAGGCCCAGGCCAACTCTATCGAAGTCGTAAAGAAAATAAACAAGGCGCTTAGAGAAATAAGGGAAAGGCTGCCAAAGGACGTGGATGTCGCGGTAGTCTATGACCAATCCCTGTTTATCAAGGATTCCATAAACGGCGTCACCAGCTCCGCCCTGCAGGGCGGCGTACTTGCCTTCCTGGTCCTTTTGTTTTTCTTAAGAGACATGATTAGCTCGCTGATAGTCGCTTTCTCAATCCCATTATCCGTGCTTGCGAGTTTTTTCCTGATGTTTTTTTCCGGTATCTCAATAAATATAATGTCGCTTGGCGGCCTCGCGCTGGGCATAGGTATGCTTGTTGATAACGCCATTGTTGTCATGGAAAACGTATTCAGGCATATGGAGATGGGGGAGGACCCTAAAATAGCCTCGAGCATCGGCGCCCAAGAGGTCGCCGCGGCGATAGGCGCTTCAACCTGGACCACAATAGCCATATTTTTGCCTCTTATATTCGTAATCGGTATAGCCGGGCAAATCTTTAAACAGCTTGCGCTTACAATAACCTATTCATTGACCGCCTCTCTGGTCGTGGCGCTTACGATAATTCCCGTTCTTATGGTCAAGTCAAAGGCGAAATACGAAGCCTTTACCGGCTCTGCAAAGACTGAAAATTCCGGCTTTTTTGGCGCGATGAACAGATTTTACAGTTCTATACTGGCGGTTTTCATAAAATGGCCCTGGCGCTGCATCTTGATCATCTTCCTGATCTTTCTGATCAGTATGTCGCTTTTTATATTTGTAGATAAAGAGTTTATGCCCAAGATCGATCAAGGCCAGTTTATCATCAAGGTGGACATGCCGACAGGGACCATACTTGAGGCGACAGACAAGACGGTAAGGAAAATCGAGGATATCCTTCTTGTCATGCCCGAAGTAGAAAACCTGTCTATTAACATCGGCTCTACAAAGGGCGGCGTCGGCGAAGAATCCATAGAGTCCCTGGGCGCCCACCAGGGCCAGCTTATGGTTAATTTAAAGAAAAAAAGAAAACATTCAAGTTCGTGGGTTATACAGGATCTTAAGGGAAGGTTAAACAAAGTGGAACTTGATAATGCGAATATACGTTATATTCTCCAAGAGAGCATGTTTAAAACCGCTTTTTTGGAGTCAAAACCGATCGTTATTGAGGTAAAAGGGCTTGACCTGGCCCTGCTTAAAAATCTCGCGACAGATGTAGAGAGAAAACTAAATACCATCCCCGGTTTATACGGGGTAGAGACGTCTCTGGCCCCGCCCGCCCCTGAAACAAAGATAAACATAATTAAGGATAACGCCGCTTTTTATCAGCTTTCAGTAAATGATATCGCGCAAACGGCGCATATCGCCATAAAGGGCCTGACCGTATCCAAGTTCAAGGAAAAAGGAAAGGAGTACGATATAAAGGTCAGGCTTAAGGAAGTGGACAGGAAAAATCTTGCAAAACTTCGTCAGCTCATCGTGCACTCTCCGCTGGGCACAAACGTGCCGCTTTCAGAGGTCTCGTATTTTACCGTCGGGAAAGGGCCAAGCCAGATAAACAGGATAGACCAGGAAAGGGTAATAATGGTTTCGGCAAATATTTATAAAAGGGCCCTGAATAAGGTAATGCGGGATATTAACGGCGGTATCTCAAACATGAAGATACCGGAAGGATATAAGGCAGCGTTTGGCGGCGAAGGCGAGCAGATGCAGGAGTCATTTAAAAGCCTTACCTTTGCCCTTATACTTTCCTTTATTCTCATCTACATGATCATGGCCTCCATGTTTGAAAATCTCTGGCAGCCGCTTGTTATAATGTTTACCGTTCCCATGTCGATGATCGGCGTGGCGTGGTCGCTCCTTTTGACGCATACCTCATTAAATATCGTGGCCTTTTTGGGTATAATAATTTTAGGCGGCGTCGTTGTCAACAACGGCATCGTGCTGATAGATTTTGTGAACGTTTCCAGGAAGGAAGGCAAAAGATTAGAGGATTCGCTGATGTATGGGAGCCAGGTGAGGTTAAGGCCGATCCTTATGACGGCGCTTACCACCATCCTTGGCCTCCTGCCCCTAGCCCTGGGTATAGGCGAAGGGTCTAAACTGCAGTCACCCATGGCAATAACCGTCATGGGAGGCCTGACCGTCGCTACCTTTTTGACCCTGATAGTCATCCCCTCCATTTACCTGGTTTCGCAGAGATTCCTGGACAAGATCGGAAAGAAAAAATAACATGGGCCTTCCGGCGATCTCCGTAAACAGACCGGTTACAATCTTAATGGCGACGATAATCGTTTGCCTTATCGGCGTCATTTCCATATTTTATATCCCCGTAGAATTGATGCCCAACATAAGTTACGGCGAAATAAGCATCATTATAAATATAAGAGGAGGCATCCCGCCTACCGAAGTAGAGGAAAGGGTCACAAAACTAGTCGAGGAGGCCGTCAGCACCGTAAGCAATCTCGAGGAGTTATTGTCCATATCAAAGGAGGGGGAATCCACCGTTGTCTTGAGCTTTAAGCCCGGCACAGATATGAATTTTGCAGCGCTTGAGGTAAGGGAAAAATTCGCAAAGGTCAGAAACAAGCTGCCCCAGGAAATAGAAAAACCTGTAATCGCTAACTATAAATATTCGGATTACCCCATTTTTATTATCGCGTTCACCAGCAGACGTTATACGCCGGAGGCCTTGCGCACCATCATCGAAGAAAAAGTAGTCGAGCCCATAAAAAGGGTCAGCGGTATCGCAAATGTCGAAGTCGGAGGCGGGCGGGAAAGAAAGATACTGATAGAGCTGGACCAGACCAGGATGGAGGCAAACGCCGTCAGCATGGACATGGTGCTTTCGGCGATAGGGAGGAACAATCTTAATCTTTTAGTCGGCGATTACGAAAAAGGAGAAAGCAAGTTCCTTGTCAGGTCCATAGGCGAATATAAGACCGTCGATGAAATAAAGGCCATTTCGGTCTCAATGACGACCGCCGGGTCAATTGTAAGGCTTAAAGACATAGCTGATGTAAAGGATTCCTACCTTGAGCCGTCAGGTTTTGCCAGGCTCAACAAGAAGCCCGCCGTAACGGTTTATATTCAGAAGGAATCCACCGCGAACACCATAACCGTCGCACAGGGCGCCCGCCAGGAGATCAACAGGCTAAAGGCGATGATGCCTAAAGAAATTGAGATGAAGGTCACATATGACCAGTCAGAATTTATAAAAAAATCCATAGATACCGTCAATGTGTCTCTTTTGCAGGGCGCTCTTTTGGCCGTCCTTATACTTTTATTGTTTCTGACCGAAGTAAAGAAAAAATTCATCCTGCCCTTTTTCATATATATGGCAGTGGTGCTTTTTGCCTCGTCGAAACTTTTGGCGGTATTGATTATAGCTACCATACTTGCCTTATTATTGTTTAAGCGGCTAAGGTTTGTTCTTATAATCGCCGTTTCAATACCTATTTCGGTGCTTATAAGCTTCGGCGTCATTTATATAATAAATCTGACCGGCGCAATGAATATAACCCTGAACATAATGACCCTTACAGGGCTGGCGCTGGGCATAGGAATGCTTGTCGATAATTCAATCGTAGTCCTTGAGAACATCTTTACCTACTGGGGCAGGCCGATACCGCCCAAAGAGATCGCCGTAAAGGCTTCCGAAGAGATGTCGCTGGTCATAGTCGCCGGTACCCTTACTACCCTTGTCGTTTTCTTGCCGGTAATGTTTTTGAACGTACAGACAAAATTACTCTACGGCGGTATCGCCCTTACCGTCACCCTTTCGCTGCTTGCTTCCTTGGGTGTTGCGCTTTCCATAGTCCCGCTTATGGCTTCAAAGATGAATGAGGTGGCGAAGGCCGCCGAGTGGGTAAACAACCTTTATACGGGTTACAGGAGATGGGCCATAAGGGCAATAAGGCGCAGAAGGGAATTAATAATCTTCGCGCTGGTAAGCTTTATTATCGCGGGCATGATGTTCGCGAGGATTGATAAGGAGTTTATATCCTCGAGCGCGCAAAGCGATTTCACGATTTACGTGCGTCTTCCTACGGGAGCGAGGCTTGAGGTAAGCGATCTGGCATGTAAAAAAGTGGAAGAAATACTTAAAGGGATTCCGGAGATAGATAACGCCTCAAGCCGGGTGGAGCCCTGGATCTCAAAGGTGTATGTGAAACTTATCCCGTCGACAAAAAGGAAAAAGTCAACAAAACAGGTAATAGATTCTATTCGAAAGGAAACCGAAAATATAAAACTATATTTCCCGCAGGATGAAATTATCCAGCAGCCGTTTATATATTTTGAAGAACCACAGGAGACCGGTTCGAAAGAGCTGATCCTGGATATATACGGCTATGATTACAAGGTTTTAAGGGAGTTGGCCAATTCCCTGGCCGGAAAAATGGATGCGGTCAAGGGACTGACCGACGTAAAGATAAGGATGCGGGAGGGCCGGCCTGAACTGGGCCTTAAGATAGATAAGGATAAAGCCGCCTATTACGGTCTCAGCGTAAACGAAATCGCCCTTGCGGTCCACGGCCAAATGCGGGGCTTGAGGGCCACCTATTACCATACCGGAAGCAGGGAAGTCGAGACCATAACACGGCTTGAAGAAAAATATCGTAAGACTTTTGAAGATGTCCGGCGCGTAATTATCCCCACAAAGCATGGGACAGGCGTCTTTGTGGGACAGGTAGCCGATTTTAAATACGACCTGGGCCCGAGCGAGATATGGCGAAAGGATAAAACACGTGTCATACAGGTCAGCGCGAATATCGGCGCGATCTCTTTAGGGCGGGCCGTAAACGAGATAAAAAAACTGGCGAAGGATGTCAAATTCCCGGAAAATTATTATTATCAATTCGGAGGGAATTACAAGGAAATGGTATCGGGCCAGAAGCAATTCTTACCGACGGTCATCCTTATGCTCATACTGGTTTATATGGTCCTTGCCAGCCTTTACGAGAGTTATACCCAGCCATTCATAATCATGGTCTCGGTCCCGCTGGCGATGGTAGGTATCACCCTCTCCTTATGGGTAACCCATACCACCGTAAGCATGGGGGTCGTTATAGGCATAATCATGCTGGGCGGCATCGTCGTAAACAACGCCATCATTTTAATCGATCGGGCGAATTATTTGCGCGCGAATAAACAGGGGGCGGTCAAGGCGATCGTTTCAGCGGGCCAAAGCAGGTTAAGGCCTATACTTATGACTACGACCACCACTGTTTTAGGGCTCCTTCCAATGGCCATCGAACGCAGCGAAAGCGCCGGTCTATGGTCGCCCCTTGCGATAACCGTTATCGGCGGCCTGACAAGTTCCACTATCCTCACCTTATTCGTAATACCCTGCATATATGTAGCCTGGGAAGATCTTTTTAAAAGATTAAAGTATAAAAAAGTCTGTTGACTTCCTGAACTTACTAGTTTATAATTAAGATATAAGCATATGCCTAAAACAACAAATAAACACATATTTTTATATATAGGAGCGGCTATATTTATCATCCTGCTTTGCTTGGGGATTTTTTTTATGTCCGGGGCCAGAGTAAAAACCAAGGGCAGTGAGCTTGCCAGGCGGCTGCTTGAAAAACCTGTAAGGCTTGAAATGGAAAGGCCAAAGTTGCCTCTCAGGCAAAAGCCGGCAGGACCGCCGAAAGAGTATCCCGCTGAAATTTTAGTGGATGATTTTGACACAGGTCTCACCAGCGGTATTTTTAAAGAGAGAAAAAATAGCCTCGGGAGTTATCAGGGAACATGGGCGATGAGGCCAAGTTTCAGCATCATAACCAAATCAAGCATTATACGGCGAGGGGACCATGGACAAGCGCTCGTCATAGAGTATAGAAAAGAGGCCGGATGGTGCGGCTGGTATACCCTCTTAAACAATATCGATGTTACACCGTATAATACGCTTAGCTTCTGGGTCAGGGGCGAAAAAGGCGGCGAGAAATTCGATATCGGCCTTGCGGACGCCAGAATGCAGGACCTTGAGATCGACGCGTTCTTTTTAGGGAGCGTTACCTCATTTATCTCCGACGGATTTGTAACTACGGAATGGAAAGAGGTAAAGGTGCCGCTCTCGCGGGCCTCATCGGCGATAAACCTCTCAAAAATGGGGTCAATGGTATTCTGGTTCAAATATGGCGGCGAGGGCCGTATCTATGTCGATGATATAAAATTCAAGAATGATCCCGACGTTTTAAAGATGGAAGAATACAACGCGCCCCAGGCCCCAAAAGACCCTCTCCATCCCCGCGCGCTTTGGGTTTGGAAAATTGACCCAGTAAACAATCCTACCCAGAGAAAAGAGCTGTTTGAATTATGCCAGAGGACTAATATAAATGTAATATACCTGTTTTTTCCCGAATTTACGGAAGCCCCAGACCCCTACTACATTAAGTCAATGGCGGAATTTTTAAAAGAATCGCACAAGGCAGGGGTCAATATAGAGGCATTGACCGGCAACCCCGTGTGGTCCTTGGCCGTAAACCATCAGCTGACTTTAAACTGGATAAAATTTTTCCTCGAATATAACAAGGACAGGCCGCAGGAAGAAAGGATAAACGGTGTTTCTCTTGATGTTGAGCCTTATTTGACCGCCGAATGGGAAAAAGACAGGGAAATGATAAAGAAGGAATACCTTGAGCTGCTGGCCAAATGCAGGGCGCTTATTGACAGTTATGGCCAGGAATTCAAAATGGGCGTCGCCATACCTTTCTTTTACGACAAGGAGGATGACGGTAAATTTGAGAGGTCCATCCTTGAAAACGTCGATTACATCGCGCTTATGGATTATTACGACACGGCAAAGGACATTATTGACCGGGCCAGATTCCACATTCAGCTTGCGAAAGAGCTTAATAAAAAGGTCTTTATAGGAGTAGAAACCCAGGATTTGGTAGAGATGCGCCAGGGAAAGAGGCGGAATACCTTCATAGAAGAAGGCTGGGAGGAGATGGAGAGACAGCTTGAGGCGGTAAAACAGGAATTTTTGCTTGAGCCGAGCTTTGAAGGGTTCGCGATTCACTGTTATTATAGTTACAGACTTATGACCCGCGGCAGGAATGTGCCGACCAGGGAAAGAAAAGATAATTATTTGATAAAGGCGACCAGGAAAAATCGTGATATTACAATAGACGGGAAACTGGACGATTGGGATCTATCCAACCCATATACGATCTCAGAGAAAAAGAACGTCGTCTATGGGGGCGGCGCCTGGAAGGGCCCTCAAGATACGAGTTATAAAATATATACCCAGTGGGATGAAGAGGCCTTCTACATCGCGGTGGATATCACGGATGATATCGTAATGCAGGAAAAAAAAGGCGCCGATATGTGGGAAGGTGACCACGTTGAATTGTGGCTTGATGTGGATTGCTTGAGTGATTTTACCGAGGCGGTCAATTCGGACGACGATTATCAAATCGGATTAAGCCCTGGAAATTTTCAAAATATCAAGCCAGAGGCCTATATTTGGATCCCCTCGATCCCCGACGAAATAGTATCGAAGAACCCGATAGAAATCGCTTCCACGAAAAAGTCCGACGGGTATATTATAGAGGCGCGGATCCCTTCGGAGATTTTGCTGTGTTATTGTAAAATTTCAAGGGTAGGCGTGGAACCGAAGGAAGAGGAACAGCAGATGACCGCCAAGCTCCCGCCTGAGCCGCTCTTGAGCTTTATTAAGGGTTTTAAGCTAGGCATAATGGTGGATGTGGGTGATCAAGATGACGCGGCCAATCCTATGAAGCTTTTGATGTCCACATCGATAGACAGGGTCTGGGGGGATCCAACAACGTTCGGGATGGTGGAATTTGAATAAAATAAAATTTGGTCTCATATTGTGGTCTATGGTCTATGGTCTATGGTCTATAGACTATGGACTATTGACTATTGACTCTTACGCTGAGGAGCCGGTGTCGCTCGCTGAGCTGCCGCCTCTGCCGAAGGATACGTATCTTTTTACGAGCGAGCAGCAGTTTGGCTACAGGGGAAAAACGGGGGGCTTTGTCCTTCCGCCATCAATTGTAGGCACCTATTTCGACAATAAGGTTTTTTACAAGAGCGATACAACCGATAACCAGTCCATGAAGGTAATGTATAAAAAAGCAGATAAGAAATCTTTTTGCGGCGCATATGTCATATTACTTGCGGACCTTTCAGGCTATAAGACGATGACTTTTTTGATCAGGGGGCAAAAGGGTGGGGAGACATTCGAGATCGGCATAAACGATGTCATCTCAAATAAGAGGGAAGACGCCGTTTATGTGGGGGCCATCAACAGGTATTTATTGAAGGGCGTAACTCGGGATTGGCAGCTGGTTAAGATCCCGCTTTCCGATTTTTATGGGCCCGACCTATCAAGGGTATACAGCCTTGTCTTTCATTTTAATGATATTTGCGAAGGCACCTTCTGGGTAGACGAAATAAGGTTTTACAAGGAGGACCTGGTTTCGCAGGAGAGGGCGGATGAGATTAAAAAGAACGGCTTTTTCCTCCTTGATAATTTCGACAGTTCCGACCTGAACCTGCTTGGCAGGAAGACAAACGCGTATAAAAAACTGCCTTCGGTGTGCAGGTTTGAACGGGTAACCGAAGAACATTTTGGTCCCAGTGGCCGTGCCCTTAAACTCGATTTCAAAAAAGAAGCGACCGGTTGGTGCGGATATTACACCCTATTGAACCAGATAGACGGGGAATATTACGATTTAAGGCCATATAAGTCGGTATCCTTTATGGTCAAGGGCAAAACAGGCGGCGAAAAATTCGAGATAGGCATGGCCGATAAGAACTGGGTAATAATCGGTGACTCCTTAAAAGCGGGGATGGTCACCAAATACCTGCCGCAAGGCGTAACTAAGGAATGGCAGGAAGTTGTCATACCGCTTGAGGATTTCGGCCTGCTTGATTTTTCCGAGATGGGTTCGTTTGTCATAAATTTTAATGAAAAAGGCGAAGGCGCGATTTATATCGATGATCTTAAGTTTTATTTGAAAGAGGAGAGAAAATGAAAACTCAAAAGTCAAAAGTAAAAAGGCAAAATCAAAAGTTAAAAGTGAAAAGTTTTAATTTTTACCTTGTGGTTTTTACTTTTTCCTTTTTAGTTTTTACTTTTAACTGTTATGCGGAGCCGGTCTACGTCGATCATTTTGAAAAGACCACCAATCTGCTGGGAGGCCGCACCAGCGTATATGAGCAGGCCCCGTCAAGAGCGCTCGCCCTTACCACCGACAAAGATCATTACGGGGCCGGTACCCGTTCCCTGGCCATACGGTACGACAAGAAAAATACCGGCGGCCCCAACGGGATGGGCGGCTGGTGCGGGTATTATTCTATCCTGAAGACAGGTTCCAAATATTTTGACGCCACAAGCTTCACAAAACTTACCTTCTGGGTGAGAGGTGAGAAGGGCGATGAGAATTTTGTCGTCGGTATGGCGGACAGACACTGGGAACAGGTGGGGGATTCCGTAAAATCCGAACAGATAGGGGTTTATTTAAAAGATAAAAAGATTACAACACAATGGCAGCAGGCGGTCATTCCCCTCGATGTATTCTTTATTGATATGAAGGAAGTGGCCTCTCTGGCAATATGTTTTGAAAGCGACTGTTTTCCAGAGGGGAAGGGGACGGGCACGGTATATATAGATGAGATTGCGTTTGAATAAAAAATGATTACACAGATTAGGAGGGGTAAAGTATGATAAAAGAAAGCAGAATAAGGCTGATGAAGATAACGGGTATCGTCATCTTTAATCTTATATGTCTGTTTAGCGTTATCTATGTCATCGCCACCACTGTAGAAAGAAAACAGGCCATTGGCCAGGAGGCGGATGTCAAGGTCATAAGCGAATTCCAGAAGCCGGAAAAGAAAGAAAAACCTGCCCAACCCAAGCCTGCTGAAGTAAGGCAGGCCGAGGTAAAACCTGCCGAAGTTGTACCCGTTGTTGAATCGGCACCCGAAACAAAGCCGGAGGAAATACAACAAGAGATGCAGGCGCCGTTACCAGCTGCAGCGCCATCGGTAGAATCCGCGCCCGAGCCGTCGCCTTCCAGCGTTTTTCTGGTTGACGATTTTACGGGAGAAGAGATAAAAAACAAAGTTGGCTCCCGCGCCAACGTCTATACGAGGGCGCCTTCACGAATAATGATATCAAGGCATGACGACACGATAAACGGCGTCAAAAAAAAGGTGCTGATGATAAAGTACGACAAGAAAAATACCGGCGGCCCCAACGGGATGGGCGGCTGGTGCGGGTATTACACCCTTATAAAGGATGAAAAAACGGGTAAATATTTTGACGCGGCCTCATATAAGTATGTAACCTTTTGGGTCAAGGGAGCAAAGGGCGATGAAAATTTTATGGTAGGCGTGGCAGACGAACATTGGGATAAGATAGGTGATTCTTTAAAGGCCGAGCAGATAGGAGTCTATCTGGAAAAAGGCAAGATTACCACTGATTGGCAGAAGGCAAAGGTGCCGCTTGACGCCTTTTTTCTGGATCACTCTACCCTTTCCTCCGTTTCCATAAATTTCGAAGCGGATTGTTTCCCGGAAGGCGCCGGTGCAGGGATGGTATATATCGCGGATATAGCGCTTGAGAAATAATGAAGCGCGGTCTTAAATCGCTAATATGGGTCTATGGTCTATGGTCCATGGTCCATGGTCTTCCATTCGTTGCTGCTCAGGAGATCGTCGAGCCGCCGCGCGCCATGTGGGTCTGGGATGTCAATATACCTCAATCAAAAGACGCCACTAAAAAAATCATCGAATTCTGTAAATCCAGGAATATAAACCGCCTTTATCTGTCCGCGTCCAATTTCGGCGAACAGAACGCAAGGAATTACCGTCTTTTTAACCAAGCGGCGCATGCCTCGGGGATTTTTACGCATGCCCTTGCGGGCGATCCGAGATGGGGCCTTGAAAGGTACCATCAGCAGTCATTAAGGTGGGTCGAAGAAGTGCTTAGTTTTAACAGGGCGTCCAGGCCCGCAGAGAGGTTTGACGGGATTCAGAATGATACGGAAATATACCTTTTAGGCAAACCCTGGGAAGATTCCAAGGAACAGGTGCTTAAGGAATACCTTGATCTTAATAAAAAAATAACTGAATTAAGGACGATAGAGGAGTCAGAGATAACATACGCATGCGATATCCCTTTCTGGTATGATGATGATCCGACACTGATTGTAAATTGGAACGGGAAGACTCAACCTCCAAGTTTCCATATCCTGGATACCGCGGATTCCGCCACTATTATGGATTACAGGAATTTCGCGGAAGGGCCTAACGGCTCGATCGCCCTTGCGAAAAAAGAGGTGGAATACGCCGCCTCTGTAAACAAAAAGGTATATATCGGGCAGGAGACAAATGAAGGCGTCTATCCGGAATACCTCAGCTTCGCCGGCATGGATGAGGCGGCCATGGAAACGGAAATACATAAGTTGGCCGCGGCCTATGCCGGCAACAAGGGGTTCGGCGGCATTGCCATTCACCATTATGAGAGCTACTTGAAACTGGTGGAAAAGAAATGAAAATTCAAAAGTTAAAAGTAAAAAGTTTTAACTTTTATCTTGTGGTTTTTACTTTTTCCTTTTTAGTTTTTACTTTTAACTGTTACGCGGATACAGTATACCTAAAAGACGGCACGACGGAAAAAGGTCTTGTGGTCGAGGAATTTTACGACCGTTTTATTTTCAGCACGCCTGACGGCGAAAAGGCCCTCCTTAAGTCAAAAATCGACGATGTATTCTTCGACGAATCATATCAAAATAACCTTTATCTGGGAAAGAGGTTTGAGGATTCCGGCGATTTTGAAAAGGCCCTGCGCTTTTACAAGATGGCCCTTGTATCCAACCCGCTTTTTAAGGAAGCCGAAGAAGCGATAAAAGGCCTTGAGGATTCCAAATGGCGTTTTAAGAAAACCTGGACATATAGAAAACTAAAGGCCATGCTGGCGGGACAGCTGGGCATAGGACTTAAAAAATCGGAAGAGAAAATCATCATAAATACGCTGACGCCGGAGGCGGAAAAAGAGGGCGGCCTTATGAAAGGCGACGCGATCATCAGATGCTGGTCGGGGCCTCTTACATATGCGGGCCTCAAAAACGCCTCAAGGTGCCTGATAGGCCTTTCAAACACGATCCTTGAGGTCACTATAGAGCGCAATATAAAGACCGACAGCGCATCAGGAATTAAATTATTTTCCCCGCTTGTAATAAGCATGGAATACGAAGGGCCGACGGTTAAGCTGATAAGGAATGACAGCCCCTTTTATAAAATCGGCTTAAGGGAAGGGGACTTGATCACGGCGATCAACAATGAAAGCACGCGTTATATGAAACTTGCGGAAGTAAGAAAGGGCATACTTAAATCTCCAAAAGGCAAAATAATAACCATAAGAAGAGGGCTTGTGCTCATGCGAAAAAGGTCTGAAAACGGCATTGCCAAGGCAATGTGGGTATGGCATACAAAAGAGATCCTTCTTGAAGAATCCGCGAGAAAGGAACTGCTTGAATTCTGCAAGGCAAAAAATATCAGACAATTGTTTTTTCAGCTCCAGTACAGATTCTCGCCGGCAGGGCCGGAGACAGTCTGCAGGCTTCTCTATGAAACAAGGCTGCGCTCATTTTTAAAGGAGGCTCATGCCCGCGGACTGGTGGTATATGCCCTGGACGGCTCGCCCGATTTTTGCCTTGAACAAAACCATAAATTAGTGTTTGCCCAGGTAAAGGCCATCCTTGATTTTAATAAAAACGGCGCAACCCAGGAAAGATTCGACGGTATCCATTATGATAATGAGCCCTATTTACTTCCCGCTTTTCAGTCATCTTTAAAAGAGGAAATAATAAATCAATTTGTGGCCCTAAACCGTGAAGCCAAGGCCCTTATAGGTCAAAACGGGGTCAAGCTCGAATATGGCATCGACTGCCCCTTCTGGTTCGATGAGGTGGATTCGCTTTACAAAAGGCTGATCGATATATGCGATATCGTAGGGATCATGGACTACAGAAATTTTGCCTTATCACCGGACGGCATGATAGCCCATGCGATGAATGAATTGAAATACGCCTCCCAGGTTCAAAAAAAGATTATTGTGGGGGTAGAGACCTCAAGGTATCCCAAACAGCAGGTTTATTTTGTATCTGTGCTGAGCGCGGATGAATTCAATAAAAAGGCGAAGGAGCCGGATTCTCCCTTAATGAAAAGTCGTTTTTTGGGATTTTCCCTGCGGGCGCATACTAACGGGGCAAACACATATATAGGGCTGGTAAGGCCTGATGACGCGGATGAAGAAAAATTCATACAGGCCCTATCGGAACTGGAGATGTTATTCGGCCGGATAAGAAAAGTCGAAGGCCAGGAAGCGCTCGATACGCTTACATTTGATATAATAAAGGCCATTTCCGAAAATCCTGAGTACAAAGATATCCGCGTTGTCGAATATCAGGCACCGGATTCCAAGGCCTGCCTTATGTTCGCCGCTGATGAGATAATGCTGGAAAAACTTACGTTTGCCGATTTGACAGAAGAAGATATGAATAATGTCCTTAAAGAGGCCAAGGCCGAATTTGAGAATTATCCAGCTTTTGCGGGGTTCGCGATACATTATTACAGGAGCTACAGGGAGCTATGCAATAAGAGAAAATAATATTGACAAAAAATTTAGTGTATGCAAAAATATCAGTTCAAATAAAGTTTTTAGTTTTTAGTTATTAGTTGTTAGATAGAAGGACAAAGCCGGATTGTCTATCTAAAAACTAACAACTAATGACTAATAACTAACTAAAAGGAGGAGTATAAAAATGAAGGTAATTGTTTGTAAGGATTCTGATGAAATGAGCAGGGCAGCCGCTCAGATTTTCGCCCAGAGGATAAGAAAGAAACCAAATATCGTCCTGGGTCTCGCGACAGGAGGCACGCCTGTTAAGATGTACAAAGAGCTGATCCGGATGTGCAAAGAGGAAAATTTGGATTTTTCCAAGGTCATAACATATAACCTGGATGAATATCTGGGTCTTTCCGGCGATCATGACCAGAGCTACAGGTATTTTATGAATGAAAACCTCTTTAACCATATAAACATAAACAAGGCCAATACCCATGTCTTGAACGGGAAGGCAAAGGACCCGGCGGCCGAATGCAAGGCCTATGAAGAGGCCATAAAAAAGGCCGGCGGAATCGATATCCAACTCCTTGGAATCGGCGGGAACGGGCATATTGCGTTCAACGAACCGGGATCTCCGAAGAATTCAAGGACAAGGATAGTAGATCTTACCGAAAAAACAATACAGGATAACGCCAGATTTTTCGCCAGCGTCAACGATGTCCCCAAGCAGGCCCTTTCCATGGGCAACGGGACAATCCTCGAGGCTAAGGAAATAGTGCTTATCGCCGACAAGGCCTCAAAGGCAGACGCGATCGCAAAGTCAATAGAGGGCCCCGCAACAGAGCAGGTACCTGCGTCTCTTTTACAGAGCCACAAGAATGTCACATTCGTCGTTGACAAGGACGCAGCAAGCAAACTAAAGAAAAAATACGAAGCGCCAAAGGCAGCCAAAGCCGCTTCAAAAGGCTGCTGCTGCTGTTAAAAAGAGTAAGCGAAAAACTAAAAGCGAAAAGCGTAAAACTAAAGTGTAAAGTTTAAAATGTTTTAAACTTTAAGTTTTAACTTTGCGCTTTTCGCTTTACGTTTTACGCTATCAAGCAATTTTACGGAGGCACAATGACGCCAAAAGACGTATTGAACGAACTAAAAGGACTCATAAATAAGTCGGAATTCATAAAGGCAATAGAAGAGGCAAAAAAGTTTTCTAAAAAAGCCGCCGGGTCCTCGCTTACGAAAGAACAGATAGACAAGCTTGAGACAAACGGGAATTCCGCCCGCGACTGGAAAAAAATAAAAATCGCCAAAGGGCTTGATATATCAAGGATAAGGCGGTGCTATTTTTCAGGAGAAGTTACAATAGGCAAATTAGCCGGCGACGTAGAGATATCGGCGGGCGTCAAAGTCCCTTCGGGTATCTATAATTCAATAGTCATCGATTCCTACATAGGGGATAATTCCCTTATCCAGGATGTAAAGACCCTATCGAATTACATCATCTGCGCCAGCTCGGTTTTATTCAATTGCGGCGTTATCTCAGCGAAGGAAGAGAATACTTTCGGGAACGGCTCCGAACTTCCAATCGCGATCGAGACCGGCGGGCGTGAAGTAAAGACCTATGCCGAGATGACGCTTGAGGCGGCCGCGAAGGTAGCTACGTCAAGGGCAGATAAAGAATTTCTTAAGGCATACAACGATTCCGTAGATAAATATATCGCGGCCATAAGCAGCAGGAAAGGCATAATACAGGAAGGCGCGGCAGTAAAAAACACCAAAAAAATATTAGACTCGTATATTGGACCGCACGCCGTGATCGACGGGGCGGAGGCCGTTGTTAATAGTTCTGTTTTAAGTGGCGAAGGGGAAGAGACGGAGATATCGGATGGATCCTATGTAAAAAACTCCATTATACAATGGGGGTCAGAAGTCGCGTCGATGGCGATAGTCGCCAACTCCGTCCTGACAGAGCATTCCCATGTTGAAAGGCACGGCAAGGTCACTGATTCGATAATAGGGGCTAACACGGGAATAGCGGAAGGAGAGGTGACGGCCAGCCTTGTAGGGCCGTTTGTGGGTTTCCATCATCAGTCACTTTTGATTGCCGCGTTTTGGCCGGAAGGCAAGGGCAACGTAGGTTATGGGGCAAACGTAGGTTCGAACCATACCTCAAAGGCGCCGGACCAGGAATTGTGGCCCGGCGAGGGCACATTCTTTGGATTAGGCGTCAATATAAAGTTCCCTTCCGATTTTACAAAGGCGCCTTATTCCATTATCGCGACAGCGGTAAACGCCCTTCCGCAGAAGGTTGAATTCCCTTTTTCACTTATAAATTCGCCGGCCGACAGGTTTGACGGAATCTCGCCCGCATATAATGAGATCATGCCGGGCTGGGTGCTTAGCGACAATATTTTTACGGTGCGCCGCAATGAAGGAAAATACAGGAAGAGAAACAAGGCAAAGAGGGCAAGGATAGAATTTGAGGTATTTAGACCCGAAATAGTCGATCTTATGATCGGCGCGCGTTCAAAACTGGATGGCGTGAAGGAAATAAAGAAGATATATTCGGACAGGGACATAAAAGGTACAGGCAAAAACTACATGCTTGAGGAATCAAGAAAGGCAGGGATAGAGGCCTATACCTTTTATATAAGGTATTACGCTCTCACGGGACTTAAGGCGCGCCTTTCCGGAACCAAAAAGGCAAAGGATATACTTACAAAAAAGACAGACGACCGGCGCTGGGAACATGAGAGGCTGATTTTAAACCAGGAGCTCCCGGGAAATTCTATAGAGGATAACCTGAAACTTTTGATTTCAATGCAGGAAAAAATAGCCAAAGACGTGCAGACCTCCAAAGAGAAGGACGATATAAGAGGGGCGCGGATAATAGATGATTACCCTCAGGCACATGCGCCCGCGTCAGAGGACAGTTTCGTTAAACAAACCCACCAGGAAACTGAGCAGCTTAAAAAAGAGATCACGGCTCTTTTAAATACCCTGAAATAATTTTTTTAACACGGCCAAAGGTATTATACGGAATATAGTTAATGCCTTTGGCCGCGCAATATTCCGCAAGGCCAAGTTTCGCGAATACCAGATCCGCAATCTTACCGGGACACCGGTCAGTAACGCTGTCCCCTATATAAACCGTAAAATAGCCTCTTTTCTTAAATTTTCTTATATAAGGCGCCTTGCACAGGCTGCAGGCCTTGCATCTTTTATCCTTATAAGGAAACCTCAATCTTACCCTATCTCCATTAAATGTTACCCTGTTGGCGTAATAAGGGACGCCTGTTATCCCGAATTTATTAAAAACCGTCTCAATATTAAGGGTAAAACCGCCGCTTACAACAAGAAAGGCTATCCTGTTTCTTTTACAAAATTCAAGGAAATCCTTAAACGCGGGGTCAAGCGCCGTATTCTCAAGAATGAATTCTACAAATTGCTTTTTTGTAACCCGGCAAAGGGCAAATTCCCTCTTAAGGCCAATTCTTGTCCCGAGCCGGCCGTTCCTTATAAGCCTGGCTATATCGCGCCATGCCGGCCCGGCAAACCGGTCCAATATTTGAACCAGGGAATCCTTTTTTGTTATTGTTCCGTCAAAATCAGATATTATCACTATTTTTTTCATGGGTTAGATATAGCTATTGGCCGCTTAATATGATATAATTATTATAGCGCAAAGATTAACAAATGAGAAAAAATATTTTAGTAAGTGCCATATTGGCAGCAGGGATCCTTTCTTTTTTTGCTCCTAACATTAAGGCGGATATGACTGATCCCGAGGCGATAACCATTCCAAAGGATGCCGGCCTCATAAGGGAGATCTTTAAGGGAGACGAGGGCAAGCTGGTAATAAATATCCAGGATGCCCATTGTAATTTTGAGGCGCAAACCAATATCTCGAGAATACTGGAGGCCCTGGTCAAAAACGGATTAAGGGCGGTTGCCCTGGAAGGCTCCTTCGGCAAGATTGACCCATCCATGTTTGTGACATACCCAAATGAGGAAATACGCAGGGAGGTCGCTTTAGATTTCATGAAGCAGGGCAAGATAAACGGGGCGGAATTCTTCGCCATAACCTCAAAAGACCCGCCTCGTCTTTACGGCGTTGAAACAAAGGAATATTATCTGGCTAACCTGTCAGCTTTTCTTAATACACTTGAAGACAGGAAAAAGATAAAGGCCGCCGCCATAACCGTAAAAAATGTTTTAGATAAGCTAAGAGACCGCGTTTATTCAAAATCGCTACTGCAGTTTGACGAAATGTCGCAAGCCAATAAAAAAGGCACTATAGAACTGCTTGATTATTGCAAATACCTAAAAGCCGCCGCGGAAGCAAACAGGCTTCCGCTTGGCGGATATCCCAATTTGGCTTTACTGTATGAGACGATAGACATGGAGAAGGCGCTTGATGTCAATGCCGAAGAAGGCCGCCGCGCAAGGATCTATACGACCTACATGAAGATCTATAAAAATGTGGACATGGCGGCGCTTTTAAACGAGATCGTCGGCCTTGAGGAAGCCATCAAGGCGGGCCTTTTTATGAACAATGATCAGCGCGCTCTCGATCGAATATTGCGGAACGCGCGGGTGCTTGAAAATATGCTGGATATCTCGATGCCAAAGGAAGATTTTGAATACTACCAAAAGAACAGGTCATTTTTTAGCAGCAAACAATTTATAGATTTCATAAAAGAGAAGGCAAAAAAATACGGGGTTTCTTCCGCGTATGATCCGGATTTTTCTTTAATAGACAATCTGCTCCCCGACCTTGAGAATTTCTACCGCATAGCCGACGCCAGGGATGAGGCTATAATGGATAACACCCTAAAAAAAATAGAAGAAAATAAGGTGAGCGCCATAGCCCTCATCGCGGGCGGTTATCACACAAAGGGCATAACGGCGCGCCTTCGAAAACGCGGCATTTCGTATGTCGTGATCTCTCCCTGCATCACCAGGCCCGACACAAATAACCCTTATCTGGAGACGCTTTCCGGTGAATAATCTCTTTACCTCCGATACACCTTGATATTTTCGAAAAATGTGGTAAGTTAATTATAATAAAATTGTAATAAAATATAAAGGAGCTCTGTGCCGGAATATATTAGAAAGGGACTTGGCGAAGCGCTGATAAAGGAAGGGCTCATCACCGAGGACCAGTTCCGGATCGCCCTTAAACAGCATGAGGATACCAAGGTAAACCTGAGGCAGGTTCTGATAGAAAACGGTTTTATAAACGAGGAGCGCCTGCTTGAATTCATAGGCCATTTCCTTGGCATACCCCTGATAAGAGATATCGCCGCCCGTATCCCCGACCCCGAGGTGATCAAAACCTTTCCTGAAAAAACCTGCCGTCAATATGCGGCCGTTCCTCTTTCAAAGACGGGGGATGTATTAACAGTGGCCGTCGCGGATCCGTTTGATGTATTCGCCATAGATGACCTGCGTGCGCTTTCAAAATGCCGGATAGATACCGTATTGGCAAGCCGGCATGAGATCCTTGGCGTCCTGGACCGGTTCTACCAGGGGAAAGGCCATCTTGAGGGGATGCTTGCGGGAATGGCGAAGGACGCGGAATACCTTGAGATTATAAGAGAAACGAAAGAGGACGAGGACAAGGAAGAGGCCGCGGGCGCCAATGAGGCGCCCATTATAAAATTGATAGATACCATGATCACGGACGCCATAAAGCAAAGGGCCAGTGATATCCATATCGAGCCGGATGAAGAAAAACTGCGAATTCGTTATCGTGTTGACGGCCTGCTTCGGGAAACGATGGCCTGCCCAAAGCGCCTGCATATGTCCGTGATATCCAGGGTAAAGGTCATGTCAAACATGGATATCGCCGTAAAAAGGTCGCCGCAGGACGGCCGTTTCAAGCTCAAGGTCCAGGAAAGAACAATCGATGTCAGGGTCTCGACTATCCCTACCATTTATGGCGAAAAGGTCGTCATGAGGCTGCTGGACCAAACCAGCATACTGATGGACCTGGGCACGCTGGGTTTTAGCAGCGATTGCCTCGTCAAATTTAACGAACTGATAAAAAGGCCTCATGGGATCATGCTGGTCACAGGCCCGACGGGCAGCGGCAAGACTACGACCCTGTATGTGGCGCTTCAGACCATAAATTCCCCCGATAAAAATATTATTACCATAGAAGAACCGGTAGAATACCATATGGAAGGCATCAACCAGATCCAGGTGAACGTAAAGGCAGGCGTCACTTTCGCCAAGGGCCTCAGGTCCATATTAAGGCAGGACCCCGATATCATAATGGTTGGAGAGATCCGCGACCTGGAAACCGCCGAGATCGCGGTCAGGGCCGCGCTTACCGGCCATTTGGTTTTTAGCACCCTGCACACAAATGACGCGCCCAGCTCCATAATAAGGTTCCTTGATATGGGTGTCCCGTCTTATTTAGTCGCCTCCTCTGTTATCGGCGTTTTGGCGCAGAGATTAGTAAGGAGCATTTGCCCGAAGTGCAGAACGCCCTTCCACCCAAGCCATGAGGTTTTGGAAGAAATGAAATTGACAGGTAAGCCGGCGGATTATACATTCTATAAGGGGACGGGCTGTGACGACTGCGAGAAAACCGGCTACAGGGGCAGGACAGGGATATTTGAACTAATGCTTATTGACAAGGATCTAAGGACCATGATCCACGGCAGCAAGACAAGCGATGCGATAAGGGAAGCCGCGCAGGCCGCCGGTATGAAGGCGCTATGGCAGGACGGCGTTGAAAAGGTGCTAAAGGGTATCACTACCGTAGAAGAGGTCAAGAAGGCGACCATAGGAGCTGAAGAAGGATAATGCCGTCATATATATATAAGGTAAGGGATAAGGCTGGCCAGGTCATAAAAGGCGAAATGGAGGCCTTTGATACGACCGCATTAAGAAGAAAACTTGACCAACGAGGTTATTTTATAATCGAATATTCGGAAAAAAGAACCGGCGAATCGGATATCATTGCCAGGTTATTCCCGGGATTTAAAAAGGCGGGGCCAGCCGATATCGCCGTTTTTACCTGGCAGCTTTATACCATGGTGGATGCCGGCATGACGCTTGTAAGCAGTCTCAGGATTATTATAAAGCAGACCAAGAATGTAGGGCTAAAGGCGGTAATAGTCAAGATTTGTAACAGGGTGGAAGAGGGCGCGTCCTTTTCAAGCGCCTTGAGCGAGCATCCTCAATATTTTTCTAGGCTGTATGTGCAGATGGTAAACGCGGGTGAGGTCGGCGGCGTACTTGATGAGATGTTAAGAAGGCTGGCCGTCTTCCTTGAGGGCCAGGCCGAGATAAAAGGGAGGGTCAGGTCCGCGCTGATCTATCCGGTATTGCTCCTTGTCATCTCATTATGCGTCGCGGCCTTTTTGATAATTTATGTCCTGCCGAAATTCGCGGTGGTATTCCAGGACATGGGCGGCTCTATGCCGCTGCCGACGCAGATTTTGCTTATGGTAAGCGGGCTCATCAAAAATTACGGATTTGTCGGTTTATTTATATTGGCCGGCCTTTTCATCGCGTACACGCGGTACGTAAGTACAGAACGCGGACGACTTGAAGCGGACCGAATTGGCCTTAAGCTTCCAGTAATCGGCGACCTTGTGACAAAGACTACTATAGCAAGGTTTACCCAGACCCTGTCGATATTGCTTAGCGGCGGGATACCCATACTTGTTTCTCTCGATGTGGTTACAGAGGTCGTCGGAAATAAGGTGGTGTCAAAAACCCTTAGGGAAGTAATCGCGAGCGTGAAAGAAGGAAAACCCATTGCCCAGCCTCTTGAGGAGAGCGGCGTATTCCCTGATATGGTGGTGAACATGATCAGGGTAGGGGAAGAAACAGGCGCTCTTGACAAGATGCTTAACAAGATAGCGGAATTTTACAACAAAGAGGTAGACGAGGCCATAAAGACATTTACGAAGGTTATTGAGCCGCTGCTCGTAGTATTTATGACAGTGGTGATAGGCTTTATCGCCATATCCATATTCCTTCCTATGGCCGATATAATGACGCATATAAGGCATTAATTTAAATAGCTAAATGAAAAAAGGGGGATAAAATGTTTGAGAGGATGAAAAATAAAAACAAGGCTTTTACCCTTATCGAATTGGTTATGGTTATCGTTATAATCAGCGTACTCGCGGTAATCATAATCCCCAAGTTTGTCGGCCAGAGGGCCCAGGCGGAGATCGCCTCTACAAAGGCAAACCTTGAAAGCCTGCGGACGGCAATCCAGATGTATTACGCCAATGAAGGCGGCGCCTATCCGGCAGCCTTAGGCAGCCTTACCAGCGCGGGTCCCGTGACAGGCGAGACCTACATGCGAAAGATACCGGTACCCACGGTAAAAAATAGTGACGGGGATACCGCCGATGCCTTTACTTACGACTCTACCACGGGCGCGGTCTCGGTGAACCTGACAGGTACGGACGCAAACGGAGATACCATCGCCGATTATTAATCCCAAGAAGGAAGCGCTATGACTATCTTAGAAGAATGGTTTTTGCTGATTATCCAACTGGTGACAATATTCCTCGCCGCCTCGCTCTTGAATGAGAATTATCTTTCGAATAAAAGGCCGCGGGACCTATGGATGGTCATCTCATTCTGGATAATTACCCTCAAACAGACGGTCCTCCTCTTTATAATAAGCGGGCGGATATTTTTTTACCTAAAAGGCCGTGATCCCATGTTTTTGGCCTTAAACAATATCCTGGAGACGTTATTTTATCTTTTTATGGCCTGCGCGGTGCTTTTGGGATATGACAAAATAAAGCTTGGTATAAAGAGGCTCATATCGATATTCGGCGCTTTTTTGGCGGTATCCGCTGTGCTTGCATGGTACTATTGGGCGCTTAGCGGACACGAGAGGTTTACCAGCCCTGTATTTTTTGAAATCATCCATTTGGGGTTGATAGGGGTTATCATTGCCTATTTATATCTGCAAAACAAGGGCCTATTCAAGACCTGGATGCAGGCCGCCTTTTATCTGATCCTGTCGGCGCATATTATCAACCTTAATAATTTAATCGCCCCGTTGGACAAAGGCGATTTTTTCCAGATCGAAGAGGCGGTCCTCTTCGCTGGTTATCTTTTGCTTGCCCTCTCGCAGATAAAATTCAGGATCCAGCCAAAATTCATAATGGTAATAATATCCGTGGTTTTGTTTTCTACGCTCTTGACCGTCCTAATGGTATCAAACGAGGTAAAAAACCGGCTTACCATATTCACCTATGAAAAGGTTTCAAGGGAAGGGATTTTAGATACCGTGTATGAATTAAAGAAGGTCCTCTACCTTATAGCGGGCCTGGGTGTCGTGCTGGCGAGTTTTATCGGTTATATATTTTCCAGCAAGATAATTAAACCCCTCAACCGCCTTGTAAAAGGCGCCAGGAGAGTTGGTGAAGGGGACCTTAACGGTAAAATAGATATCCAGACAGACGATGAGCTGCGGGAATTAGCGGATGAGTTTAACGAGATGACCGCAAAACTCAAGCTAAACACCTCCAAGCTTGAAAAGACGAATGAGGCCTTAAACAAGGTAAATCAGGAACTCATAAAGAAGGGCCAGGAATTGATTCATGCGGCAAAACTTGCCTCGATAGGGCAGTTGGCCGGCGGCGTGGCCCATGAGATCAACAATCCGCTGACGGCGATACTGGGCTGGTCCCAGCTGGGCCAGGAAATGATAGAAAATAAGGGAACAAAAATTATTGCCCAGGAAAAGGAATATCTTGAAACGCTGAAAAAATACCTGAATATCATCGAAAAAGGCGGCCGGCGATGCCAGTTGGTTACCGAAAGCCTTTTAAAGATCTCGCGCCAAATGGAACTGACAGAGTCTAAGATGGTGGATATAAACCAGCTCCTGGACGACGTATTCGCCATGATGAAATACCAGAGCAGCCTTAAGAAGATCCGCATAAAAAAAGACCTCGCCCCTAACCTGCCTTCGGTAAATGTGAATCCTGGGCAGATACAGCAGGTCTTTTTTGATATCATATCCAATGCGACACTGGCCATGCCTGAAGAAGGCGAATTGTTCCTGGCTACCTCAACTAAGGGGCATGATTTTATCGAGATAAAGGTCACTGATACCGGCTGCGGCATATCCAGGGAAAATATTGATAAACTCTTCAGCCCTTTCTTTACCACTCGTGAAGCGAATAAAGGCATGGGCCTTGGGCTCTCGGTTGCCTATGGGATTATTAAACAGCATAACGGCGATATAGAGGTAAAAAGCGCCGAAGGAATAGGCACCACATTCACAATCAGGCTGCCTATTGCCGGAAGATGAGCAAGAAAAATATACTTGTGGCGGATGACGAACCCATGGTGGTTGATTTCCTCGCCGAATTATTGGAAAAAGAAGGCTATAATGTCACCTCAAGCGCTAATGGCGATGAGGCGCTGGAAAAGGCAAACGCCGGCGGTTTTAATCTTATCATGATAGACGCGGACATGGTTAGTTCAAACGACCTCGCCGTCTGCGGCCGCGGCGTTCCGGTAATCCTCATGTCAGGGACGGGAATAGGCCATTCTCTTATCAAGGCGTTAAAGAGCGGCGCTGATGATTATATCCAAAAGCCCTCTGACATAGGAATTATCCGCAAAAAGGTAAAGCAATGCCTTGAAAAAAACGCCTTTACGCTTATAGAACTGCTAATGGTCTGCGTTATAGTCATTTTATGCGCTGTGATAATAGGCCCAAAATTGATAAATTTTGTAGGTGTTAAGGACCTTGAAATGGAGGCCGCAAGGCTCAGGGCAAAGATAAGATATACCCAGCAGCTTGCGGTGACGAGGCAGACAACCTACAGGCTCGAATTTGATTTAGCCAATGAAAGCTATGCCATCACGTATGACTCGGGAGGCGCTTATACGACGCTTGAAACCACCGGTTTAAAAGAGGGTATCGGGATAAAGTCCACTACATTTACGTCACCGGCGCAGGACATAGTCAGCTTTGATTATTTTGGAGCGCCATCCCAATCAGGGCACATAATATTAAAAGACGCAAGAAACGGCCGGACGGCGGATATCGGCATTGCCGCGGCCACAGGGAGGGTCGATATTAAATGAAAAAAAACAGGGGTTTCACACTGGTTGAGATCGCCGCTTCTCTTATGATCCTTGGGGTCGCCTTCGTATCTATCCTGGGCATGTTTTATATAGGCAGTAGGGCCGGCCGGTTGAGCGAGGAGAGGACCATCGCGTATAATCTATTAGAGAGGAAAATGGAAGGGACCATATCAAAGAGTTTTAATGCTATATCGGATTCCCTTGATGAGACATATGATGATTTTCCCGGATACACGCTCGATACGACGGTAAACAATGTCAGTCCCACTCTGAAAGAAATAACGGTTGCCATTAGGTGGCAGGGCGCGGCCGGCATTGGCCATGAGAGTATTACCACAAAGGTTTGCAATGTAAAAAGAGCAGCCGCTACCAAGACCAGCGGCAAAAAAGAAAAGTGGAGCTGGGGCAGCAGACATTCCAAATGAGGTGATTTATGAATATCAAAGGCCTGAAAACCAGGAACGGAATTACGTTAATAGAGGTTTCCCTCGCGCTCGCGCTTATTTCGGTCATCCTGCTTGCTTTGACAAATATCCTTGGTATCTCGTTAAAAAATTGGGAACTGAGCGGGAAGAGAAACGAATTGATCCAGAACGGAAGAGTAGCGATGGAACGGATCACCTCAGACCTCCGGTACGCCGTTTCCATTACAACCTTCACTGATGATGTGCTTGAGTTTAAAACAAGGTATCTTGAAAACGAGGATGATTCTGTAGAGGTCATAAAATATTATAAATCAGGTTCAAACCTTTACAGGCAGGTCGATGACCAAAAAGACCCTCCTGTGATAGCCGATTGGATCGAAAGCTTCAGGATTACGCTTCGGGATTCAAACGGCCAGGCCGTCGCGCAGGCTGCCCAGGCGGCCTTCACCGAGGTCAACCTCGTAATGTCAGACGGGAAAGAATCATTTACGCTTACGTCATGCGCAAATATGCGCACTTATAACCCTTGAAAAGAGGATAAAGAAAAAATGAAAAGAAAGAATAACTCGGCAGTGGCCTTTATAACGGCGCTTATATTGATGTTCGTTCTCTTTTCGCTCGGGACAGGGTATGTCATCATTTCGCGGTCTCAAACGGAAATTACAAGTAATCAAAGGGACGCCCTCAAGGCCTTTTACATCGCGGAGGCGGGCCTTAATGAGACCATCGACAAGATTTTTAACGACGCTGCATTTTCCCAGGATACGGCGCCGACTGCCTTTGGCGGCGGCGAGTACAACGTTACCTTAAGCGGGGGAAAAGGCCAGTTAGTTGAAGTTACCTCCCAAGGACAATGCGGCCAGGCGTCAAGGACCATGAGGACGGAACTTATACTATTAAGCCCAGCAAGCTTTTCCGGACAATTGGGGATAAGCGGCCTGGGTTCAGGAGACGGCAATTTTACAGGCTCGAGCGGGAACCTTACGGGGCTCCTGATCCTGGAAGGGAATTTTTACAAGGGCAACATGAATATGGCGGATGCAAGGTCTATTTCGGAGTTTGAGGGCCTTCCTGAGATATCGGTGGATTTTAACGCCTATAAGCAGATTGCCGATTATGACCTGAAAAAAGGCGGCTCAAAAGGGAAAAAAGACGGTGGAGGACAAGGTGGGGCCTTTACCTATACCTTTGAGCCCGGGACATATACAGGTATATATTACGTAAGGGGCGACGCCGTAATCAAAAGCGATGTAAAGCTCAACGGGACACTGGTCGCGGAGGGCACGGTTACGATGGACAACGCCTCAAATGTTACCATATCGGCGGAAGGGGGCAATCCGGTCGAGGGTTATCCCGCGGTCATTGCCGCCGAGGGAATATCCATGACAGGCATGTCGAATTCAACCATAAACGGCCTTGTTTTTTCTCAAGGCGGCGCCATTAATTTGGACGGCGTAAACAAGGTTACAGTTAACGGGAGTCTTATAGTCGGCAAAAACCTTAGCGTTTTAAACGGCACTGATTTAAATGTATATTACGACTTAAAGTTACAGCCGCCGGATTTTACATATAATGTAAATGACGGCAAGGACAGTTGTACGGTAAGGGTCGTCTCCTGGAAGGGCTATCCGGGCACTTAAAAAATGGAACAGGAAAAATTTATCGGTAAATACAAAATCCTCAGGGAGATAGGCAAGGGCGGGATGGCCATTGTGTACAAGGCCCTTGAATCCGCAACCCAAAAAACAGTTGCCCTTAAGGTCCTTCTGCCGTCCATGATAGATGCCTCCGCGGTTGAACGATTTTACCGAGAGGCCCAGTGCATGGCAAGGCTTGAGCACCCCAACATCATAAAGGTATTTGATTTTGGGATAACAAAGGGCAACCATTATTTTGCCATGGAATTTATCGATGGAAGAACACTCAAGTCGATAGTGAAGCAGTCAGGGCCGCTTGCCGCAAATGAGGCAATGGATATAATTCTTCAGGTCGGCCAGGCCCTGGCATATGCCCACGGCAAGGGGATGATCCATCGCGATATAAAGTCAGGCAATATCATGGTTGATAAGGAAGGCAGGGCCAAGGTAATGGATTTCGGCCTTGTGCAGATACCGGAAATCACGCGGGTAACGACAGAAGGCTCTGTAGTAGGGACGGCGGAATATATGTCGCCCGAACAGATCTCCGACGGAGAGATAGATTCAAGAAGCGACATATATTCCCTTGGGATCACCATGTATGAAATTTTGACCGGCAACCCTCCTTTCAAGGCGGATACCTACCAGGCGGTATTAATGAAGCATAAATATGAGCTTCCGCCCCCCATGAGGGGGAAGGCTATACCGCCTGAACTCGAAATGATAACCTTTAAGGCCCTGGCAAAGGATGTCTCACAGAGGTATCAGCACGTACAGGATATGCTGGACGATATAGAAAGATTCAGGGGCCTTCAGCCGAAGGCAAGACCAATGACCGCCAATCTTGTTAAAGACGATGTAAAAAAAACAGCACTCTCACGAAGTAAAAAAATATTCTTTATACTTGCGCCGGCTTTTATAATCATAGCCCTCGGTCTTTTATTTTTGCCGGAAGTCGGGAAAGATTTTAAGTTCAGGTTAAAGCCCGAGAAAGGCCTGATTGAAAAAACCGAGGAGTCTTTAAAGAAGCTTGAGCTGGCGGATAATTACCACAGCCGCGGGCTTGAATTTTATCAGGGCGGCCTTGCCGATATGGCTATTGCCGAATATAGAAAGGCGATAGCCTTAAGGGCGGATTACCCTCTTTATTATCAGGACCTTGCCGCGGCATACGAGGCGGCAGGCGATTTACGCAGGGCGCTGGAAGCCTGGAAGGACTTATTAAGATATAAACCTTCGCCTTCTCAAGCGGAGATGGCGAGGCAGAATATTGAAAGGTTAAGGTAGAGATGCCGAAGCTTGTCATAAGGACAGGGGAGAAAAAAGGACTGGTCTACCGCCTGGATGATAAGGAGGTATCGCTTGGCCGCGGCCCCTCAAACACCATAGTCCTGCCTGACAGGAGGGTTTCCCGTTTCCATGCGCGAATAATTCATCAGGGCGAGGAATATGTGCTCGAGGACCTTGAAAGCACAAACGGGACAATGATCAACAACTCGCCGGTAACAAGAAAGACGCTCAATTATGGCGATGAAATACTGATAGGCGCTGCTACAATAGCATTTTTGTCTCTTTCCGCGCGGGAGGACCTGATAGGAAAGGTCAGCGGCCGCTCTTTAAAGGTGGTTCAGGAAGAAAAAACCGCCGAAGACCTGACCATGAAAATGGCGCTTTCGCCGGGTGATGTAAGATCCCTGGACGTTGACTTAAGCAGGCCTGATATAAAGGCCCTGCAGGAGGCCTATCAGAGGTTAATGATCCTCTACCGAATTAATTATAATCTCGGCGCTATCACCGAAATGTCCAAGGTCCTTGATAATATCCTGGAACTTGTTCTGGAGGTCATGGACGCTGACAGGGGCTGCGTAATGTTGATAGACGAGGATACCAAGGGCCTTATTCCCCAGACCGCGATGAATAGAAATGGTGCGGGCAAAGACACGGCAATGACGGTTTCAAAGACTATCACGGCTCATGTGTTAAACACGGGGGAATCGGTTCTCATTTCGAATGTCGCGGGCGAGACAAGATTTAAGAAAGCGGAAAGCGTGATACTTGCCGGTATACATTCCGCGATCTGTGTACCGGTCAAGACAAAGGAAAAGATATTAGGTATCATGTATGTTGACAGCAAGGTTACGGCGCTGGGTTTCGTAAGGGCCGACCTTGAGCTCCTGGCCGCGATATCCAACCAGGCGGCCATGGTGATTGAAAACGCCAAGCTCTTTGACGACTTAAAAAGGGCAAACCTTGAGCTAAAGGAACGCCAGGCCCAGTTGATAGAGGCGGAAAAACTCTCCGCGCTCGGAAAATTCTCAAGCGGGATCGCGCACGAGATTAACAATCCCCTCACAAGCATTATAAGTTATGTCGAACTTTCTTATGAGAGATTGACGAGCGGCAGGACATCCGCGGACGACATAAAAAAATGCGCCGACTTTTTAAAGATAGCGGTAAACGAGGTGAATCGCTGCAGGCGCGTTACCCAGAATCTCCTTCAATTCGCCAGGCGCGGCAATTCCGAAATGGCCCCCGCGGATATAAACGAGATACTCGAGTCGGCGCTTATCATCTCTCAATATCACATGAGAAAGGCCAACATAAACATGGTAAAGAATTCCGCCGCGGGCCTGCCGAGGATAACCGTCGACAAAGACCAGATCCAGCAGGTATTTTTAAATATGATCATAAACGCGAAGGACGCCATGGAATTAACGGGAGGCCAATTGACCATAACCACTTCAAATATCGATAACAAATGGGTTGAGATAAAATTCGAGGACACAGGCTGCGGGATCCCCAAGGACAAACTTGAAACCGTATTTAAACCGTTATATACGACCAAGCCCGAAGGCAAAGGGACAGGGCTTGGTCTTTCCATAAGTCTTGAGATAGTAGAGCGCCACAAGGGCACAATAGATGTAGAAAGCGAAGTGGGTAAAGGTACGACCTTCTTTATTAGATTGCCGGTTCAAGCCAAGTTAAAATGAAAACGTTCGATATCTTAGATAAACTTAATTTTTTTGATAAGCTATTCGAAGAAAAGGTAAAGATAGGCCTCGACATAGGCGCCGATTCCGTTAAGTTTGTCCAGCTCAAGGAAGGTCCAAAGGTAATTAACCATGGCTATAAACAATTTCCAAATGATCATACGAGCGGGCGCTCTGAAGAAATAATAGCCTCGGCCCTGCGGGCGCTTTGGAAGGAAAAAAGGATTAAAGGCAAAGAGGTAAGGGTAGCCGTGTCAGACCCGGAAATCTATTTGAGGCATATCAGTGTTCCAAAAGTGGCAAAGGAAGAGCTCATTAAAGCGGTTAAATGGCAGGCCGAGAAATATATCTCTTTTCCTATAGATGATGCGATAGTGGAATTTCAGACGCTGGGTTCGTCGCTAAAGGAAGGCCTGGACCAGATGGATATAATAATAGTCGCCGCGAAAAAAATTACGGTAAAAAAATATTTACGCGTTATTTCCTCTGCCGGACTTGTGCCGGTCATCCTTGATATATGCCCCTTTGCCGCGGCCAGGGCGTATCTTAGCAATTATGCGCCTAATGCGGATGCCGCTACCACTATTATTGACGTCGGCGCAAAGGTAACATCCATCATTGTCCTTAAAGGGGAATCGCTGGAATTTGTGAGGACTATCGAATTAAAGCCGCCCGTTGCGCCTTTTTTTATGGAACTGGCGAAGGAAATAAACCGCTCACTGGCCTACTGCGAGGCCGAATTATTTATCCGGAAGGTCGACAGGATCATCCTTTGCGGCGGCGGCGCCCGGTCGGACGGTTTGGAAAAATACCTTGGCCAGGAAACAGGCTTGCCCGTTGAGATCGGCGACCCGTTTAAAAGGATGGGGCTCGTTGACCCGGCCGGCCACTGCCTTATGGCGGCCCTTGGAGCGGCCCTTTCATGACAACTATGCGACAGATTAATTTACTGCCGGAAGAGGTAAAACATACGGAAATCGGGAGGATTAACAAAAACGTCATCATCGTCGGCATCGGCCTGATATTTCTGGCAATGACCCTCGTTCATTTTTCATTGGTCCACAGGGTGACGGCGCTTAAAAAAACTTTAAAGCAATTAAACGCCGTTAAGGGATACCCGGGCCTTGGACAACTGCAAAAAGAGGCGGTTGCCATCGAGAAAGAGAAGGCCAGGTACGCAAGCGAAAATAAGGCGCTTATAGATATAATGGCCAAACACCTCGCGTCCGCGCCACTCTTAAAATCCATAAGCGACGCGGCATACGGAAGGGTGTGGTTTACGGCGCTCGCCGTCGATCCGCAGAAAGAAGGCCTTAGGATCACCGGCAGGGCGTTTAACACGGAGCTGGTAAGTGAATTCATGCTGGAACTGAAAAAGATGGCGTCTTTTAAGAAGATAGACCTCGCATCAATGGAGAAACAGGAATCCGCCGACGGGGAAGAGATAAATTTCGCCATCAATTGCGAATTTAAATAAGACATAACCAATGGAACAGCGAGTAAGAAATATACTCAGATTGGAATGCGCCGGAATAATTCTCGGCGTGATCCTTGTTTCGGTATTTGATTTTTACCCGAAGCTAAGGTCAGCCGGCGAATTAAAAAAAGATATAAGGTTGATGAGGAAAAAAAATATGGCGATATCCGAGGCTGACATAGAAAAACAAAAAGCCTCCCTGCGTGAACAATTGGACAGGAAGAGAAATGACCTCACAGCGATCCAGCAGCTTGTAAGACAAACCAGGGATAAGGCGATGCATATCGAGAATACCCTGTTAATAACACAAGAGATGGTGAATGCCGCCTCCTTATCAAAGATAGAGCTCGCCTCTGTCAAATCGAAAGCGGCCGAGACGAAAGGAAAATACAAGGTCTTGCCCGTTGACACAAGTTTCCAGTGCACTTACGCGGAACTTATAACCTTTTTGTCCAACCTTAAGGCATCCCCTGTTGCCTGGGTCGTTACCGGCCTCTCGATAAACAGGGATGAGAATATTTTGCCAAAATTGGACATAAGGATGACGGCTTCAGCCGTTTTTGCGGCAGACGAGGCGGTTAAGTGACTTAAATGATGAAAAAAAGAGAAATCATTATAGGCGCAATAATGGTGGCTGTGATTATCACCTCCATCCTTATTTATCTCCCCAAGCCCGCGGCGCCAAAAAAGAAGACGGTGAAAACCGCCGTAAAACCGACGGCGGCGGCGCCGAAAACAACGCGCCAGCCGGCGCGGCAGGAAACGTCAGGGTTTGACAGGCTGCTTGAACAGGTAAGTTCTCAGGATGCGCCGGTAAACATTTCTTCCTTGCACGACCCTTTCGCGAGACAGAGACAGCCGGCGGCCAGGCTTGGCTCTTCCGATCTTGTCCTTTCGGGTATCATATGGGAAGAGGAAAGGCCTGTGGCATTGATCAACGACCGGGCGATTGCGGAAGGAGAACAGATAGCGGGTTTCAAGGTGGTAAAGATCATGCAGGATGAGGTAATACTGGCCAGAGGTTCGGATAGGTTTATCCTGAAATTTGCGTTTGGCCTGAAAAAAGACACGAGGGCATTAGAGACGGGAGGCGCTAACTAAAATGACCGACAAAATAAAGATTTTGGTAATAGACGATGAACCTTCTATAGTTGACGCGCTCAGGGAGAGGCTGGAATTTTACGGCTACGAGGTGGTCAGCGCAAATGACGGGCTTGAGGGCTTGAAAAAGGCAGAGTCGGAGTCCCCGGACATAATTATACTTGATATTATTATGCCGAAGATGCACGGTTTCGAGGTCTGTAAAAGATTGAAGGAAAAACCGAGCACCAAGCATATACCGGTCATCCTTATCACGGGCGCCGGGATAGAGGATATCGCGAAAAATGAGCCTGCGCTTCAAGCGGCGGCCTGTCTGGCTAAGCCCTATGAGGCCCGTAAATTAAGCGAGACCATACACGATATCGTCGAAAAATATCTTAAGAAATAGGGAGAAATATGGAGGATAAATGTGTCCTGACCAGATGTTTTCCGTAAAGGATGTAAGTATCCTGGCGGTAGATGACGAAACAGAGGTACGAAATCTGTACGATACTATCCTGACAGAGGAAGGCTACAGGGTAACGACCGCCTCGTGCGGGGAAGAAGCCGTTGAGAGAATAAAACAAGAGAAATTTAACCTGCTGCTCCTGGACCTGAAGATGCCGGGGATGAGCGGGACAGACGTATTGAAGGCCGTCCCAGACAGGCTGGAAGGGACATCCGTGATAATCGTTACCGCCTATCCTTCGCTCGAGTCATCCATAGAGGCGATAAAATCAGGCGTATGCGATTACGTGATAAAGCCCTTTAGCCCCAAGGAATTAAGGAATATCGTCCGAATGGTCGCGGAAAAAGCGAAACTGATCGAGGAAAACAAAAAGAAGGAAAGGGAGCTTGCGGTGGCGACCGCGGCGGCAGAAGCCCAGAAGCTGAAGGCCAGAGAACTTGAGGACGCCAACGAAAAACTTAGAGAAACCCAGAACATGCTTATACAGGCGGAGAAGATGCGCGCGCTGGGGCAGCTTGCGAGCGGAGTCGCGCACGAGGTACGCAATCCTCTAGCCATTATAATACTCGGTATTAATTACCTTGAGGAAAAATTGCCGAAAAAGAAAGGAAGGAACCCGATAAATGATACGCTTAAGATCATCAAGGACAGCGTAAAAAGGGCGGATAAGATCATACGCATGCTATATGATTTTTCGAGGGTCACGGAGCTTGACCTTAAAAAAGAAGACATTAACTCGGTGATAAATACCTCATTGGCGCTGGTAAAAAACAAGCTCAAATTAGAAAAAAATATAAAGGTATCCAAAGAAATAAAAATAGGCCTGCCAAAGGTGCTTGTCGATAAAAATAAGATAGAACAGGTTTTTGTAAACGCCCTGCTTAACGCTGTCCAGGCGATGCCTAACGGCGGGCAGATCATCATACGAAGCTATGATAAATTGTTGACCGAACCGGGGAACGGCGCCGGCAACAGGAAAAACGATAACTTCAAGGTGGGTGAAACTGCGCTCATCGTAGAGATAGAGGATACGGGTATCGGGATTAGCAGGGAAAATATGAGCAAGATATTCGACCCCTTTTTTACCACGAAGGGGCCGCAAAAGGGGATAGGTCTTGGATTATCCGTCAGCAAGAATATAATCGATCTGCATAGGGGATTCATATATGCCGAGAGCGAGGAAGGAAAGGGCACTAAGATAATAATCAAGTTAAAGATAGCAAAAGAAGGGGGAGCTAATGGATAAGAAAAAAATATTAATAATCGACGATGAATTTTATTTTTGTAAACTTGTAAAGCTTAACCTGGAATTGACCGGCGAATTCGTTGTTTATGTAGCGAACAACGGAAAGCAGGGGATCTCGCTTGCCAGGAAAGTTAAACCAGACATTATACTGCTGGATATCATAATGCCGGGCATGACGGGTTTTGAGGTGCTTGAAAAATTAAAGAAAGATAAAAAAACCATGGAAATAACGGTGGCCATGCTTACCGCGAAGGAAGATGAAGGTTCAAAGATCTCGGCCGCAAGGCTCTACAGCGAGGAATATATCGTAAAGACGCAGGAGATAGGCACCCTGAGGGCCGCGATTAACGACATTCTTAAAAGAAAAGGCATTATTTGACAAACCGTCCCTTCTGTGGTAAAATTTTTTAATATGAAGTTTAACGAAAAAAGAAAGGCCTCACGTTTCAAGATGGCGATGCCTGTAGATTACAGGATGCTCCGGGCCTCCCAGGAAGCGAAGAGGAAAAGCTTTACCAGCGATATAAGCATTGGAGGAGTGCGGTTTATAGCCGACGAATTTCTCGCCCTCACGGCGAGGATGGTTATAGATATAAACCTTCCTGTCCCCGAAAGATCGGTTTCCGCGGTATCCAAAATCGCCTGGATACGGAAATTGCCGGACGATGATAAGTATGAGATCGGCAATCAATTTCTTGAAATGTCAAGGGATGACAAGGAAAGGCTTTCTAATTATTTAAATCGCCTCGCCACGCCTTAAACCTTCCTTATGAAAAAAGAAAAGCGTTTACTTAAGATAATCTGTCTATTAGCGGTTTCTTATTCTCTTATAGGCCTTTCCATTTCGCAGGCCTACTGGATATGGACGCCGCAGTCCAAGAAATGGTTTAACCCGAAATACGCCCCCAAAGACACCCCGAGAGAACAGTATGATTATGCCATGCAGTTTTATCTGGCAAAGAATTATTCAAAATCGATAAGCGAATTTAAAAAATTGATAAGAGCCTACCCTCAGTCGGAACTGGCGCCCGATGCCCAGTATTACATAGGTCGTTCATACGAGGAACGCCTTGAATATTACGCGGCCTTTCTGGCCTACCAGAAGGTAATAGATGTGTACCCGCGTTCCGAGCTTACCGAGGAAATACTGGAACGCCAATACAAGCTGGGCAACCTTTATTTTGGCGGCCAGAAGGAAAAGATTTTCGGCGTAGCGGTCATACCCGCTGTCGATAAGGCACTTGAGATCTTCGAAAAGGTTGTAGCCAACTCTCCTTACGGCAAATACGCCGACCTGGCCCAATTCAAAATAGGCGAATGCTACAAGAAGCTGGGACAGTACAAGGAGGCGGCCGAGGCATACGGCAAGCTGGTGAATAATTACCCTAAGAGCCTTTTATATGAGCAGTCAAGATATGAAGTGGCATACTGCACTTATAAGATATCCTTAAACCCCAATTATGACCAGGAGCCGACAGAGGAGGCGATAAAGGGGTTTGAGGATTTTGTAAAGAGCAAGGACAGAGGCGAGACCATACAGGACGCGGAGCAGGCCCTTATCAGGCTCCAGGAAAAAAAGGCGGAAAGCCTTTATAATACCGGCCATTTTTATGAAAAACAGAAACACTACGACAGCGCTATTGTTTATTACAAGGAAATACTTGATTCTTATCCTAAGACCTTATGGGCGAAAAGGGCGTTTAGCAAAATAGAGGAGCTTGAGAAGAGGATAGAAAAGGCGAAAAGGTGAAAATCAAAAGAGCAATTTGGGTCTATGTTCTATGTTCTATGGTCTATGGTCTTTTTTTATCCAGCTGCGGCTATACCACCAAAACGCTCCTTCCGCCGCATATCAAGACGGTCTATGTTGAAAATTTTAAGAACAGCATAGATATCGCAAGGGAGATATCGAATAAAAATCCCTATCAGCTTTATACGCCGGGCCTTGAAAACGAGGTTACAAGGGCAGTCTCGGACAGGTTTATCCTGGATGGGAACCTTAAAGTTGTCAAGGACTACGCCCTGGCCGATTCCGTCCTTACAGGAGAGGTTATTGAATATGTGAAAGAGCCTTTAAGGTACAACGAGAGCCAGGATGTAGTCGAATTCAGGGTAAGGGTGGCCGTTTCCGTGAAATTCCTGGACAAGAGGGAAGAGAAGATTATTTGGGAAGCAAATCATTTCTCGGGAGAGTCCAGCCAAAGGACAGAGGGTACCCTTAAAAAAAGCGAAGAAACTGCCAGGGCAGAAGCAATAAACGACCTGGCAAGACGTATCATAGAAAAGACGATAGAGGTCTGGTAGTTGACGGATAAACCGGTTTACCTGCTTGCGGGCGATGAGGAATTTTTAAAGGAAAACTGGCTGCGCGAGACCAGACAAAAATTTTTTAAAGACGGCGCTTCGGATAAAGCCGTGGATTACGGACTTTTTTTTGCGAAAGAATTAGACCTTCCAGATACCCTCTCATTGGCCAGGACCAGGCCCTTCTTAAACGCCAAAAGATTGATCATAATAAAAAATATAGACGGGCTTTCCGCCGCCTTCCAGGAGCAGCTATTGGACTACGTATCCGCCCCTTTCCCTGAAACCATCCTGATCCTGGAAACGGATTTAAAGGAAAAAGCGGTTTCTGAAAACAAATTTCTTTCACGGCTAAGTAAGGCCTCAAATACCGTTTTTTTTAAAAAATTATACGGCCCAAGTCTGACTAACTGGATTTCTAAGCGGGCCACGGCCAGAAAAAAGAGGATCGATCCCCGCGCGGCGGCCATGCTTGAGCAGCTTAAGGGCAACAACCTGAAAGCAATAGATGAAGAGCTGGAAAAAGTGAGCCTTTATACGGGGCACAGGCCGTCGATAACCGAAGAAGATATCAACCGGCTTGTAGGGAACGACATCACCAACACGGTATATGATATAATCGATGCCATCAGCAGGAATGATAAAAAAAGGGTCATGGAATTGACCCTTGACCAGAAAAAAGAGGGCCTTGGCATAGCCCTGTTCGGATGGAACCTCCGGCTCCTTTTGAGAGTCAAGGAATGCTTAAACCTGGGATATACAAATCAAAGGATAGGCAAACAGCTTTGTATAAAGGATTTCCAGGTTGAAAAGGCCCTGCGCCAGGCCGGCCGTCTTGATATAAAATGGCTCAGGCGCGCCCTATCTGAAATTACAGACTTTGACCTGAAGGCAAAGACCAGCGCTATTTATGATCCCTCTTCCGGCTGGCAGATGCTTATGGCGAGGTTATTGCTTTAATTTCGCAAGGCGCTTCATCAACCTTGCGATTTTCCTTGAGGCCCTATTTCTGTGGATGGTGCCCTTAGAGGCCGCCTTATCTATCTTTGAGATTAATTGCCTTAGGGCGAGCGAGGCCTCTTTTGGGTTTTTGGATTTAAAAAAGCCCTCGACCTTTTTTTCAAGGCTTTTTAATTCAGAGGTTATCCTAAGGTTTCTTAGATGCCTCTTTTTGTCTTTTCGGACGCTCTTAAAAGCGGCCCTTTGTATCGGCATAGTAGTAAAATTTATAACATAACACGGCGGCTATGTCAACAAATAAATCCATAGTAAAATCGGCGGGCGTAATAGGGCTGGCCACCTCCTTAAGCCGGGTACTCGGCTTTGTGAGGGATATAGTAATAGCGGGTTTTTTCGGCACCTCGCTTTACGCCCAGGCATTTGTGGTGGCCTTCCGGATACCCAATCTTTTAAGGGACCTTATCGGGGACGGCGCGACAAATGCCGCATTTGTCCCTGTCTTTACCGAGGAACTGGCAAAAAAAGGTAAAAAGGAATTTTTTGACCTTACCCGCGTGGTCTTTAATATTCTGTTTATTATCCTGCTTGTCCTTACGGTCATTGGCATCTTTGCCGCGCCTCTCATAGTAAGGATGATAGCGCCGGGTTTTATTTCGGATCCGGAGAAATTCAGACTGACCGTAACGCTTACCAGGCTCTTGTTTCCCTTTCTCATACTGGTCGGGCTTTGGGCCTATGCGATGGGTATATTGAATACCCTCGGTCATTTCGCGGCCCCCGCGTTCGGGCCATGCGTCCTTAACCTCCTTATGATCCTGTGCGCGGTATGGTTCGGGGAAAACGTATTCGGACTTGCGGCCGGCGTGCTTGCGGGCGGGGTCCTGCAGCTTTTGATACAATTCCCGCCGCTTTATATGAAGGGATGGAGTTTATCCTTTACGAAAAGATTCGCCCATCCCCAGGCAAAAAAAATAGGCCTGCTCCTGATACCCAGGGCCCTTGGCGCTTGCGTTTACCAGGTAAACGTTTTTGTCAGCACGATCCTTGCCTCGCTTTCGGGCATAGTAGGGGAAGGGGCCGTTGCCGGCCTGTATTACGCGAACAGGATATGGCAGCTGCCCTTGGCCATATTCGGCATCGCGCTCGCGCAGGCGGCGCTCCCTGCGATGTCAAGGCAGGCCGCGGCAAATGACATAGAAAAATTAAAAGGCACCCTGCTTTTTTCCCTGAGGGCGCTTTTCTTTATTCTTCTTCCGGCAAGCGCGGGCCTGATGTTTTTAAGCGCGCCTATTACAAAAACGCTCTTTGAACGGGGGGCCTTTTCCGCCTATTCGACGAGCATAACCGCGAGCGCCCTGTTTTTTTACGCGATCGGGCTGGTGGCTTGCGGTGGAATAAAACTGCTGGTCAGCGCGTTCTATTCTCTTCAGGATACGATGACGCCCGTCAAGGCGGCCGCCGCTTCTTTAGTTTTAAACTTAATATTAAATGTCGCGCTGATGGGCCCCCTAAAGATAGGCGGGCTGGCGCTGGCCACCTCTATTTCCGCCATATTTAACTGCGTTGTATTATATGTAATGCTGAAGAAAAAGATAGGAAGGATCGGGATAAGCACCGTCGTTGATTCTATCATAAAAATCTCTATCGCCGGCCTTTTGATGGGTTTATTTTGTTACGCCGCGACGCTAAAGGTTAACGTGCTCATCGCCATAGCGCTCGGCGCGCCCCTGTATTTTCTTATAAGTTATTTAATGGATGCGCGCGAGATGAAAGAACTTTTAGCATGGATATTAAGGAAAAAATAAAAAAATTGCCGGAGGCGCCCGGCGTCTATTTAATGAAGGGCAAAAACGGCGCCGTAATTTATGTCGGAAAGGCCGCCTCCCTTAAAAAAAGGGTCGCGAGTTATTTTAGAAACAGGCCGGTATCCGCCAGGTTAAGCGCCCTTATAGATAATATTGAGGACGTGGATTTTATGGTCACCTCAAATGAGGCGGAGGCCTTGATTCTGGAGGCCGCCCTCATAAAATCCAGGCGCCCTAAATATAATGTCGCTCTTCGGGATGATAAGAATTATCCCTTGTTAAAACTTACCGTAAACGAGCGTTTCCCCAAATTGATCATAACAAGACAAAAACGAAACGATGGGGCGATGTATTTTGGGCCCTACACCAGCGCGAGGCTGCTCAGGGAAGCGGTTAATTTCTTAAGGCGCGCCTTTTTATTCAGGACCTGCAATAAGCTGCCCAAAACGGTATGCCTTAATTATTATCTTAAACAGTGCCTTGCCCCCTGCGGCGGCAAATCCGACGAGAAGGCCTATCGCGGCGTCGTCAACCAGGTGATCATGTTCCTTGACGGGAGGCGGCCGGAGGTCCTTAAGGAACTGGAAGAAAAAATGAACGCGGCGGCCGTCCAGAAAAAGTACGAAGAGGCGACAAGGTACAGGGATCAGATCTCGGCGCTCACGCAGTTTATAGAAAACGGCAGGGAAAGATATGCGGTAAATAACCAGTTGCAGGCCATGAAGGGGATCCTTGGGCTTAAAAAAGAGCCCGCCATCATAGAGGCGTTCGATGTCTCCAATATAAGCGGCAAAGAAGCGGTAGGCTCCATGATAATATTTAAGGAAGGGAAGCCCCATAAACAAGGCTACCGGAAATTCCGGATAAAAGACACCGCGGGTATTGACGATTACCGCATGATGAGAGAGATAGTAAGAAGAAGTTTCCAGAGGCTTCTTGATGAAGGCAGGCAGCACCCCGATCTGGTTGTCATAGACGGCGGCAAGGGGCACCTGTTATGCGCGAAGGAGGAACTGGATAAGCTGGGATTAGGCGGCATCCCAATGATGTCGATAGCGAAAGAATTCGAGCATATATTCCTCCCTGACAGGCCCCAGCCGGTAAAATTGCCGGCAAATTCGCCGGTGCTGTACCTTATACAGCGTATAAGGGATGAGGCCCACAGGTTCGCTATCAGGTACCATAAGGGCCTGAGGGGAAAGCTTGTTGAAGAATCCGTCCTTGATTCGATAAATGGCATAGGGCCTAAAAGAAAGACAGACCTGATAAAGTATTTCGGCTCGATAGAAGGTATAAAAAAAGCGCCGACGGCCGACCTAATGAGGGTCAGGGGCATAAATAAAAGGCTTGCGGATGAGATCAAAAAACGGATCGTTTGACCTTAAAGTTTATGACGTTGTAAAGACCATACCCAGGGGACAGGTGCGATCTTATGCCTGGGTGGCAAAAAGGGCGGGCAGTCCCAGGGCATGGCGGGCGGTAGGCAATGCCCTGAATAAAAATTCCCACCCTATCATCGTCCCATGCCACCGGGTCGTGAAATCGGACGGCGCCCTTGGCGGTTTTGCCCGCGGGCCCCGCAGGAAATTGCGGCTTTTAACATCCGAGGGTTTGACGCTTGAGGGTATACGTGCTATAATAACCAAAAAGGGAGCCAAGGAAAATGACGCTTAAAGAGCTGCGCCAGGAGATGGATAAAACGAAGGAAATACTCGCTAACCTGCGGAGGTATCTTTGAGGTTGATAAAAAACTCGCCAAAATAAAAGATTTTGAGCAGCGGATGTCCCTGCCGAATTTCTGGGATGACAATAAAAAAGCAAACGAGATAATCGCTTCCTTAAAGGACCTAAAAGGCGCGGTCGAACCTTACCTTGAGGCCGAGGCGCAGTTTCACGACCTCGACGGCCTGATTGGTATCGTCGAGGAATCGGATGAAACCTCTCTCGGGCACCTGTCGGAAGACCTTTTAAAACTGGATACGAGGTTAAAGGGGCTTGAGTTCAGGACGCTTTTAAGCGCGCCGATAGACAAGGCAAACGCCGTCCTTAGCATTAATGCGGGCGCGGGCGGAACAGAGGCCTGCGACTGGGCGTCGATGCTGTTTCGGATGTATTCAAAATGGGCCTCTTCGCGGGATTTTAAGGTCCAACAGGTCGATTTCCTCCCGGGTGAAGAGGCGGGCCTTAAGAATGTCACCGTTATCATAAAAGGGGATTACGCCTACGGATATTTAAAAGGCGAATCGGGCGTGCACCGTCTCGTCAGGATCTCTCCGTTTGACGCGAATAAACGCAGGCATACGTCATTTGCGTCGGTAGATGTGATAGCCGAGATAACGGATGATATAAAGATTGACATAAAGGAGCAGGACCTTAAGATCGATACCTACAGGGCCGGCGGCGCGGGAGGTCAGCACGTGAATAAGACGGATTCGGCGGTAAGGATCACGCATCTATCGACCGGAATAGTGGTGCAGTGCCAAAATGAGCGCTCCCAGCACAAGAATAAGGCGATGGCGATGAAGATACTAATGGCGCGGCTCTATGATCTTGAGAGAAAAAAGAAGGAAGAAGAATTATTCAAGCAGTATGCCCAGAAGCAAAAAATAGAATGGGGAAGCCAGATACGCTCATACGTGCTGCATCCCTATTCGATGGTAAAGGACCACAGGACCGGATTCGAGACAGGCAATGCCCAGGCGGTGCTAGAGGGGGAAATGGACGAATTGATCGAGGCATACCTTAAGTGGAAAGCGGCAAGCGGCGATAAAACATGATAAATTTTATATTAAAAAGAATTTTTGGAAGCCAGAATGAGCGCTACATTAAAAAGATAAGGCCTGCCGTAGACAGGATAAACGCGCTAGAGCCGGAGATCTCCAAGCTGACAAATGAGCAGCTTAAAGGCAAGACGGCGGAATTCAAGGAAAGAATAAATGCCGCCAGGGCCAAGGAGGTCCCGGAAAAACAGGCCCTGGATGAGATCCTGCCCGAGGCGTTCGCGGTGGTCAGAGAGGCTGGAAAAAGGTTCGCGAACATGAGGCATTTTGACGTCCAGCTTATAGGCGGCATCGTCCTGCACCAGGGCAAGATCGCCGAGATGGCGACGGGCGAAGGCAAAACACTGGTCGCCACCTTATCGGCCTACTTAAACGCCCTTACGGGGAAGGGCGTCCACATAGTTACCGTCAATGATTATCTCGCAAAACGCGATAGGGACTGGATGG